>CAZDKX010000340.1:1718-5101 GCA_964505935.1 uncultured Syntrophobacteraceae bacterium
GGCTTGCAGCGGGTGCACCTGGGCAACCGCCACCTCGTGGATGCGTCCCACTGAACGTCAAGACTGAAAAACGGGGGGTGTTGACCGGGACCTGATGATGGTTGACGCCGATTCAGCAGTGGCGCTGAGCGTCACCGTAGCCGAGAGGCACCCCTGGAGCATCTTGTCGGCGAAAAGCCGGTGCCCTCTTAGCTTGAGCGTATCAAGTATCAGTCCCGAGCGGTCCTGAATTTCCTCCATACCGACAAACCCCTGCATGAATTCGATCGTTGCCAACCCATCACCCAAAAAGCCTTGATCATGTCAAGCGAAAGAATCTGGTTTCTGAAAGCAAAACCGTCTCAATGATGCGCAAGATCACCCAAGTATTTTCACGTCGGGTGGACTATTCGCTTCCTGAGGCGTGCCCGATTGCCATGCTTCCGCCCGGCGGGGATGGCAACGAAAGATCCGATTAGCGTCGATCTTCAGCCGTGCCCATAGTCAACCGTCATTCCCGCATGCTTCTAGCGGGAATCCAGGTCCTGACTTTTTCTAATCTGGATTCCCGCCCAAAAACGTTGCGGGAATGACAAGCAAAGGATTCCTGGCAGCTTGCAGAGCGGAGTTGAAAGGAGAAGAGAAGTGAAGCGGACCCTGATTTGCCTGCTCGCCCTTGGCTTTTTGTCTTGCGCTTGCGCACCTTCCGCTTTCGCCCATTATCTGTATCTCCAGCCGCAGGGTACCATTCAGGCAGCGCCGGGGCAACAGGTCACGGTGGAGGTCCATCTCTACGCGGAAACCGACGACCGCCTTTATGGATGGGGCTTGGCGCAGGTTTTCGACCATGCCGAGCTCATCCGGGCCGGTATTGCCTGGGGTCCCAATCCGGTCGGGAGCCTGGGAAGCGAGCTTTATACTCCCGTGGAGGATTACTGGGGCTCCGACTTCACCTTTCTGAGCCGATACGACTGGTCCTTTCAGGGAGTTGCCCTGAGCGCCGGGAGCGATTACCTCCTGTTTTCAGTGACCTATACTTTTACGAGCGGCACCTTGGACGGCAGCGACGTCTGGGTCGATTGTCAGGTGGGAAAAGACGTCTTCTGGGATTGTGATTCCGGCTACGTGAACACCCTGGCCGTTCAAGGTTCCGGGTTGGACTTTGGAACCACTCCCAAGCCCGTCAAGGCCAAAGCTTTGCCCTGGCTTCCCCTGCTTCTTGACGACGCAGACGAAAACCAGGTCTCGGCCTCCTTGGGGACCCGTGAAGATAACGAATAGCATGTTTCACAATGGATGGAACGGAAAGGAAGACCGACCAGAGGAGGATGCCCGATGCGGAATTGGAGAACCGATGTCTTGGTGCTGGCAGTTATTGCCTTCACGCTCATCTTGCCGATTCAGCCCACGCAGGCTGCGGAGTGGTACACCTGCCGCGTGGACGAAGCAGGCCCCACCGGGACGAAAACGGTGGTGAAGATCTGCCTCACCGACGTGGCGGAGGCGCCGGCTTTCGAAGAGAAAACCGCCTTCACGGCTCAGACCGGCAGAGAAAAGGAAATGCTGGCCGTGGCCCTGGTGGCGCTTTCCAATGAGTTGAAGGTGAGGGCCCAGCTCGATCTGAACAAGAAAAAGGTCCTTGCTCTCAACGCTGCGGCCGCCGAAGCACAATAGCATGGCGACCTGCCTGAGGGCGTGCCCCGCGAAGAGAGAGCAAGCTCGTGGGAGTTTTACGCAAATTCCGCCGAGCATTCCCCAGGAACCTTGAGGTATTGACGCAACGAACGGCCTTGAAGCGTCCGAATGGTCATCGTGACTGCTCATCTTGGCCCTTTGGAAAGCGGCCCACAGACATACATCGGCAAAGGGGGTGAGAACTCACACGCGAAAGCAGCTCTTATACAAGGGCCCAATCTTATCGAGACATCCATACACCTTGAAAAAGCCACACCCCGGGTGACCGGGGGCCGGAAAGCCACGGGTGCCGCGTTGCGCGGGACGGCCGGGTTGCCAAAGGGCAGCCCGGCTTTTTTTGTCCGCCGGGGGCTGCCGCTAGCCTGTTTTAGACTCTCTCAATGGAGGAAGGTGGAAGGGGTTGCGGGATTTTCCGGAGGCGAAATCGATGCCTTTGCCGACGTTGCCCCGGTGCCCATTCCCGGCGCCGGGTGGCTGCTCGGCAGCGGGCTGCTGGGCCTGATCGGGATTCGCCGCAGGCTCGGGTAGCGTCACCGGAAGAGACCCTGTAGGACAAGCTGGGGGCCGATGAGCCCCTGACCTGGGAAGGAGGTGACATGAAAACAAGAATTGGAGCAGTGCGGTGGTTACTGGGGGTGATGCTGATCTTCATTTCTTTTGCCGGTATCGCTCAGGGGCAGGATTTCACCACCTATGGCCACAAGACCGCGGAGATCAACCTGCCCGTAGCGGGCGGCAGTGGTGGGTACTACAGCTGGTTCACCGCCGTCGAGTATTTCCGTGACGGCACCACCGCCATGATTGGGCAGCTGGAGGCAGAAGGGAGGTTGCTGGCCGCCACGGGCAGGGAGCTCTATCTTCAGCGCAACTACGGCTCCAGCCAGTGGGATGTGGTGGCCAGGGTGGGGGCTACGATGGATCCTTGCTTCGTGCGGATTTCGCCGGACGGCAGCAGAGTGGCGCTGGGGATTGGCTATGGGGCCCCTCTTCTGGTCTTTCCAACATCCATGCTCAGCTCCTCCAGCCCGCCCGTTTTGCACGACGGCACCAACCCGGCAGCGGGAGTGACCGCGTTTGACGTCAACTACTATGATGCGGCCTGGGTGGACAATCAATACCTGGTCATCAACGGCGGCCAATGGCCGGGACCTCCCTACGGCAGCGGAGTGGGAGTTCTCGACACCAATGACCCCGGCGATGCCGGCTCAGGGCTGATCGGCAATATCCCGGGGGCTTCGGCGAGTATTGGAGTAGATGCCAACGGGAACCTCTATACCGGCATCGGTTACGCCACCTATCCGACGAATCGCACCGGTGAAATCAAAGTCTGGGCACCCGGGGAATGGTCGACGACCCCGGGAGCCGCACTGGACTACGAGGCCAACCCCCGCATCGTGGGTAACAATGTCCTCAGTGCCGCCTACCTGGGAACCGATAGCGAGGGCAACCTCCATGTCGGCGGAGGAGATGCGTTCGGGGTCGGAGGGCCGACGGAAAACGGCTACGCCGCCCTGATCGGCGCGGATGTTATTGCGCGCGTGACCGCTCCCGGCGCCCCGGGAGCACCGGTGGATGAAGGGAACAGCACCCAGTACCGCGAATTTGCCCCCGATCCCTGCGCCAATGATTCCGCCACGGGCATCCTCTACGGCAGCTGGGGCAAGGGGATGGCGGTGATGTGGAACCCCACCAACGGGGATTGTAATCCC
>CAZDKX010000341.1:0-5099 GCA_964505935.1 uncultured Syntrophobacteraceae bacterium
GAAACCCTGGTGATTGCCGGGGAAATCGTCATGCCGCTCGCCGCTCGCCACGGGATTCGGATCCTTCCCATAGACAGCGAGCACAGTGCCATCTTTCAGGCCCTGCAGGGAAACCACCACCACGCTCTCAAGCGCATCCTGCTTACCGCCTCGGGAGGTCCCTTCTTCGGCAAGACCTCCGAGGAGCTGGCGCAAGTGACTCCCGAGGCTGCCTTGCGTCATCCCAACTGGAGTATGGGGCGGAAGATCACCATCGACTCCGCCACCTTGATGAACAAGGGGCTGGAAGTCATCGAAGCTCGCTGGCTTTTTGACGTAACGGTAGAACAGATTGCCATTCACGTTCATCCCGAGAGTATTGTTCATTCCATGGTCGAGTATATTGACGGATCGGTCATCGCGCAGATGGGCATTCCGGATATGAAGATCCCCATTGCTTATGCGCTGGCCTATCCGGAGCGGCTGCCGGTGCAGAGTCCCCCCCTGGATCTCTTCCGACTGCAGAAGCTGAACTTCTTTCCTCCGGATGAGCAGAAGTTCCCCTGTTTGCGTCTGGCTTACGAGGCCTGCCGCGGAGGATCAACCCTTCCTGCGGTGCTGAATGCCGCCAACGAAATTGCGGTGGAGGCCTTCTTGATAGGTGGTATCGGCTTTCCGGAGATTCCGCGGGTGATCGAGCAGGTCATGAACGCCCATCATGCCGCCGTTTCGCTGACGCTCGATAGCATCCTCGAAGCCGACCGCTGGGCGCGGGAACAAGCTGAAACCCTAACCAAAAAGATCGTTTGAAGGCAGATGAGGGTCGGATTTTGGTAACCACAATCGTTTCCACTGTTGTTGTCTTGGGTATTTTGATTTTCGTCCATGAGCTGGGGCACTTCCTGGTGGCCAAGCGGTCGGGAGTGACCGTTCTGCGGTTTTCGCTCGGTTTTGGCCCCAGGCTTTTTGGGGTCAAACGGGGCCAAACGGACTATTGTGTGTCTCTCATTCCCCTCGGAGGTTATGTCAAGATGCTGGGTGAGGACCCGGAGGAGGAAATTGACGAAGACCTGCGAGCCACCAGTTTCCTGTTGCAGCCGGTTTCCAAACGGATCGCCATCGTGCTGGCCGGACCGTTCTCCAATTTCGCGCTGGCAATTGTCATTTTTGCCTTCATCTACGCCTTTTCAGGCATCCCCCAGCTCACCCCGGAAATCGGCTCTATCAGTGCCGGATCACCGGCGGAACAAGCCGGGCTTCAGGCCGGCGACAAGGTCGCGATGATCAATGGCAAAGCCATCGAAAACTGGGATGAGCTTTCCGGCCTCATCGAAAAGCACGGCGAACAGCCCCTGACTCTCGAAATCGACCGGGAAGGGGCGCTTCACACAGTAACCGTTACGCCCCGGGTGACGGAGGTCAACAACATCTTCGGCGAGCCGACCAAACGCGCGGTGATCGGCATAACCGCCGCAGGAAAGATTTCCATGAAGCCTGCGGACCCCCTCTACGCTGCCTACTACAGTGTGGTCCAGACATGGCATCTGAGCAAGCTCTTCATCGTCACCATCGGCAAACTCCTGGAAGGGGTGGTTTCCCTGAAGACCCTGGGGGGCCCCATTCTGATTGCCCAGATGGCAGGTCAGCAAGCCAGCGAAGGCATGCTCAACCTGATTCATTTCATTGCCTTGATCAGTGTCAATCTGGCGGTGCTGAATCTGCTGCCCATACCGGTCCTCGACGGAGGCCATGTGGTCCTGTTTGCCCTGGAAGGGCTGATCGGCCGCCCCCTTGGCCCGAAGAAGGTAGAGTGGGCGCAGCGGGCCGGGATGCTCCTGCTGCTCCTGCTCATGATTTTTGTTTTCTACAATGACATCATGCGCCTGATTCCGGGTCAGAAACCGGATTTCCTGCCCTGAGAGAAGGCGTTGGTCGAGGTCCTTCTGAAGGACCCTGCACGCATGAATGCTACCAGGCCGCCCACAAGAATTCTGGCCGTTGATTGTTCGACCTCAGCCGGCAGTGTTGCCTTATTGGAGGGGGCACGGGTCGTCGCCGAGTGGACGGGGTCGGCGCTCGCACCGCATAACCGGCGACTGCTGAGAAGTATCGACCGATGCTTGAAGGAATTGGAATGGCCTTTTGAAGGGCTCGACGGCTTCGCCGCCGGAAGCGGCCCCGGCAGCTTCACGGGTTTGCGCATCGGCCTCACCACTGTCAAGACGCTTGCCTGGGCAACAGGGAAGCCTTTTGCGGCTATTTCGTCTCTTGATGCCCTGGCGGCCCAGTTCGCCTTTTCGACAGTGCCGGTCTGCCCCCTGATCGACGCGCGCAAAGGGGAGCTCTATTATGCCATCTACCGGCCTGATGGAAAGGGTGGGCTCACCCGCCAGACCCCCTATCTCGTGGACGCCCCCGAGGGCATCGCTGCAAAAATCGAGGGGCCGATCATTTTTTGCGGAGACGGCTGGCCCCTGTGCCGGCAACTCTTCTCGAAACTGCTCGGCGATGGGGCGCTGGGGGCTCCCAGCCCCTGTCATGCCGTCAGGGCAGGCTTCGTCGGCGAATTGGCGCGGAGAAGATTTGAAGAGCAACAGGCAGACGATCCCGTGGCCTGCAGTCCCCTCTACGTGCGACCGTCTGAGGCGGAAATCCATCACCCCCACCTGGCGTCATCACGATCATGAATCCCAGCGGTTTTCCGGTTCCTGTCACCAGGTCGTCATCAGGACTCCTCTCCCTCAGCTGTATTGAAACGCAACGAATACGTAAGGCTATCCTCAGGACCGCCGGCAGAAAACGTGGGAGCCGGGGCCTCGCGCCCCGGGTGGCAGGGGCCATCAAGAATCGTTACTTCCCCCTGAGTTTTTTTGTGCGCAACATCCTTGCCCTTCGGGAGGAACCTGGCTGGAGGCACGTTTCACCCAGAATATGGCGGCGTCACCTTCACCGCATGCTGGAGGAACGAAGCAGGATCTTTCGCGAGGTGTATCAATGGCGGCTGCAAAAAATGAAAGAGGAACAAAGCCCTCTTGAGGCCTTGCCCTCTTCCCTGGATGACCTCGACCGGCAGTCAGGCTATTGCAGCCACTGTGGAGGGTGCTGCGAGATCGCCAGCGGCTTTCCCGATTTTCCTCCGGAGTCGGCTCTGCCTCTTCGCTGGCAACGCCTCTTCGGCGATGGCCTGGGCAAGGGCCATCGCTTTTGTGCCTTCCTATGGGAGCTCAACACCTCGGGAGTGAGCCTTTGCGCCATCCACCCCTGGCGTTCCAATCCCTGCCGCATCTTCGAGGAGGCGGAATGCGCCTATTTTATGAAGGATTTAGAAGGGCACCCTCCGTTTCGTGGGCAAGGCATCTCAATGACGTGTCAGAGACTCTCCCGGCTGGTTAATCGCCGCTAACTGCCACCGCGAGCCCCCGCCCGCATCCCGGCAGAAGGTCCAGAACTCCTGAAACTTCAAGGGGTTGAGCTTATCCCCCTGAACGACCTGGCCGGTCTGGTCATCGACGGTGTAATCAAGCAGATTGGCAGTGAAAAAGACGGTCACGTAATCCTTGCCCGCTTCCTGCCAGGCTTCGGCCAGTTCAACTTTTCTCACGGCAATGTTCTCCAGGCGATTGATGCGACCCTGTTGGCGCATTTTTTCAAACTCGCCTTTGAAGAACTCACTCATTTCAACCGTCAGCAGACTGTCAATCCCTTCCATGCTGCGGTTCATCCATCCCGCCTGAATACGGAAGAAAAGGTCCTGTACCAGCTCTTTGAAGGAATCCCCATTGAAATGCGGATCCATCCGCCTGATCTGCGTGAGCCCACCTTCCAGTTCGTCACTGGTGCTCGAAGCGTTCGAGGACGAACCTGATGGTGCCGGAAAATGGGGTTCGACATACGGGGCCTCGCCGTAGGAAGTCCCCGCACGAGGCGACACCACATCCCCATAATAGGATGCGGTAGCCTCCTTTTGCTGTCGCCAGCGCCGATAGAACTTGAACCCGAAGTAAGCCAGCAGCGCAAGCAGGATGATGTCAAACAGCCCTATGCCCCCGCCGCCGGAGCCTCCCGCAGGGGCAGCATGGCCACTGCCCCCAAAAAGCAGACTCCCAAGGAAGCCGCCGGCGAGGCCGCCGGCCATGCCCTGCAGGAAGGGGCTGCGACCAAACCACCCTGAAGAAGGCTGGTTGGCGGCACCGGGGAAGGTCCTTGGTGTTTGCGTTGGCCCCGGACTGCTGAACGGGCTGCTGGGAGATGGACTGGAGGGCATACTGGGCGTCGAAAAGCTCCGGCTTCCACGACTGCCCGACGAGCTCCCGCCTCCCGCTCTTGCCCACGCGCTGGATTCCAGGGTGATCCAGAACACGAAGCAGAGGGAAATCAAAATCCCCATCGCCACATACAGCTTCTTTCTTGTGTTCATCTCAGATTGTGCCCCCTTCTTGAAGGTTAAATGGTCTTCACAGCCACCTCATGACCGCGGAATGCATCCGGTTCCTGAAGGTCTTGCTAAGATAACAAACGCCCAGACTGATGGCAACAGGCATCGGGACCGGTGGGGATTTGACCTCGCTTCTTCGGGCTGAGCCATCCGGTCAGCTGATTGGATAGGGTGTGCCGATAGGTCTATGGAGTCAATACCCCCAAGAAGCTATTTGACAGCAGGGGGAAATCACCGACAGTACAGGACCGGACAAAGCATGACTGGGAAAGCTGCCTCTTCGGCAGACCGCTTGGGGAGGGCCCCCCACCGGTCCATCGTCCCTTTGAAGATGGATGGAGCGCGGTGGGGAGAAATGGCAGATCAGTACCTCACTCGACAGTGCAGCCGGCGGGCTACTTCTGAGGGCCGTTCAGCGTCGGTTTGCCGGTCCAGCTCGCCCGTAGATAGATGAACCAGTACATGCCGCCAACCATCAGCGCCCCGCCAATGATGTTGCCGATCGTCGCCGGGATGAGATTCCGCACAAAGAAATTGCCCCACGTCAGAATTGCCCCGCCGTCCTTCAAACCCGCTGCCACCGTGGCGAAATAGGTCGGATCGAAATCCTTGATCATGATCGCCGAGGGAATGAAGTACATGTTGGCCACGCAGTGCTCGAACCCGCACGCCACGAAGGCCGAGA
>CAZDKX010000342.1:0-5060 GCA_964505935.1 uncultured Syntrophobacteraceae bacterium
TCCTTCAAACAGGGCAGAAGGCGGGGAATACCACAACTTTGAAGCACAACTGGCTGTCGCAATGTTAGAGCTGGTAGTCCCCGGCCGCTTCTGGCTGGTACAAAACCTCTTCTATCTTGAACCTGATGATACCCGCGGGAACTTGCCACTCGACCACATCCCCCACTCGGCCCCCGATCAGCGCTGTTCCGATCGGAGCTAGAATCGAAATCTTGTTCTGGTCGGCATTGGCCCCGCCCGGAAACACCAGGTGGTATACCGTCTCCTCGTCTGAGTTCAAATCCTTAACCCGCACCTTGGAATTCATGGTAACCACATCCTGGGGAATTTCCTTGGGGGCAACCACTTTTGCCCGACCGAGTTCATCCTCCAATTCCTGCAGGTGCCTCTTATCGCGTTCGGTGTATTCATGCAGCATCTCGATCAGCTTTTCCAGCCGTTTCATATCGAATTCGGTAACGTAGATTCTTCTTTTTCTTCCCATCTTCTTCTCCAAGCGTTTCTGAGGCCCTGCCTGGCCCTGATTCGCTGATTCAAGGCCTGGGCAGGTCATTGTTTTCATAGACCGGGTATTACAATTCTAAAGGTTGTACCCCTTGTGGGGTTATCAAGGATATCCAAACAACCTCCGTGCAGCCGGACGATTTTGTCCACGATCGGGAGTCCCAATCCCGTGCCCTCCTTTTTTGAGGTGTAAAAGGGAGATAGAATCTCTTCCCGTTGGTTGGGGGGAATGCCGCAACCAGCATCTACAACCTCAAGCGAAAGATTGCCGTTTCCCTGAGAAACTTGAACGGTCACCGTTTCCTCGTTGGGGGATGCATGGACGGCGTTTGTGAGCAAATTAATGAGGGCCTGTTTCATTTTCATGGGATCTAGCGGCCATGGACGGAGGTCTTCCGGTATCTCAGAGCGGAGTTTTACGCGCCGCTCCTTTGCTACTTGTTCAGTCAAGGCAAAACATTCCCGGATCAGTTTCCTGACGTCCTGCTCCGTCCGGTTAACCTTCAATGGCCGTGCATATCTCAGCAAATCCCCGATCATCCCCTGTAAACGCCCTGTTTCCTTGATAACGATATCCAGCTTGTCGCGATGAGGGGAATGCATATCCAGGTGTCTCTTAACCAGACGACTGAATCCTCCGATGCAGACGAGAGGAGTCTGCATGTCGTGGGCAACTACTGCGATGGATCTCCCTATCTCTGCAAGAGCTTCAGCCTCCCGGGCACGCGCCTGCGCACTTCGATACCATTCGGTTACAAGACCCAGAGTACCTCCCACTATGAAATAGATCAGAACTTGAAGCAGGCGATGGAAATCAAGAAAACCAGACCAAGGATAACTCCCCCAGTTCATCACGATATGAGGCGACAAAAGCATAGTGATGGCAACACACGCGATGACACCGCCTTTAAAACCGAACCAGACAGCAGAGAAGAGGACTGGTATGAAATAGAGGAGCTGAAGAGTGATGTCCGCATGGGAATAAGATTCATTAATCTCATTCGGCTGATAAAGATAGACAAGTAGCGTAAAACTTAAGATCATAAATAGTAGTATGGTGATTCGACGTGTATTCATTGAGGTAAACATAACCGTTTTCCCCTTCACTTTGCAGCGACATTCTTGATGCTTATTATTGAAAAAGATGATTTGATAAGTATAAGCTGTTGCCTTATTTGAATACGCATATGACCAAATAGGTCACATGCTGCCATTTCTATTTTTTCGATGCCCCATCATCATCCGAGATAGTCTTTTCCTTTCCTTTGCCCAACTGATAGACGACAACAAGGATAACGAACGGCATCATGACGATGAGCAAGGAAATCATTTCACCCGCAGTGACTCCCATCATGTCTCACTCCATGCGAAAACTAGTCGAAATGCGACGCAACATACCTGGAGAGTTTATCCTCGAAATCATCGCTCCAGCCACCGCCATAGACGATGGATGAGGCTATTTCCGAAGCAAGGATGGCCCATTTGATCTTCGCGGGAAGGTTCTTGACGCGATCCCGGTATTTCGGATTGTCTCGAATGAGAGCCGGCATATGATGCAACATGATCCTGGTGTAAAGGGCCTCATCCGCTCGTTCCGGGTTCTTCTGGAAGGTGTCGAAGGTCCTGTCGTAAAGGGCATTGATCTCCTCGCTTATAGCAGCGGAGACTTCGGTATATAGAAGTTTGCCCTCGGCATTCTGGTGCCGCTCAAAGATCAACTTCACCTCATCCTCCACCTTCCGGTCCAGAATCCTGAACACATCTTTTACGTAAGTTTCTTTGTGTTTCAGGAATTCTGTCCCGGTCATGAGCAGATTGGCGATGATCTCGTACGAAGAGGTGATGACGCCGCATTTGTTCGCCGTAGCATCGCGCAGGATGGTCACGCCGCCTTTCTGGAGAAAGATCCTGGCCTCGGGCGAGAGGAACGAGTTGGCGCCTTCGACGATCACCCGTGCGGAAGGTTGCTGCTCATCGAGAAAGAATCTGTGGCAGTTCTGGGCATCAATGGTTTCCGGCCGGCCGCCGCAAGGCAGGAATAGATCCACCGGCACCGAGAAGAGCAGCGTCTCCAGCTCCCGCTGATACTCATCCGCCGTTATCCAGGTCTCCTCGACCGTCAGACCCGTGCGGGTCAGTTTGCGGTACAGCCGCTTCATGGATTCCTGGCGGGACTCCCGTCCGAGCAGCAGATGCCCGCCCGGATGGAGCAACTGGGGATTGAACCCACCAATGTCGTCCTGGTGAACGAGCCGGAGCAGTTCTGCCTGGTCCGCGCCCTCGGGATCATACAGAACTCCGGACGCATCGATGATACTGGTGATCCGCACCCGAGGACATCGCCTCAGCAGGAGACGCATGGCATTGCCTGCCACATCGCCGTTCGGTCCGCCGGTAAATTTGACGGTAAACGCGTCGTGGAGCGCGTCAAGGCCTGTTTGTCGCAGGGCGATGGTGGCCGCCTTGACGACCCCCCTGGAAGTTACCCCATACTGTTTGTGATTGATGCCGACCTCCTTACCGGACATGATGGCACCCCCCAGGAGATAGCCGCGCCGGGTTGCCTGCTGCGCGATCAGTTCAATCATGCTGTCGTGCATGTTCTCGTCAGGTCCGAGCTCAACGGGCTCGTCATCGCCGTAATAGTCAACCACCCTACAGTCTTTGGCCCGGCCGTTTACGGTGACCAAAAGGTCGAGAAAGGCGTTGATGAAGGCATACTGCAACTTGTACAGTTGCTGCCGCACGGCTTCCGGTGATGCCAGATCGCGTGCATCCATGACCACCGCCAGCTTGGCCCCGCCCTCGTAGATATCCTTGTTCTTGAGATGCTGCGTGTGGGCGAGGACGAAAACCTCCCGGAACAGATTGGCGGTATTGGAGGTCAGTTCGTCCTGGGTGCGGCAGATGATCGTCCGCCATCCTCCCCTGGCAATATGGGAAAAACCGACATGGTAACCGGCGCCGCGACGCCCGTAAAAGAACGTCACGCCAAAAGGCCTGCGCCGAGGAAGGTCGCTGGTGAATTCAGGGCCGATCTCGGACAGGTAGGTAGGATCCAGACGGAAGGCCAGGGCGCGCTTTTCCGTGACGAAGAAGTTGGTCTTGAGGGTCCGCGTGATAAACAGAAAACAGGTCTGGTAGATGGTCCTGCGAATCTCATCCAGATGCTTGTAGCCTGTGTTGTAGTTGTTTATCGCCGCTTGGGCTTCCTCGAGCGCCAGGGCGTATTCCTCGTCGCGCCTTGCCAACTCCGGATCGAAACGCTTCCTGAATAGATCGATCAGTTTGGAGAGAAGGTCAGGGTTTCCCAGGAGCGCGTCCTGGACGGTCTCGCTGCTGAAACGGTCGGGACGGGCGTGACTCAGGGTGGTGTGACAGAACGCAGCCAAGGCATTCGTCAGGGAGGCATCCTCGCCACTCATGGCACCGGGGGCGACGAAGGCCACGTAGGCGCCGGTTTCCATTGAAAGAATCTGAGTATTGTAAAGTTCTGTTTTAAGCTTCTTGAAGATGCCTGAACCACTGGTCAGCGCCTTGCCTTCACGGGCGCTGCTGACATAGAAATTCCCCAGAAAATAGGGATGACGCCCATTGCTGATGTTCAGACAATAGGCGCGCCTCACGCCGATGCCGAGGCGTTTGAAAACCTCCATGGTCTGGGTCAGGAATCCCGGGTGGGGAGGGTTCTCGACGGAGAAAAGGACCCGGGATTCCTGCGGATTGACTTCCTGGCAGGTCTCTTCCACATCCAGGAACAAACCATCATGCTGAACGCATTGATGATACAGCCACAAGATGCGTGCAACCCTCTCCGGTGGCGACCACCGGACGTACTGGTCGTTGTTGAGCCAGAGCAGGTTGAGATACTGCTTGAACTCCTTGAAGGCAAAATCAGGATATAGGTCCCTTAATGAGGCAAATACGGTTTCTCTTATGCGAGTCGAAATCCTTGGGCCGGGGGCCCCGGTGATCTCGTGGTGTTCTTTTCGATCGAATTCGAACCGTAGCACCTCGAGGTTCCGGCCCGTGTCGCTGACCGGCAGCCGCGAGTGAGTGATTTCGGCATAGGAAATATCCCGCCCCTGGAGCGGCACCAGCGTATCATAGAGAGATCCCGGAACATCCAGGCGAGCGACCATGAATTTCCTGGCCTGGTCGAGCAGGACGATTTTCCGCTGAGTCCTCAGACGCTCCAGTCCCAGGATCAGATTCGTTATGGCCTCGATCTCGTTGCGCATGGTAATGAAAAAATATCGGGGCATATTCTGGTAGAGCCAGTCACGGTTTTTCATTGCTTCGCGGTGGCACCGTTCCAGCATCCGCGTTACGTCCCGATCACCGAGCTCAAACGAGTGCCTCCAGGCCTGGTGGTTCCCTTCTGTCGGATCATCGGGCAGCAAGTACAAGACGTTTGTTTCCGGTTGACCGACCCGTGGAAGAGCGTTGCAGCGTTGCATGGTGCTTGTCTCCGTCTCTGTTTCGAAAAGTTCCGAGTAAAGAGTGCCGAGTTGGACTCGATCCTGCTCGTTAGTCCTCGGACGTCCTGAAGCAAC
>CAZDKX010000343.1:0-5020 GCA_964505935.1 uncultured Syntrophobacteraceae bacterium
CAACGACTACTGGCAACTCGCAACTCGCAACTCGCAACTCGCAACTCGCAACTCGTAACTCGCAACTCGCAACTCGTAACTCGCAACTCGCAACTCGCAACTCGCAACTTTTCGAAGCAGGCCAGGTGGTTAAGGGGGCTCCCGGCTTGTCCGCGTTTCCGTGGCGCTGCGTCAACGTATCAGCGCGGGGCTTCACCGAGGAGGGTCATGCCGATGGTGCGGAAGAGGATCTTCAGGTCCAATAGTATGGACATGTTCTTGAGGTAATAGAGGTCGTATTCGAACCTGCAGAGTGCATCGGCGTACGACGCTTCATGAGGATACTTGATCCGCGCCCAGCCGGTCAGGCCTGGGGCTACCGTATGGCGTACAGCGTAGTAAGGGATTTGGCGACCGAGCTCCCGGGCAAGCTCGGATCGCTCCGGGCTGGGTCCCACCAGGCTCATGTCGCCTTTGAAAACGTTCCAGATCTGGGGCAGCCGGTCAAGGTGGAGAAACCGCAGCCAACGACCGACGCGGGTTACCCCCGGTTCCCCCGGCCGCTGTGAGCCGTTCCCCTGCTCGGTCATGGGCGCACCGAGGGTGCGGAAGCTCCAGAGAGAGAAGAGGCGTCCGTTCCTGCCGAGACGCTCTTCCTGATAAAAGACCGGGCCCCTTGAATCCAGCCGGATGGCAAGCGCGATGACGGCGGCCACCGGTGAGGTGATGAGCAGCACGAGACCGGCAACAACCACGTCAATCAAGCGCTTGACCCGCTGTACGGCAACCTTGGAGAGCAGCGAGAAGCCGTCGGCAAGGAGCAGCCACTGGTCCTCGATATACTGGAGCGGCACGCGCCCCGTGAGCCGTTCGCAGAGGTCCGGCATATCGATGACTTCCATGCCGCTGAGGCGTGCTTCGAGGACCCTGCGGACGACGTGCTGGGAGCGCCGGCGCGGGAGGGCCAGGATCAGGGTGCGGATGCCGAGCGCGGCCGCCGTCTCCCCGATCTGATCCAGGCCGCCAAGAATGCCCGGCTGTGAGCTGTGGGAACTTTCTCCCGAGTAGCCGTCAACCAGACATCCGCGCACCTCATAAGGCGATAAGGGAGTGCCGAGCAGCTGGCAGACGCTTTTGCCCAGATTGCCGTTGCCAAGTATCAGCGCCGGCTCCCTCGCTCCCGCGGGGAGGAGCAGCCTCGCATAGACCAGCCGGTAGGTTGCCAGCAGGGCCCACACCAACGCAGCTTCCAGGGCAGGAAGGGGGAGGCCGGCAGGCCACGGAAAAGCCAAGAAAGAGAGGGCCAGGGCACAAACGGCCGCAAGGCAGACCGCCAGCGCCGTGCGCGTAAAGCCCTCACGCCAGCGGGACAGGTGCCGGACATGGTACTGACCGAAGAGGAAAAGGCCGGCGAGCAACAGACCAAGTTGGACCATAAAGGCTGCGGGGGCCTCTGTGAAAAGACCGAAGGGGGCGCCCTGATGTATCCAGGCACTGAGGATGCAGACCGCGCCGATGAGCAGCACATCCCCGACTATCAGGATGCCGCGGTGCTTCAGGAAGGAGGTGACGCCTTGCACGGGGCTCACGCTGGCCGCTCCCGTTGAGGCCTTGCGGCGGGGGAATCGAAAGTCGCTCGGAACGCTCTCCGGCAATTGCCGGGGTTCCCTGCCGACAAAGGCCTCGAAGGTAATCTCCACCTGCCGTCGCTCTTCGCCGCTGAGGATGTCGCCGAGGCCTTCGTCAACCTTGCGGTAGATGGTGTCCCTTGCCTCCAGGAGGTCCGCATTGCCGATTTCCGTATAGATGACGCCAAGGATGAGCTGGTTCGCGTACCAGCCTTTGATGTCCGTCTCCCGGGTGACGGCGAAAAGCAGGGCGTTCAACTGGGACAGAAGCTTGTGGGAGACAGGGTGAAGGCCGAAATTCCTCAGGTTGAGAAGCATCAGCAGGACCGGCTTGCCGGACCGCTCGCTCCGCTTCCGCTCCAGCGCCAACACCTGCTGGAAGGAGTCCTCACCAAGGAGGGGGGACTCCCGGTCTTCGCCGAGGGATGGTGATTCGGCAACCGGTGAATGGGCAACCGGTGAATGGGTGAATGGGTGAATGGGTGAATCGGTCATAGGGTGAATTGAAAAAGTTAAAGGTGAAAAGTGAAGAGTGAAGAGTGAAAAGTGAAGAGTGAAG
This sequence comes from uncultured Syntrophobacteraceae bacterium, assembly GCA_964505935.1. Taxonomy (GTDB): domain Bacteria; phylum Desulfobacterota; class Syntrophobacteria; order Syntrophobacterales; family Syntrophobacteraceae; genus JADGQM01. The sequence continues at coordinate 2,167 of CAZDKX010000343.1, forward strand.
AGTGAAAGGTGAAGAGTGAAAGGTGAAAGGTGAAAAGTGATTAGTGAAAGCTGAGCATCTTGGAAAATCCCTTAGGGCGTCATTCCGGCAGGGCTTTTGGGCCGGAATCCAGGCTTCAAGGTTTCTGGACCCCGGCTGGAAGCATGCCGGGGTGACGGGCGTACCAGTGAACAAACCTCAGACAATTTCTAATGAAAGGCGACAGACGTATGAGCGAACAAACCTCGAAGAATTTCGAATGAAAGGCGACAGACGTATGAGCGAACAAACCTCGAAGAATTTCGAATGAAAGGTGACAGACGTATGAGCGAACAAACCTCGAAGAATTTCGAATGAAAGGTGACGGCCGTTCGCATGAACAAATCCGGAAGAGTCTCGGCGAAACTTTTCACTCTTCACCCTTCACCCTTCACCCTTCACTCTTCACTTTTCACTCGCTACAAAAGTTTGTAAATGGCCGGCGGAATGTAGTAGTGCCTTTTGTTGAGCACGATGCCGAGCATATTCCCGCCGACCCGGGCGATGCTGTCTTTGACGTTCTTCGCCGTCTGCCAGCGGGTCTTTTCCGCTTCCAACACCAGGATGACGCCGTCAACCCGGGCGGCAATGGCGAGGCCGTCCGCGGACGTGGTGAGGGGAGGGGAATCGATGAGAATCAGGTCAAATCGTTCCGTGAGATTCCTCCAGAAGCTGTCAAAGCGCGGGGAATCGAAAATCTCGGGGGTGGATTTGGCCGAGTTGCACGAAGGGCTGACAAAGAGCTTGGATTCGCCGATCTGATAGAGGGCCTCATCGACGGGCTCGGCCCTTACCAGGGCATCGATCCAGCTGTAATCGGATTTGATCGCGAAGAAATGCTTCTGGGTAGCCTGGTGACGGTCACCGTCGAGGAGCAGGACGGACTTCCCAATCCGGGCCGCCGATATCCGGGCGAACTCGCGCGCAACCGTCGAGGTCCCTTCCCCTTCCCGGGAGCCGATGAATTGGATGGTTTTCCTCTTTTGGCGGGGGAGCAGGGCGTCGATGGTCTTGTAGAGGCTCAGCATTTCTTCGGCAAATTCGGCCTCGACGGGCTTGAGATGTGTGTCGAGGGGGATAAGGAGATCGGGCAACCTGTCCTCGCCTTTCTTTTCCCGATAGGCGTGCTGTAATGCTTCGTAGATCTTACTCATGGCCTTTTGCTCCGATCTTCAATGGTCAATGCTCGTGCCGTCATCGCTGCAGGCTTCCTCATTCAGGACGTGCTTTCATCCTGTCGGCTGGGGGGAAAGCGATGAGATCGCCGGTCTTGATTAAGTTAATGTCCTTAATATGAGGGTTGTAGTCCCTGACGGTCTGGATCAATTTCTTATCAGCATATCCATACACCTCCCGCACCAGGTGCACAAAACAGTCCCCTTCTTTCACCGTCGCCGTGAGGGGTGAGGCGTGAGCCGTGAGGGGTGAGGCGTCAGGTGTGAGGGGTGAGGCGTGAGCCGTGAGGGGTGAGGCGTCAGGGGTGAGGGGTGAGGGCTGAGCCGTAAGGTGCAGCACCCGGTTGTCATTCCAGGAGATGGAAGCAGCGGAAGCAGGAGGGGGCGGCGATAAAGCTTGCTCCTCCGTCGGGGCGGTGACCGGTGCCGACGCTGGGTCATTGGCCGGGGAGATTGCCGAAAGCGGCCCTTCCCGCTTGTCCGGCGTCTCGGCTGAAAGCGGCTGCCCCTTGCCCGGAGTGCTTTCCTGGCTCAAATTCTGCTGCTGCACCGGGGACGGCGGGACCGCTTCCACGGGGGCCGGGCTGGCTGGCCCTTCGACGGAAGCAGGGGGAGGGGCGGGTTCGTTGGTTGGCTGCTGAGTGCCTCCCTTCAGTCCTGTCAGAGGGAGCAGGAGCGAGCGGAATTCCCCCCAGCCGGGAAGGTTGCCCAGGCTGGTCGAATGGGAAAACAAGGGGGAGAATCCGGCAAAAAGCACTACCCCGGCGACGGCGGCAACGGCGAACGGCGCCAGCCACCAGCGGCGGTGCCATCGGTGCTTGGTCCCTCGATGCTCCGCGACGACTTCTTTGACGATCTTCTTGGTGATGGGTTTCTGCTGATAGCCGAAACCGGTCAGCAGCGCATTGTCACACAGGATGTTGATGATGCGGGGGACCCCTGCGGCCTCCCTGATGATGGGCTGCAGCGAGCCCGGCGCGAAAATGACGCCGCCGTGGGCCGAGGCCTTGGCCAGCCGGTGCTGAATATAGGCGTGACTCTCGGCTTCGGTGAGGGCCTTGATTCGGCACCGGACCGCAATCCTTTGCCGGAGCTGTCTCAGTTCATGCAGATCGAGGAGCCGGTCGAGTTCGGGCTGCCCCACCAGTACGATCTGGAGCAGCTTGTCTTCGGAAGTCTCGAGATTGGAGAGCATGCGCAGGTGCTCGAGGGTTTCCACCGGCATGTTCTGAGCCTCATCGATGATCAGGACCACGTTCCGGTTGTTCTGATACTCTTCAATGAGGAGATGATGGAGACGATTCACCATGGCAAAGGTGTCGTCGCCGGCAACGGCCACCCCGAATTCCTCGAGAACCAGCCTGAGCAGTCCGCTGAAAGAGACCGCGGCGTTGAAGATATAGATGATCCGGTGTTGTTCGTGACCGGTTTTTTCGAGGTAGGCTCGAAGGATGGTGGTCTTCCCGACGCCCACTTCCCCGGTGATGGCAAGAAAGCCTTTCCGGTGTTCAATGCCGTAGATGATCGCAGCGAAAGCCTCTCCATGACTCGGACTGAGGAAGAGGAACTCCGGGTCCGGCGTGATGTGGAAAGGTTTCTTATTGAGATGATAAAAGCTGCGATACATGGGTTATGGGTTATGGGTTGTGGGTTATGGGTTA
>CAZDKX010000344.1:0-5019 GCA_964505935.1 uncultured Syntrophobacteraceae bacterium
AGCCCCCACACCCGTGGCACATCTCGGGAAAGGTCAACACCAGTTTGCCCATAACGCTAATGGCTTTGAACTGGCACAGCTCGGAACAGGCCCCGCAGAACGTGCATCGCGATTTGTCAAAAACGGGGACCTCGAGATGGGCCACTTCACTTCCCTCCTGCGTTGGATGGAGGAAAAGGTGAAGGTTGGGTTCCTCGACATCGAGGTCCACCGCCACCAGCGGTTCATGCCAGACCGTCGCCAGCGAGGCGGTTACCGTAGTCTTTCCCGTCCCGCCCTTGCCGCTCGCTACCGCCACGATCATTTCCCGGCCTCCCGGTTGGCGGCGTCCGCCCCCTCCAGCGTGCCGCTCTGAAACCGTGCTACCGCCTCCCGCACCGTCATCCCTTCCAGGTTCTGCCCAATCTTGATTCCAGCTGCGGTCAGCGCCTCGAAGGCCTTGGGGCCAACATAACCGGTCAGCAGCCAGCTCGCACCGGCCCGAGCGATCAACTCGGCCGCCCGGATGCCCGCACCCTGAGCCATGATCTGTGACTGGCCGTTGTCAATGTATTGCGTTGCCATGGTGTCGAGGTCCACGACCACAAACCCGGCAGCCCGGCCGAAGCGGGGATCCACCTGGTCATCAAGACCGGGACCTTCACTCGTTACGGCAATCTTGCTCATGCGATACTCCTTACTCACTCGTACTTTCAAAAGGTTTCATCAAAACGTGATGATATCGAACCCTGCCTCGCGGAAGCGGGCCATGCTTGGATGGCCGTGCATGTCATCGAGCAGCGGCAGATTTTGCTCCCTTGCCGCCTCCATGGTACCCATCTTATTCGCACAGGCCCGGCAGACGCCGGCTACCAACCCCAGGCCCCTGACCTTCTGATAGAGCTGAAAGAGGGGGCTGCCGCCCTCAGCCAGCTCGGGTATCAACCTGGTTGCGGCACCTTCCAGAACCATGGTGACCTCCACTTGTCTTTCGTGAAGATCCAGAGCATTAAGCAGGACGTGGATAAAGCACATGGCATCGCCGTTGAAGGCGAACAGCGCAACTTTTTTCATCTGGTTAACCTCCCTGATTGGCCAACGGCCTCTCTCCAAAATCATCGTCCGCGAGGCGGACCCTCTCCCGGTTGCGCAGCCGGCCCTATGGCGCTATGGCAGGGGCTGTTTCAAATAACGGTAATAGCTGTCGTATTCATACACCGCAGCCAGGGGATTGTGTCCCAACAGACGGTCCTTGACCGCCAGGACGGTGCAGGGCGCTTCGGCGTAACGGAAAAACAGGGAATCATGGCCGACGCATAGTCCGAGCAGGACATTGAACTGGGATTGGTGACGGTTGGCGATCAAAGCCTGCAGAATCGGATTGCACATGGATTCAGGGCTACCGGGAGCCACCTTCTGCGCCTCGCTCAAGCCAAGGGTTTCCTTGGGAACCTTCCCCACCTTGCAGACAATGGAGATGACTTCAAGTCCCTGAACTTCAAAGAATTTGTGCACCATCTCCGCCTCGCGGCGCAACCCCACGCAAAAGACCAGCGCCACCTGCCGGAAGGTCATCTTCCTGGCAAACTCGACGATTTCGACAATCCGGGGCTTGGCCGGTCGCACGGCACCATATCCCTTTTCCCGGTTGCAGTAGCCTTCCGCCTCCTGGATCGAAGCCTGTCGGGCAAATTCACGGACCTCCCCGGCCCCGATCGCCTCGATCGACTCAGCCACCAAGTCTCGATGGTGGATCGACGGACAACTGGCCGGGGCCTTCCCCTGGTCATGGCGACAGAATCGCTCGGACCAATCATAGGGACAAACCGCACACTGGGGTTGAGGAGCTGCCATCGCTTTCTCCTTGCCCTCATCGGACTCATGCGAAGATGTTGTCGGGCTTGTAGGGATGAGTTCCCAAAATCACTTCCACTCCCGACTTGTCCTGGATCTTCTTGATCAAGGTTTCCCGATGGGGACAATGATCCGTGAGGCAGGGACCGAGATGAATCTTGGTGACCTTTTCCTCCATCGGTTTGTTCCAAAGATTGAGTTGCGCCAGCCGCGTTACGATGGCCGCCCCTGGACAGTCCCCGCAGTTCAAAAGGCCGATGATCACGGCTTCTCCTTCCCGGTAGCGACTGAACTCGCCGTCTCGGCGGTTGAAGCCCACCAGGCACCGGGAACAGCCGATACAGACGTCATCCATGGCCTTCTTGCAGCCAACAATGAGCACCTTTTCCATTGCTTCCTCCCTTGCTTTTGTGAGTGGTCAGCCATTCCCCGAACAGGCCGGGTCTAGTTCTCCGGCGAAGCCACCGCTACATGATGACGACGTTCCGGTGGTGCCACATAGTTGTGAATTGCCGTCTGCAGGGTCCCGGCAGCGAGATAGGCGCAGTGGCGATGGTCTTCGGGCAGATTCTCGATCATGTCCAAAAGAGTGTCGCCCTCAACCGCGGCCGCTTCATCAAGCTCCTTGCCAATTGCCAGGATCAAGGCGAGCGCACCGCACAGTCTGCTGGCCCCACACCCATCCGTAATAAAGGAGCCGTCCTTGATGCTCTCTCCTTCAATCTGCAAATAGATCTCCATCGTCTCCCCGCAGGGGCCGGTGACTCTGGCGGAAGAAGTCGCCCCGGGCAGTCTCCCGAATTTTATCGACGGAGAAGTCTTCTCCGGTTCCTTGCTACCATAGGATTTCTGCGTCTGGTTGCTGATCAGGTCCCCCAATTCACTCATTAGTCGTGATCCTTCGTGCAAGATTCCCCACTATCACTCAATTTTCCATCACCCTTTCCCCTTGTTACGATTCCATCCTGGCAAGCCGGAATCGCCCCCTATAAAAACCCGAAATGTGCTGCTTAAGCAATACTCGTTCCATATTTTTATGGCTGGTCCGGAACTTTTGCGGCAGATTGATGTTCAATGACACGTGCGGAGGGGGTGGCCGCCTCGGGGACCCATCGGTATGGGTGCAAAGTCAACCGCTTTCTCGACACGTCAGGGAACAAAATGACCCCATGTGCTCGCCGACCGGGAACCCTTCCTTGTCCCCCAGCGGTATCCGACGTGAGCAGGTCCCTTGCTAAGCTGGGAGGGTGACAAACTGCTCCCTGTGCCCGGCATTCATTTTGCTTCAGTTCTTTCAGTGAACTTCGGTGGCATGCGCCCTGCGGCTATTCCACGAAAGCCGGATGGGTGCCAAGCCTTATCGGGGAAAGGGGCCTCGGCGTTGGGCCGGATTAGTTTCCCTGTCTTTTCGTTGCAACGATCATGGTTGTGAAATCAGCACGTTATACGGACGCACGCTGTTCCTTGTCGTTGCTGCTCTCTCCTGTTGGCGCGGGTTTTCAAAGATACCTTCGCTATTCTTCTTGCTTGCAGGATCATCTCATGCCGGGGCCTTGCGAGGGAGGCAGAGGCCTCTTCCACTGGCAGCCTGACTGTTTTTGGCAGAGCAGGCCTAGCCCTTGGTGGTGAAGGTAATCAACACTCGACAAAGGAGGAAGAGCCATGAAAAGAGAGGTACTGAATTACGATACGCTGTTGAAGGTAACCCGGGTTATTTCTCATTCCAAGGACCCCGAGGAAGTCGTGCTGATGGCTGTTGAGAGCATCAAATCAGCTTTGGGTTTCAAGGGCTGTGCGGCGTTCCTGCTCAATCGTCAGACGAATGAGCTGGAGCTCGCGGCAGCCTTTGGGCTGAGCCAAGAATACCTCAACAAGGGCCCGCTGAGTGCCTTGCGCTCCATCACTCAGTCTCTTGAAGAAGGGCCGGTAGCCATCTATGACGTAACCGATGATCCAAGAATTCAGTATCCTGAAGAAGCCAAGAAGGAAGGAATAGCTTCCATGCTTTCCGTGCCCATCGTAACCGGCGGGCAGTCAATCGGGGTTTTGCGGGTCTATACCGCCGAACCATGGGAGTTCACCCTGGACGATGTGAATTTTGTCCAGGCTATGGCCGCCATATCCGGTATGGCCATTGAAATGGCCAGACTCTATAAGGGCATGAAAGACAGCATTGAGGTGCTGAAGCAACTCAGGGACCCGAAGTCTCTCAGATACAAGAGAAGGACCCCTTACGAGGGGGTGCCCGTGAGTGTCAGCCGGTAGCTGAGTTGACCAAGACCGATTTTTACAGGAGTCCCATGGGGAATTATCGGCGATCCTATTACAATGTGTTCTCCCGCTGCTACGACCGATTTGTTGCGCTGCACGCGAGCGACGCCCAGAGTGTTGCCAGGCAGTATCTTGCTGAGCTGGTGCCCGTCAGCAAAGGGGAACGGGTTTTGGATCTGTGTACGGGCACTGGGTCCCTCCTGCCGTACCTTTCCCGGAGAGTTGGACGAAACGGCGCCGTGGTGGGGGTTGATTTTTCCCGGGGAATGCTGGCAGTGAATCGCCGGAAGACAAAAGGTTCGGAGAACGTCCACCTGGTGGAGGCTGATGCGGCGGTTTTGCCGTTCACCGCGGGCAGCTTCGATGCCGTAACCTGTTCCCATGCCTTCTACGAGCTGAAAGGCGGAGCTCAGGAGCGGGCGCTGCGGGAGATTCAGCGTCTCCTCAAGCCCGGCAAGGCTTTCCTCATGATGGAGCATGATGTTCCTGAGAATTCCGCGGTGCGCGCCCTGTTCTATATCCGCATGCTTTGCATGGGTGCCAGGAGGGCGCTTGCCATCCTCAGACACGAGAAAAGCACGTTTGAAAGCTACTTTGCCAGGGTTGACAAGATCACCAGCCCTTCGGGCCGCTCCAAGGTCCTGATCTGCTGGAAGCAACCGGTGGCTTTTGGGATCGGGAAAGAGGTCTTTCATTTGGGTCAGGAGGAGCAGGAGATTGGTCAGAGTTGACCAGTAGTCCTCGCAACATCAAGGCCTCTCAGGGGGTTTCTTGAGGACCATGAAACCTTCCTCTGGGTTTCGGGAAGGGAACTAACCGTTCCCTTCCTGAATTCGGAGCAACATTCTCCACTAGCTCGATATCACAGGCGACGATCGATGTTTCCTGGCCCACCACATTCCGGAATATAACAGG
>CAZDKX010000345.1:0-4955 GCA_964505935.1 uncultured Syntrophobacteraceae bacterium
CCTCATCTCCAATGTCCAGATCAAGCGCGTCTACCGGCACAGCATGTCAACCTGAGGGGAGTTGTAATTTCGGATTTCGGATTGCGGATTGCGGATGTCGGATTTCATCTTAGAAACTTCTTTGGGTCGTCAACCCCGCGAAGCCTGTCCCTGCAGGCCATAAGGAGAGAGCGGGGGTCCAGGAAGACTTGAAAAACTGGCTTCCCACCTGCGCGGGAATGACGAGATTGGCCCTCATGGTTCGTTGTGACCTTGAGCCAAGGCAATTCGGCGGAATGACGAAAAAGGCAACTGTTCACCTTTTTTGGATAACCTCTTAGAGGTGCATCAATGCCTGTGACCGTTTTCTTGGCCGCCAGTCTCAGAAAATATGTGCCGGATTATGATGCGGCAAGCGGCTTGGGCATGGCAGTCGCTCCCGCCTCCACCATCCGGGAACTGACGCAGCGCCTGGGCATTCCCGAGGAGGAAGTGAAGCTCATCATGGCCAATGGGATTCATGCGGATTGGGACACGGTACTCAAGGGCGACGAACGCCTGGCCCTGTTCCCCCCAGTGGGTGGCGGATAGCCCTGTTTGTTGGGTTTCGTTGCCACTCAACCCAACCTACGATTCTCAATTCAACAACACTGAGCCGCCCGGTCCCCTATGCGATATGGATGGAAGGGTCATTGAGAAATGACCTTGAGTAAATACCTCTCCTCTCCGCCCCTTGGACATTCTGCGGTTTCTTGTTCGATATTCGTCTTTTATTCGCCTATGGCTTCTCGCGCTTTCCGAATCCCTTCCTCAAGGTCCGCCATCAAATCGAGTGAGACCGTAAGACCCTTTTTCGAGGGATGGAACTCCCCGTCATCACCTTTGTAATAGACCCTCAGGTCCAGGTACTGCTTTTTCTTGAACACGGTCAGCGAAATTTGAATTTCTTCCAGAGGATTTTTTGGAAACGAATGGATTAGCTGCGCCTTGTCACTCATGAACCATTCCCTTGCTGGTGTCTGCCCTGAAAAGTTGCGAGTTGCGGGTTACGAGTTGCGAGTGGGACCCGAGCCTTTTCATGCGTCTTCGGCTGTTCCCACGGGACATGAGCAACTGCTACAAGGGAGAGGCAACACGCCTCGCCGGGCTCAAAAGGTCCCTGCGGCACCCAACACGCCGCGTTGCCAACCCACCCACAACGACCACCATACCGCTGGATTAAGGACTTGAAAAAGCCGCCCCCTTAATCCACACGGCCCCATGTAGCAAATAGGATAGTCCTCATCAAGCTATTTTTCAACTGTTGCACATTTCACACATCTGCATACCCCCGTTAGTTTAGCGAAATCGGCCAGGTAAAGCCCCCCTTCCCTTCCTTCTTGATCCACTTGCATAAAAATGCTTTATTCTGATCAATACTCTGACAAGCACGTGGCATCTCGGATACCGGGTCTGGTCAGGGTAGTGCGATTGAGAGCTTCGTTGGATGTCGGATCAGGGATCAGGGAGACCACGCCGCCAGGATCACCGCCGGCGCGTGGCGGTGGGGGGTCGCTCCGTCCGGCGCTCGCAAAACCTTTTAACCTATTGGAGCCTCCTGCAAAAGTCCCTCACGGCGACATTCCGGCAGGGTTTTTTGGCCGGAATCCAGGCATTAAGGTCCCTGGACCCCGGCTGGAAGCACGCCGGGGTGACGGGATTTGACACTTTTGCAGGAGGCTATATTTGGACTCCTTAAATATGGAAGAAAAGCTGAGGACCCTCGGCACTCTTTCTGCCAAACACTTCAGCGTCGCCCTGGACACCGTCCGGCTGCGCACCGGCAGGCTCACCGAGCGTATCAGGATCGACCATCCGGAAGCGGCGGCGGTCCTGCCCTTCGTGGATGAACATCACCTTCTCATGGTGCGCCAGTGGCGCTATGCCATTGCTCGGGAAACCCTGGAAATCCCGGCGGGGAAAGTCGATCCGGGCGAAGAGGTGGAGACTTGCGCCCGACGCGAATTGCAGGAGGAAACCGGGCACCAGGCCGGACGCTTGCTGCATCTTACCAGCTACTTCCCCGCTATCGGGTACTCCAATGAGACCATCCGCATCTACGCTGCGTCGGGGCTGCAGCGCGTCGCGCCGGAGCAGGACCTTCAGGCCGTTGATGAAATCTCCCAGGTCGAGGTGCTCAGTCTGGATCACGTTCAGGATTTGATCCTGCAGGGTGCTATAACCGATGGCAAGACCATTATCGGCATCTCACTCTTTTGTGCAAGACAGCGCCGTGGCGAGATTCCGGCAGACTTTTTCGAGTAGCGGACCGTGCACCCGGAAGGATACCGGCCTCATGATCCATCGCCCCGGAGTCCCTCATCCACGCCAATGCCGGCACGAACCACCATCCGGCCGGTTTTTCGGACTCCGGTTGCCACCGCCGTGATGATGAGAGGCTTCCATTCTTTCTTGTGCCCCTCGGTCATGGCCATTTTAGGTGATGACCGCATTATTCAGCGGCTCACTGCCAGAAGACCCCAACACAACTTCATGATTCGAAATTTCTTGTTCGATATTCGTTATTCGCTTTCTTTCGTTGAGCCTGGCCGAAGCCTTTAGATTGAAGAAATCCGTCATGACCAAGGTCCCCATCACCCGTGCCGGGCATCATCGCCTCCTGAAGGAGCTGACCACGCTGCGCCGGGTCGTTCGTCCCGAGGTCCTTGACGACCTTCGGGAAGCCAGGGCCTTCGGCGTAACCGTCAACAATCAGCAGTACCTCATGGCCCGGCAGCGTTGTCTCATGCTCGAGCGCAAGATTCATGACCTGGAAGAGAAACTGGCTCTCTGCGAAGTCTTTGTCGGACGGAAGTTTTCCCGCAAACGGATCGTCTTTGGCGCCGTGGCCTTGCTGCTCAACGTCGATACCGGCCAGCTCCATTCCTATCAGCTCGTCGGCCCCTACGAATCCGATGCCGGCAATGGCCGCATTGCCATCGATTGCCCCCTCGGTGCTGCGCTCATGGGTCGGCTCGAAGGTCACCAGGTCCTCGTTCAGACCCCCCGTGGCCTTCGCACCTACCGCATCCTGGCCATCGACCTGCCCTGATTCAGCCGCCGACAAGCTCGCCTGCTTCTCCCACCCACCCCGCCGCCCAATGCTGTTCAATTAAGCGATCTGATACGCCCTCAAGGGGGGAATTTCTTCGGTGGGTGTTCCTTAATTCAACAGCACTGCACCCTGCCGCCTCCCCCGGAAACCGCCCGATAACCGTCACCAGGCCCCTGCCATCCACAAATTTTCTAGGCGATCGACGTTTTTTTTCCCTTGACAATTCGCGCCGACTATTGTTTCATAGCACCATCTCACGGAGGGACAGTTTTTAGCAGATGATCTCGCTTCTTTCCCGAACCCCCTGCCGCAGCGAGCTTGAACGACGCGGCGTTGAGAGGGGAGGCGGGGAAGGGCGGGCTCGCGGAGGTAGTTTCGGTCCTTTCGGAGACCTTGCGTTTTGGCCGTTACGTGGTCGTTGTTGTTTGCTTCTTTTTATTAATGTTCAAGTAAGGAGGAAGGTATGGTACGAAGATTTGCTCAAGTTTCCCTGGCAGTTTTCCTGGTGCTCGCGGTGGCCGCTATGGCCTCGGCCGCACCCAATGTCGCAAACACCACACAGAAAGGCAGCTTGCTCGTTTTCCCGAAAATCGCCGTCTACGGCACAGCCGGCGCAGTCGTCAACACCTACATTTTCATCGCCAATGATGCAACCACCGCCACTTACATCAAGTGCTACTGGATGGACAATAATCAGAGTGTCGAGGATTTTCATTTCTCGATCACCGCGAATCAGCCCATCTACATCGATGCTTCCAACAACACGTACGGCCCTGATTTTGGTGTAAACAGGACCGGCGCCTTGACCTGCTGGGCGTCCAACGCCGAGGATACCGCTCCGGTGGCCTTCAACCATCTCTATGGCTATGCCATGATCACCACCGCTGCTGCCGACGTTTTCTACAACGGCTTCTCTTTTGCTACCCGCGGCGCCAATTTCTACAGCGTGCTCAATCCCGATCCCCTCGAGTACCAGTTGAATCTGAATGCCGATACCGGTTATGACGGCTGCCCCAAGTACCTTGTTACCACGTTCATGCCTTTTGGCCAGACGTCCATTCCTTTTCCCTCCACCGTCGTTGCTCCGGACATCACGCTGTGGCCCTGCAAGCAGGACCTGCGTCAGGATCGGATCCCGACCTGTACCAAGGCCAAGTACGACGTTTGGGATTACATGGAAAGAAAGTACACCGGTTCCTATCAGTGCCTGAAGTGCTGGTTTGAAGGTTTCCTGCATCAAACCGGCTCCAAGGCTACGCCTGCTGCCGCCTGGATCTACAACCGCGGCAAGGGTTTTGGCGGCGACAAGTTCCTGCTTCCTGGGGATGTTGCCCGTCTGCGCGTGCAGGGTGTGAAGAGCTCGGTTTGCTACGGCAACACCCGAGTGGTTTCCGAGGGCATCACCTGTACGAACGATCAGCATGTGGCCACGCCTTTCCTGGGGGTGCTGCTCTATGCTAACCCGCTTGCCCTCAATTTCGCTCCGCCTGCCGACGAAGCTCCGGTTATCAATGCTGTTGCCGGCCACACCATGCACGGTGCCGGGTGGGATACCACCGGCTTCATCAAGGCTGACGGCTCCACTGCGGTTGCAGCTCCTGTCAGATAAGGGAGTGGAGGTCTAACTCCGGCCCGCCGCGGCTGGCCGGAAAGTCTGAATGCTTGAGGGGAACGGAGCGCCGCTTCGTTCCCCTCTTCTTTTTACCCCGTAGCATCAGAAAAGACAGCAACACAACAGCAGGCCACGGCGCAAAACAAAAAGCCCGCTTTGCAGCGGGCTTTCTCTTGCTCCTGACCGGAATCACCGTATCGCTCAGGATTGCTGAGGAGCCATGGTGGCGGGGCCCAGAATTGAACTGGGGACACGAGGATTTTCAGTCCA
>CAZDKX010000346.1:0-4944 GCA_964505935.1 uncultured Syntrophobacteraceae bacterium
GGCCGTTTCAAGGCGCTGCCCAGCCGGGTTTTTTTCGTAATGTAGTTCAGGACTGCCATACAAAGCATGACGATCACGATCAGCTTGATGGTAGTCGCAGAAGCAATGCCGATTTCGCCATAGACGGCGGCGTCGAAGATCTTCACCGCCGCCAGCTGGAAGCCCGGGCTGACCAGGAAGACCACGGCGCTCAGCGAGACGATGGCCGTCATGAAGGTGTAGATGAAACCCGCGATGAAGGCGGGGAACATGATGGGCAGCACAATCCGGTAAAAGGTGGTGAGGAAGCTGGCGCCGAGATCGGCGGAGGCCTCCTCGATTTCGATATGGATCTGATGGAGCTTGCTGATGCCCGCCTCGACGCCGACGGCAAGAAAGCGAAAGACGCAGTTGAGGGCGAGGATCATGATCCCGCCCGTGAGCTTGAGGGGCGGGGCGCTGAAGGCCAGGAGATAGCCGATGCCGAGCACCGTCCCGGGCAGGGCGAACCCGGAGAGGGAGGCCATTTCGATGAAGGTGCGGCCGAAGAATTTTCCCCGCACGATGACGTAGGCCAGCAGGACACCGATCACGGCGCCGATAACGGCCGCGACGAAGCTCACTCGGATGCTGTTGTACATCGCCTGGTTGGAGGTGAAATCGAGATAGTTGTCCAGGATGAACCGGTCGGTCACTCCGAGAATCTTATAGAAAGAGGCGGCCAGGACTACGGCAAAGCAGATGAAGATCGCCCCGGTGGCCACCGTCGTGATGATGATGAGCGGGATCTTGATGATGGGGGTGATCTTCCGCGGCTCAGAGGCGACGGGCTTCCCGCCAATCGTGGTGAATTTCTTCCCCTCGAGCAGATAGTTATGAACAAAGAAGATGACGATACAGGGGGCGATCAGCACAACCGAAAGCACGCTCCCCATGTTGAAATCGGACTCCCCGGTGATCATGGTGTAGGTGTCCGGCGCAAGGAAGGGGGTGCGCCCGGCGAGGATCGCGGCGTTCCCGAATTCGGCGATGGTCATGACGAAGATCAGGAGCGCCGCTTTCAGGAGCCCCGGGGCCATGAGCGGGATGGTGATGGTTCTAAGAATGGTCGCCTCGGTGGCCCCCATGTCGTAGGCGCTCTCTTCGAGATTGGGATTGAGCGACATGAGGGTATTTTCGATCATCATGAAGGCCAGCGGGATGAAGGCCAGGCTCTGGGAGATGACCACACCGCTGAAGCCGTAGAGTTGCCAGTGGAGGTCGAACATCCGGGTGACCAGCCCGTTGTGGCCAAAGAGGATGATGAGCGAAAGGGCGAAAAGATACGGAGGGGCAATCAGCGGCACCAGTGAGATGACCTTGAGCGGCTTGCGCAGCAGATAGGGCCCGCGGGTCGTCGTGTAGGCCAGACAGAACCCGATGACGAGGCAGACGACGGTATTGATCACCCCGAGGAGCAGCGTGTTGAAGAGTGACTGGTAATAGTAGTGCTTGGTAAAGAAGGCCTCATAGTATTCCAGGGTGAACCCGGACGGCCCGTGAAGACTCTTCACCAGCACGGCGATGATCGGGTAGAGGAGAAAGAAGGCCAGCAGCAGGAACAGAAACCCGGCCAGGATCGTGATGAGATTGGCATTCAGGAAATCCTTGATCCTGCTGCCGCTCCCCGCCTGCAATTTCAACGATAATTCCGCCGGTGCCATCTTTCTCCTCGCGGTGACGCGCTTGATGGGAAGGGAGGAGGAGGATTATTGGAATTCGGTCCTCAGCTTCGTCTTCCAGATGTCGTTGTTCTTCGCTTTGTCGTCTGCCGCCTTGCCCAGGTCCAGTTTGATGTATTTGGGCAGGGTCTTGCCGTAGAGGGCGTTGTCCGCCGGTCGGGGAGTCATGTAGCCGATCCCGGCCATGAGCGCGCTGAACTCGGGAGAGCCCAGCACATCGATGATCTTCTTGCAGGTGTCGAGTTTCTTCGTGCCCTTGAGGATCAGGGCGAACGTGCCGTCATAGCCGGTTCCCTCCTCGGGGATCGACCAGATCAGTGGGTAGCCGTCGTCGATTCGCTTCTTGACGTTCTCATCCGAGGTGAGCCCCAGGGTGAATTCGCCCCTGCCGACCAAGTCGGTCGGGGCATTGCCGCTGCGGGTATAGTGGTGCACGTTCTTGTCCAGGCCCTCCAGGTATTTCCAGCCCTCATCGTCCCCGTAGAGCGCCAGGAAGGAGAAGCGCATCATATTGGCGGTCCCTGAACTCAGCGGCGAGGGCATGATGATTTCACCCTTCCATTTCGGATCCAGGAGCTCCTTCCAGCTCTTGGGCATGGTCTTGCCGGCCTTGGCCAGCCGATCCTTGTTGCCGACGAGGAGGAAGGAGAAGTTGCCGATGTTGTACCAGCTGCCCTGGGGGTCCATGAAGACGTCGGGGACTCCCTTCCAGGCCGGGGAGACATAGAGATCGGCCCAGCCGTTCTTCTTGGCCATGAATCCCGTGGACGAGCCGCAGCCGATGATCATGTCCGCGTTGAAATTGGGCGCTTCCGCTTTCACCCTGGCTTCGATTTCCCCGAAGGACTGGAAGGTCTGATTGACGGTGATGCCCGTCTTGTCCTTGATAAACTGGGCAATCTTGGCGTTATTGTCCGGAGAGGTGCCCATGTAGGCGTTGATCTCTTCGGCCGAGGCGCTCCCTGCAAAGGCCGCGAAGAAGATCGCGGCGACAACGACGGCGATGAACTTTCCTTTCATAACGCTCCTCCAATTAAGTTTGAGTCCATGAATGAAGTAGTTCAGAAACTCCGACCGTTGCGGCGTCACCCCCTTTCATGCTCGGTTTATCTAGAGATTCCCTCTTCCTGTGGCCCAATCGGAACTCGCAGTGATGCTGGTGAAGAACGAAGCATTGCCTTCTCGGGCGGAGCCGTTGCGATTCCTGCCGGAGACCTCCTGCAAAAGTCTCAAATTCCGTTACCCCGGCATGCTTCTAGCCGGGGTCCGCGAACTCTAAAGCCTGGATTCCGGCTTAAAAAACCCTGCCGGAATGACGCCCTGAAGGACTTTGCAAGAGCAATTCATGTCCCTACGGGACACCCTGAAACCATGAAAAGGACGGAGCCTAACGGAAAACTCGCAACCCGCAACTCGCAACTTTTCGAGACAGGCTCTCAAAATTCGTTTTTGCTCCTCCATCTCGATGGGCGAGGCTGGGAGGGGGTGCTGTTCACCGTTTTCTCTCCATCCCCCAAACCCTCCCATCAAGAGAGGCGAGTTTTGAGATAGTCTCTAAACATGATGCAACACCTGTGGTCTCTCAAAGAGAGACGGAGATGCCCCCTGTTATTGGAGCATTCAAACAAGCCCGGTCAGGGAAACTCCCCCGCAACCTTGGCCTTCGGCTCATAAGTCAAACTACCCATTGGGAATATGAGCCATATAATAGACTATTATTTTCTCAACCGGAACCATTTCTTATGATGGTGACGGCGGTCAAGATGGGGTGTCTTTCACCTCAATGTGGACGAGGACCTGCCGTTTTTCCAGCTCCCTGAAGATCTCTTCGGGATCGAAGGCGAACTCCGGTATGACGACTCCAGTCGGCCCCACTCCCCCCCTGGCAAGGATCTGGGTGGCGATCCCCATGGGAATCCCCACGCAGCGGGTGTAAGCCCGCAGCTTTTCCCAGCCCGCAACCGATCCGTCCGAAGCGGGGTGCGTGTGGGTGAGCAGATACCCCAGTTTCTGGTCCGCTTTTGCTCCCGTCACCTCGACATGCAGGGCGTATCCGTAGAGCTGCGTTTCCTGGCCGACCGGGTATTGCCTCAGGTAAGCCGACACCGCGTCCATGATCCCGACCGTGATGCCGGCTATGCTGATCTTTTCGTTCCGGAGGATGCCCCAGTCGTAAAGCGCTCGCATCAGCTGCATATTCTTCGGCGGCCAGGTCCCCCGCACCTCGATCAGACGAGCCCGCTTTCCCTGGGCTTCGAGGTAGGCCGCTACGGTCTTGGTCTCGGCGTGGGGAATGATGTACTGCGGATGCGTTCCGTAGGGGCCCGGCAGCTCAACGTCGAGCGGCCGCGCAAAAGGGGGGACCTGGATGAAATCACCGTTTTCATAGACCACGCGCCCCGGCAGCAAGGGATCATACTCGTAGCTGGTGGTTTCCGTGATCGAAGCGGAAAACGCGATGGGGCGGAAAGCGCCGTGGCTGATCCTGACCGTATCGATCGTATCCAGCCGGTCGATGGCATACTTGGCCATCATGTCGGTAACCCCCGGCGTCATGCCGAAGCCGGGGACGTGGGTCCGGCCCTTCGCCTTGAAGAGCGGATCGTACCGGTACTCTTCGCCGAAGCCGTTCAGGTTGATCCCGTGACAGCCCGCCTCCGCGATGCAGGAGGTCGAGAGACCGTTGAGGGTGATCGTCGTCCCGTCCATGACGATGTCATAGCCCTGCATGATCCTGACGGTCGCGGTGTGGTCCTTGAGGTCCACGCGCTTGAAAGCGACGCGGGGATCATTGAGCCACTGCACCACCTCCCGGCCCGCCTTTTCATCGTGCTCCCCAATCGTGATCTCGTCGAAAGCGGAAAACTGCACCAGATCCAGCGAGGCCTCCCGGCAGATCTTCCCAGCTCCTCCCAGACACAGCACCTTCATGGCCATCTCCCTTCTCATTGGGATACCCAGAGACCGACGAGAAGCTGCAGCGTGCCAACCAGACCGACTCGATTTCCAAAACCGAGTCGGTCTTCGACATGCAACCCGTCATCCGCGGCTTTTCAAAGCACTTGCTCATGTTCCTTCGGGACACCCGTAAACCCATGAACAGGACCACGGTTGACAGGAAACCCGCAACTCGCAACCCGCAACCACTTCGTCAATCTTCAGCATCTTCCCGGCAAAGCGTTTTCGCACAAGCCTCGAGGCTCCGACAAAAGACACTGGCCAAGGCATAGATGAGATCCAGCCT
>CAZDKX010000347.1:0-4940 GCA_964505935.1 uncultured Syntrophobacteraceae bacterium
ATCCGGGGACCGCCACGAACGCCATGGTGCTCTTTCTCGCCATCAACACCGCGAGTGTCACCCTCCTCCCGACCGGCGTCATTGCCCTCAGAGCTACCGCAGGCTCCGCGGACCCCGCCGGGGTTCTTCCCACAACCCTCTTCGCTTCGATCGTGGCCACTCTCTGCGCCATCTTCGTGACCAGGGCGCTGCGAGATTTCTTCCCGGTCCGTGAACCTGATGAGCCTGATGCAGCGGAAAAAGGTGCAGGGCCTTCTCGCATCGCAACTCCGGAGCCGGCGCCCGCACCGGAGGAGGCAGGGGAAGGCTGCCCGCTTTGGGTCAGTGCCCTGGTGCTTGGAGCGGTGGTTGCGATAATTCCGCTCACGATTTTCCACGGCAAAGCGATCTCGCCCTGGATCATTCCCGGACTCATCGTCGGCTTCCTCACCTTCGGAGCCGCCCGAGGCGTGCGCACCTACGAAGTACTTGTGGATGGGGCGCGCGAGGGCTTTCAGGTCGCGGTGAGGATCATCCCCTATCTCGTGGCCATTCTGGTGGCCGTTGGCATGTTCCGTGCCAGCGGGGCCATGGAAGTGATCGTGAACAGGCTCGGCGGGTGGACCAACCTGCTGGGTCTTCCTCCGGAAGGGCTCACCCTGGCAATGCTTCGCTCGCTTTCCGGGTCCGGGGCCTTCGCCGTTCTGGCCTCCTTCATCAAAGACCCCGCCATCGGTCCCGACAGCTACACGGGCTACCTGGTCTCAACCATCCAGGGCTCCTCGGAAACAACCTTCTACGTGCTCGCGGTGTACTTCGGGGCGGTGCAGATCAAGCGCATCCGGCACGCTCTGGCCGCCGGGATCATTGCGGACCTGGTGGCGGTGATCGCCTCCGTGGTCATTTGCAAGCTCCTTCATGGATGAGAGGATTTTGCATGAAACCCTTTACTCTACCGGGAAATCGAAATAGGTCGCGGGATAGGGCTCGGCTGCGAGTGTGAAATGCCACCATTCCTGAGCATAAGGATTGAATCCGTGCTTCACCATGAGGGTTCGCAGGAGCAATCGGTGAGCACGCGGGGCGGGCGGAACCAAGGTGCTGTCCGGCCATGATATGGGACCGAAGAAATCAAAAGGGCTTCCCATATCCAGTTCCACACCCGATGCCAGCTCGATGATGGTCAGGTCTACCGTGCTGCCTCGGGAATGGCTCGACCGGTCCGCAATATAGCCTTCCTTGAAGAGGTCCTCCTTGGCAACGTCGGGATAGTACCGGGCTTTGCCCAGGGTGTCCTCCAGGGCCGCGGCCCACCGGACGAAGCTGTCCACTGCGCGTTGGGGCCGGTAGGCATCAAAGACCTTGGTCCCCAACCCGAAAGGCAGTAGGTCGTCCTGCACCTTTTTCAGCGCTGCGGCCGCCTCTCTTGTCGCGATTCCCCGTGGCTTCAGATAGCCGGCAACAGGCCTGCCCGTGAAGTTGTTGTCGGTGCAATAGCGCATTTCGAGCCTGAGCGAGGGGATGATCTGCTGCAGATCAACAAAGCCATCGGGAAGCGGTGGCGAGTCCGCCGAAGCCATGGGCAGCACGAGGGCAAAGGCAAAGAGTGTCAGCCAGCAGGTCTTCCATGCAGCGTTCATGGCGTCCTCTCGGTAACGTCGGTTCCTGGTAGTCTCCCGCAGGGTGCGGCTGTTAGCTCTCGTCCCTGCGGATGCGGCAGGGAAGGTTCTTGAGGTTCGGTGTCCCGAACTCCTTGCCGAGTTTTCCCATCGAGGTGAGCATATTGAAATTGGCTTTTCGCCACCCAAACTGCTCCGTCGCCTCTCCTTCCGGAAACCACCAGCCCAGGGCGGCGCTGATCACCCGGGGGTGAACCATATCCGTGATGCGTGCCGTCTGGGTGATCGTCCCATACTTCGTCTCGATGACGACGCGGTCGCCATCGCTGATGCCATGGGCCACTGCCGTTTCCCGGTGAATTTCGACGAGCGGGTGTGGCCGTTTCTGACGCAACCGCTTCACCCATCGGTAGCAAGAAAGGAGATAATAACGGCTCTTGGCGCTGATCAGAATCAGGGGGTACTCCTGGTCGTCGGCTTCCGGCAGGCCGGTGAACTCGGGCAACGGCTTCAACTTGAACTTCTCGCTGGTGCTGAGTTTCAATTCCACCTTCCCCGTCGGGGTGCGAAACCCCTTCACCTCGTGGAGTTTGAAATGGTCGGCTCCCTTCAGATAGCCCCTGGCGACGAATTCATCGTAGCTCAGGGCCGCCGGTCTCAGCACATCTTCGAGAAACTCTTCAAAATCCTCATGCCAGTATGCCACCGGCGAAATTCGCTTGCCCAGTTCATTCAGGATCTTCATATCGGGCCAGCATTCCTCGGGCGCTTCAACCACCTTGGGGCGGGCGACGATCATGCCGTGGCCGATGCCGTAGTGGCCGATGTCGTTCATTTCGTATTGGTGGGCTACCGGAAAAACGATATCGGCCAGGGCTGCGGTGGGCGTCATGAAGATATCGGCCACTGCGATAAAATCCAGGTCCATGAACGCTTCATAGGTGGCGACACTGTCCGCCCAGGCCACCAGCGGATTGGTGCACATGCCGTAGTAACCCCGAACGGGGTATGGAATCCCGGTGAGCACGGCTTTCCGAAAATAGGCCGGCGCCACCGTCATGAGCCTGGGGATGACGCCGTGGTGGGCGCTGATTATCGCCTGGCGCTTGTCCGGAAGGAGATCGGCGCGGACGAATGCTCCGAGGCTCATGATGTTCGGCTCGTGCGCCTGAATATTGCCTCCGGGCACCTCGAGGTACCCGCAGACGGCCATGAGGCAAACCAGGGAACGGGTGGCGTCGAAGGCATTGATGTCGTGCTCGATGGCGTTCCCCCACTGGAGCGCGGCCGGCTTCGCCGCAGCATACATTCGGGCGGCCTCGCGGAGCTGATCGGCCGGCACCCACGAAATGTCGGCGACCGTTTCCGGAGTGTAGGCATGCACATGGCGCGCAAGATCTTCGAAGCCATAGGTATGTTTCTTGACGAATTCACGATCGTAAAGTCCCTCTTCGATGATCACGTGCAGGAACCCGAGAGCCAGCGCCTGCGCCGTGCCGGGCCGGAGCTGCAGCCACAGGTCAGCCTTTCTGGCCAACTCCGTCCTGCGCGGGTCGACGACAATCAGACGCGCGCCCTTTTTCAATTGTTCCAGGGCAAGGCTGGCGATCTGTCCTTCCTCGCTGGTGGAAAGCACGTTGCTGGCCCAGGAGAGAATGAGTCTCGTCGGGTTGTGGAGATCGGCCACCGGATAAAAACCGCAGGTGTGAATGCCGGTGATCTCCCGCGGGGCATGGCAGACATCCTGGGAAGCGATGACATTGGGCGAGCCAAAGACATTGGCAAGCCGGATCAGCACGAAGTGCTCCAGCCCCTTCGGCATGCCCACACCGAATCCGACCGCCCGTGCACCGTACTTCTCCTTGATCCGGACAAGCTGATCCGCCGTCTCAGCGAGGGCATCCTCCCAGGACAGGCGCTGCCATTTGCCTTCGCCACGCCGGCCTGCGCGCTTCAGAGGATGGCGCAGGCGGTTCGGGTGGGTGAGACGATCGGGTGAGACCCGACCCTTGAAGCACGTGTATCCCCTGTTCAAATAACCCTCGGGGTCGCCTTTGACCTTGACAATCTCATTGCCCTGGACACCAACCAGCAGCCCACAGCCGCCATGATCCATCCGTGCACAATGGGTCCTGGCCCAGCGAATCTCACTCGTCATGGCGATTGGTTCTCCTCTACTTTTACCTTGGCACAGCCCGGCATGGCACAAGATCCATGTCAGGAGACATGACACCAATCAGTTTCCATCAAGTGGCCGGTCTATTCAACCATTAAAGGACGGGTGAGCGAAAACGGGACCCCGAAAGCCCACTTGCCTGATAAGCGTCGCCAAGGCAACGCCGATTGGATTCATGGGAAGGTGCTCGTCAAGTGCCACCTGTGCCTTGGCGGGATCAGCAATAACCGGCTTGCTCCCTGCAAGTTCAGCAAGGTCACTTCGAAATCCGCGGCAAAGCCTTCCCGTTTTGAAGTCTGGGCCGTGAAAGTAAAAAAGTTGCTTGAGTTTTTTTGCACATTCGTATTATTCTGAGAGCATTGGCTATCTGCTATACTCCATAGCGATCATAGGCATTCCTTTCGCGCTGGAGTTGGACTGCATTTTGTGATTGGGGTTGTTTCGTATGCGTGGTTCGTGAATTCAGGTTCAATTTCTAACTATCATGAGGAGGTTTTTTATGAGTAATGGGACTGTTTCAGTTGACGCTTTGGTACCTAAGGATATGGCCCTGAAGGCCGAGGCCGTTGGCGTCGCCAAGGCCGCCTTGGGCACTTATCGGATGTTCGCCCTCGCAATCCTGGCGGGGGCCTTTATTGCCATGGGGGCCAACTACGCCACGACGGTGTGGGCGGGTTTGGGCAAGATTGTGGTGAGCGCCGGCAAGGAAGTAGCCTTCACCACGGGATTGCCGTATGGCATCCAGCGGCTTCTCGGGGGCCTGGTGTTTGCCACCGGCCTCATCATGGTTGTGGTGGGTGGCTCGGAACTCTTCACCGGTAACTGTCTGATTCCCATGGCCTGGGCCGACAAGAAAGTCACGACCGGGGCCATGCTGCGCAACTGGGTGATCGTTTATTTGGGCAATTTCGTCGGCTCGGTGATAACCGCCTACTTTGTTTTTCTCGGCAAGCAACATACGTTCGGGGGCGGTGCGGTAGGGGTGGCCGCGTTGAACATCGGCATTGCGAAGACGAGTCTGGAATTCGTACAATGCTTGTTCCTGGGGATCTTCTGTAATGCCTTGGTCTGTATGGCGGTGTGGCTGTGCTTCAGTGCCCGGAGCACCACGGACAAGATCCTCTCGATCATCCCGCCGATCTCGGCCTTCGTGGCGTGCGGGTTCG
>CAZDKX010000348.1:0-4918 GCA_964505935.1 uncultured Syntrophobacteraceae bacterium
GGAACTGCAAGGCCGAGATTACCGGCTGAGCGACGATGCAGAAAAGCATTACCTTGCGGAGCGCCTTCAGGCCGCCATGGCTCAAGTGGAGAGGATCCATGAATAAGCTGATCGGCCTCTACAGCTCCTGCCCGCAATGCGGGAAAACGACGCTGGCGAATCTCCTAGACCACGAGAAGATGAGCTTCGCGGCGCCGCTGCGGGAGATCCTCAACCTCCTCCTCTCCAGGCTCGGCTACAACGGGGAGATGATCGACCGCTTCCTCCATGGCGACCTCAAGGAATACACAATCCCGGAACTCGGCAACCGCTCACCGCGCTATCTGATGCAGACGCTCGGCACGGAATGGGGCCGTTACCTGGTCTCCGAGACGATCTGGGTGGACGTGATGAGGGCCCGGATAAGGCACGCCTTCAGCCCGGTGGTCATCGACGACGTGAGATTTCCGAACGAATTCGACATGATCCGTTCATTGGGCGGCCTGCTGGTGAAGATCGACCGCCCGGGATTCAAGAAGAGCGGGCTCCATCCATCGGACGGAGGCTGTGACCACCTGGCGTTCGACGTTTACATCACGAACGACGGCCGGCCGGAGGACATGCTGGAGCGACTGAAGGAGGCGGTGGCGAAGTGAGCCTGATCAACCAACTCAGCGAGGCGGTCGTCGGGAACAAGTCCACGGTCGAGAAATGCCCGTTTTGCGGGGCGGAGTGCCGACTGCACCACCTGGTGGACGGCGATCGGGTCGAGTGCCTGACCTGCAAGTATAAGAGCCCGATCGACATCTACGCGCTACGGAAGCACAACCGGGTCTCGCAAATCGTGAGGAGCCCAGGGGGTCGAAGCGATGCCTGACAAGATGGTCCACTTCTACCGGCCCTGGTACGTCTGGCTGATGAGGATCGCCCACTTCCGCTATGCCCGGGTTACCGTGGCGGTCGCGCTGGCGGTTCTCATTATCCCGGTCGTGGTCCTGAAAGCGCTTTTTTCGGACATGCGGGAAGCCCTCAAGAACGCGGTCCGGGATGCCAGGGAGGGGGATTGGTCGTGATGAATCCGGCTGCCCGCAAGGCCCTCGGCAGGATGATTGATTTCAAGGAACGTCGGCACCAGGTGGGGCTGAGACGGTTGCGGGAGCGATATCTCACCGAGAACGAGGAGCTCAATCGGCTTATTGCCCTCAAAGAACACCGTCACCAGGTGGAGATGCAGCGGTTGCGGGAGAGGCTGGGCCAGAATCTCGGGCGGAATCGCTTCCTAAATACTCAACAGATGTATCTGTTCGCCCAACTGCGCGAACAGGATGCAAGGGAGGTCGGGTCGTGATGCTGACGGACGAAGCCATTTCAAAGTTGATGGACGTTGAGGAAAAACGGCACCGCCGCACCGTCCAGGCGCTGAAGGAGAAGCTGGCCTACAACTTGGGCCGGAAGCGTTACCTGGACAAACAGGCCGAGGATCTCAAGAGACAGGTCCGCGAAAAGGACGCGAGGGAGGCAAGACCGTGATCGAGCATTTCGAGCGGAAACCTGTCTGGGTAATGCCGCCGATCCGTGACAACTGGATTACGCGGATGCTGGGGATTTTCAAGGATGACAAGTGCCACCAGATATTCCCCTTTAAGGCCAGAAGGGATGCCAGCGATGAGAAAGGAGCCGACGACTGATGGAGAAAAAGAAGGCACCGAAAAAGACAACAAAGAAACCGGTCAAGAAAACGGCCGTGAAAAAGACGCCGACCGCAAAGGTCACGCCTGACTCGCTAGACCGGGAGCAGAAGGTCCTGAGTTTCACCTACGTCACACCCTCCGGCAAGCGCGGCTCCTATGCCCAGCTGGTGGACGCAAAGATCACGAAGGAGGAGATGGCCGCGATCATTAACAAGAAGGCCAAGGGCGGCGAGATCCTCAAGGCCCAGCTTATTCCCTACGCACCGAGGGTATAATGGGCCTATGGACCCATGAACGGAGGTGAGAATAGGGCATGGATGGATTGTTCAACGAGGTGCCGAGATTAACAGCCCTCATCAATGTCATCGCGATCTATCACCCACGGGGCCTTAAAGTTCTCCTGGGCGACGATCCGGAGCCGACGCTGGGAGAACTGGACGAACTGCTCAACGGGATCACGGGGAAAGCAGACCTGGGAACGACGATAGACGGGGGCCGCCTGACACAGACGGCCCTCGATCTTGTCTGCCGGATGGGCCCGGTATCCTTGACGATCGACAAGGCTGGAGGGTGGGATAACCTCACGGCATCGGCTCGAGAGGTCAAGGAGTACGAACCCCAGGCGTGGAATCTCTTCGCCGAGAGCGTCCTGTGGGTAGGCAGAGGCTCGCGACTGGAGAACGAGGGCGGCCACCTGGCGAGGATCGCCGCGAAGTACAGGGTCCACACCCGGACAGTCCTCCGCTGGCGGGAAGAGGTGCCGAAGATGATTGCGAGGCTGGCCCTGCAAGGCGGACTCAGGGTGCTGTGCTTTTGCGGGCAGAATCAAGATAATGGTGGCAACAAAGCCACCTAAACATTACAAGCGATGTCACCGGTAATGTTCTGGATAACAGGCTAACTAATGCCGGTCTGCCTGTTATTGTGAGTAGGATCGGCAGCCGTGGATAACTCCCGGCCTTCGCCCGATCCCTCCCATCGCAGCCGTGGGCTTTAAAACCCACGGTGACATCAAGGCCCGAGCGTAAATACGCAAGGGCCTTATTCTTTCCCCTACCTCATGGCTGATTCCAAGGAATACAGCGCTGGCAAGGGCTTACGGGTCCTTCTGGGGGCTTTTGGCGTAGGGGTCGGCGAAGCCGCGGGGAAAGGCTACATGAAAAACTAACTTTTTGCTTGACTTTTTGACTATCTGACACCGGCGGGAGGCCCACATGGAAATAGTCAGGATGAGGCTTTCAAAGTTAAATCCAGCTCCCTATAACCCCAGGGTCGCGCTTAAGCCTGGGGACAAGGATTACGAAAAACTAAAAAAGTCTTTGGTGCAGTTCGGGTATATCGACCCGATCGTCGTGAATCGAAGGGGTAACGTGGTTGTCGGAGGGCATCAGCGGCTACAAGTTCTCCTGGACATCGGAGAAAAAGAAGCCGAGGTTTCGATGGTGGATCTCCCCCCTGAACAGGAAAAAGCCTTGAATCTGGCCCTGAATAAAACGGGTAGCACCTGGGATATTCCAAAACTTCAGGACCTGCTCGAGGAGCTGAGGGGGGCAGATCTGGACATTGAAACAACAGGTTTTGACCTCGAAGAGATCGACGCCATCCTGGCGGGGGCAATGGGGGAAAACGAGCCGGAGCAACCAGCCAAGGACGACGATTTCGACGCGGACGAGGCGGTTGAGTCGATCGTGGAGCCGACCACACGGCTGGGAGATCTGTGGATCCTGGGCCGCCACAGGGTTTTGTGCGGTGATTCAACCAAAAAGAGCTGCCTTGTCAAGCTGATGGGCGGGGAACAGGCTGGCATGATGTTCACGGATCCGCCCTACAACGTTGATTACCACGGGAAGGCTGGAGATGGCGCACAGACGATCATGAACGACAATATGGGCTCGGCGCCATTCTATAAATTTCTAAGGGATGCCTTTGGTGCGGCGAACAGTGTTGTAGCCGATGGTGGTGCATTTTACGTGTTCTACGCCGACTCGGAGACACACGCTTTTCGGGATGCATTAAAAGATAGCGGGTGGGAGCTGAAACAGTCGCTGATCTGGGTTAAGAACGCCTTTGTCCTTTCGCGACAAGATTACCACTGGCGCCACGAACCCTGCCTTTACGGCTGGAAACCGGGGGCTGCCCACCGGTGGTTTGGGGACAGGAAGCAGTCCACGGTGCTAGAGGACCAGGCTGGCGTTTCGGCCGTGGACGATGGGAACGGCACGGTCCTAACGTTTACGAGCGGAACACAGACGCTGATCCTTCGCGTTTCGGGCTACGAGGTCGTTTATTCCGATGATGATTCAAGGACGACGGCCTGGCGGGTGGAGCGGCCGACAAAAAACGACCTTCACCCAACGATGAAGCCGGTCATGCTCCCGGCGCGGGCGATACGCAACAGTTCGGCCAGGGGCGACATCGTGTTAGATCCGTTTTTAGGCTCAGGTTCAACCCTGATAGCCGCCGAACAGATGGGCCGGCGGTGTTTTGGCCTGGAGCTTGACCCCAAGTTCTGCGACGTGATCTCGATGAGGTGGGAGGCGCTTACCGGGGGCAAGCCCCAGCTCGTGAGGGGCGATTAATGTGGCAGGAGCGCATGGGTGGGGAAGGATTATCGGCGGTCGCAAATGCATTTCCACGGGTGATCTGTGTCAGCTTTTAGGGGTCACGAAGCAGACGTTGTCTGTCTGGGGGGAACAAGGCTGCCCGAAGGCCGACCACGGTTGGTGGCCACTAGCAGAGGTTCTCCGCTGGCGCGGGGTAGTAGGAGACGCGGGTCCCCGTTCAGAGTCGGATGCCGCCACAACGGGGTACCGGGAACAGAAATTAAAAGCGGATGCCGACCTTAAGAAAATATCAGCGGCAACGGCGGCCATTAGGCTCGGTGAAATTAAGGGCCGTTTTGTGTCGGTCGAAGAAGTCCAGCGCCATCTCCAGGCGCTTTTCATAGTTCTGCGCCGCGGGTTGCTCTCCCTGGGGAGAGTCGCAGGGATGGAGGCGGCCGCTTATGTGGACGCGGCGGCGGCTCGAAGGATAGAGCAGGCTGTTCGGGAGGTGGTGGCGGATGGCCTCGAGCAAATCAGTAAGGACGGTTCCTACGTTCCAAAGAAGCGAAGAAGCCTCCGGGCTCCTGGGCGCCCCAGAAAAAATAGATTGGCCTAGCTGGATCACAGAAACTTTGGCGATTTTCAAGCCACCGTCGATCAGCACGGTCAGCGCCTGGGCGGATACCTACCGGGTGCTGGATTCGC
>CAZDKX010000349.1:0-4911 GCA_964505935.1 uncultured Syntrophobacteraceae bacterium
TCTTCCTCGCTTGCATAGAGTTTTCTCGCACTCTCTCCTACCAGTTCCTCCCTCGCATAACCCACCATCTCGCAAAGACGCTCGTTCACCTGTCTCAGAGTTCTGTCAAAGACCAGACCGATGCCGATGGGCGCCACCCGGAAGATGCTCTTCAGGGTGGCCTCACTTTCCCGCAGGGCCTCTTCCGCCCGCCGGCGTTCAGCCTGGGCTTGAAGCTCCCGGCGTTGCAGGGTGTGCTGGAAGATGAGCAGCAAGACCATGGTGCACGTGATCACCCCGGCCACTGCGAAGAGCAGATTGACACTGAACAGGAACTGGTCCAGCCGGCCGCGTTGTTCGTTAAGAATTTCCTGGGCCTTGAGCTGAGAAGCGTGGTTCAGGTCCCCGGCCTTATGAAACGCGTTGGAGAGCCGCAGGAGGACAATGTCAAGCGTGGTAGTCGTTTCCGGGCCATAGCCCGAAACTCCTTCGGTAAGCCAGAGTCGGGCGTCGGCCAGGGCCGGGGCAACGACAGCGTGAATGGCGGAAGCCTGAATCAGATTGTCAAAGACATAGGTGTTGCGCAACTTGATGACCGCATCATTGACGACGGCCACCTGGTTGCGCAACCGCATGAAGTGATCTGACCGGGGAACCGCTTTCGTCAACTCAGCAGACGAGACGACTGCTGCGAGGTCCTCGACAAGGAGAGCGACGTCATGAAGCTGTTCGAGCAGGGTGTTGGGAAGATTTTTTTCGACCGAGCGCAACGTGACGTTGGTCAATATGCCGGCCCCAACGAGGGCGACCAGAACGACCACCACGGCACCCCATAAAAAAACCCTCAGGAAACGGCGCGGCGGTTTCATGGCGTCGGCGTCCCCTCCACCGCCATCCCCCGCTCCCGGTAGAACCTCTCCGCTCCCGGGTGAAGCGGGATGGAAACGCCGTCCAGGGCGGTCTTCAGAGTGATCATCCTTCCCTGGAGATGGCCCTCGCTCAACAGCGAAAGGGTTCGGTTGCTCCACAGGGCGGTGGTTACTGCGTAAACAAGGTCTTCAGGAGTCTCCGAACTGACCACCAGCAGCGCGTGGACCTGCAACGTCGGTGTGGCGGGAATCCCTGGGTACACCCCCGCCGGAATCTCCGCCGGCACGAGGTAGGGGTAGGCCGTGCTGATTCGCGACGCTATTTCGGGAGCAATGGGGACCAGGGATATGCCGACGTCGGATAGTCGCGTCACGGCGTCCATGGGGGTCCCGGCCATCATCACGAAGCCCTGCAGCTCACCTTTGACGATTCTGTCCTGGGTAAACACCGGTTTCAAATACACGGGCAGCAGATCCTTTTCCGTCAAACCATGGGCCTCCAGCACGATGCGCATGACCGACAGCGTACCCGAGCCGATCTCGTCGATGGAGATGCGCTTACCGCGAAGGTCGGAGATCTGGCGGATATTGGCATCGCGACGGGCCACGATCTGAAATTTCTCCGGATAGAGGCTTGCCACCGCCCGCAGGACGCGAGGACTTTGGTCGCCGGCAAAAACCTGCTCTCCCTGAAACGCCCAGGCGGCCACATCGGCCTGGACCAGACCGGCGTCGATCTCCCCGGCAACGACGGCCCGCACGTTTTCTATCGACCCAGCAGAGTTCTGGGCCACACCGACAAGCCCGCGCACCCCGCCTTTTTCCTTGTCGGTGCCGTCCTCCCCTTCCCCGGATTCCGTCAACCCGCTCGCAAGCAATTTGCCGATCGGGTAGTAAACGCCGGTGAGCCCCCCGGTGCCGATGCGAAAGAAGCGTTTGGCTTCCTGCGCATGGGCGGTCGGAATCAATGATGCCGAAACAAACAGGAAAATCAAAAGAAGTTTAATGAGTTGCCTGGTCAATTCTCATCCTCCTTTCCACCACGCTGGAGAGGTCCTTTACGCCGGCACCGGCATTTGCTGCCGGGAGTGTGCTTCTGACCGTTTCCGCGCTGCAACGGCACCGGGAGAGGGAAAAGGAGGGGACACCACCGTGGGCAGGAGCGAAGAGCGGGAATTCGAGGTCAATCGGCGTTACCTTGCGGTGGAGATCAATGTATCATTCCCTCTCTCCATGACCAATGAATTTGTTCCCGATGTTTTCACCCCTCATTTTCCACGAAAGCCGGGTGGAAAGGCTCTCACGGTCAAGCCGTCGATGGTTTCTGCAAGAATGGGACTATGGGGGAGCAGCTGCTCAGGCTCTTTGGACACGCTCCCAGGCCGGCCTTTATTTTGAAAACACGGAAGGCTCGATTTCGGGGAAGAGGTTGTGCTGATCTTCCATCCGGGCAAGCCGGACAGGATCGATGCTGCCGGCACGGATGTCATCGCCGAGCCGGTCGAGGTGAGCGAGGTGGGTCTTGCAGCGCATGGTGGCGTAATCCGCCATGGTGCCGCTGTGGATCATGAAGGCCCAGTCGCTTGCCTGGGCCAGCAGCAGCTCCCGGGCTGCCTGCCGAAGCGCTCTCAACATCAGGCCATTGGCCTGAGGGTACGTGCTCACCAGGCCCTCCACGACGGCTGCCCCTCGGTGTAGCAGGGGATACAGCCAATCGGTGCGGCCATTGAGCCAGGTTTCGTGAAAGCCGTTTAAGCCCCAGCTGGAGACCGCTGGGGTGGCCACCTGGTTGGTGGGGTATTCATCGAGGTATTCGCAGGGAGTGATGAGGCGAAGCGTTCCCTTTCGCGAACCGATCCGGCGAATGAGTCGCTCCAGCCAGACGGGGCCTTCGTACCACCAGTGGCCGAAAAGCTCGGCATCATAGGGCGCCAGAATGATGGGTTTGCGCGGCATGGCCGCGCAACGCGCCGCCACCTGCTGCTCGGTGATGGCGAGGAAGTGCTCGGCATGGAGGTCGGCCTGCGCTTCCGCCCGCTCCGGAACGTAGACTTCCTTGTGCTCCGTCTTGCCGGTGATGCGAAAATACTTAAAGCCGGTATCCAGGCGAATACCGTCGGGATGAAGGTATGGCTTCAGGTACTCGAGATCGAAGTCGTAGGCGATGTCGCGGTAAAACTCCCGGTAATGGAAATCGCCGGGATAACCCTCGGTTGCACTCCAGACTTGTCTGGATGAGGTCGGGTCGCGGCCGAAAACCGCGAGCCCGGAAGGGCAGTAGATGGGCGCGTGGACCCCGAACCGGGGTTTCGGGTCGGCACGGGTAACGCCGTGGGTCTCGAGTATGGTGTAGCGGATGCCGTGGTCTCTGAGAATTCTATCGATCCCATGAGAGTAGCCGCACTCCGGCAGCCAGAAGCCCCTCGCTCTCCGGCCGAAAAACCCCTCATGACTCGCTATGCCCACGCGGACCTGGGCGCGCACAGCGGTCGGGTTAACGGCCAGGAGCGGCAGATAGCCATGGGTAGCCGCCGTGGTGATGATTTCCACATGCCCCGTATCCAGGAAGGCCTTGAATGCCGGAACGAGGTTCCCGCGGCAACGGTC
This sequence comes from uncultured Syntrophobacteraceae bacterium, assembly GCA_964505935.1. GTDB lineage: Bacteria > Desulfobacterota > Syntrophobacteria > Syntrophobacterales > Syntrophobacteraceae > JADGQM01. The sequence continues at coordinate 3,456 of CAZDKX010000349.1, forward strand.
GACAAAAACCCGGCGCACCTGGAGGAGGCGGCGCCGGGTCATGCGGGCAAGAGCGTTGAAAGATGGTTGCGAGCGGGTTCGCCTGAGCTCTTTGGCCCCCAGTTCGATCAGCCGTTCCAATCTTTCCCGATACCGGTGCTGGAGAAACGAGTCGGCCAGCATCGAGAGGAGGGTGGGACTGAGCGAGAGGGTGAGACGATAGTCGATGCCTTCATCTTCCAGACGGTCAAGCATGAGGAGCAGCGGGATATAGCTTTCGGTGATGGCTTCAAAAAGCCACCGTTCCTCGAGGGAATCCTCATGCTCGGGATGCCGCACGAACGGCAGGTGAGCGTGGAGGATGATCGCCAGATAACCCTGTTCCATGATCGCTCTCGTCACGCTTCTTCTAAAAAGTCATGGTAGCAGCGTCGTTTTTAAGACCGACTCGGTTTCGGAAACCGAGTCGGTCTGGTCGTCACCTCCAGCTTGCTAAGGTCTAAGAGGGTGTCCAAAAAGTCGCGTCATACGCCACCCCGACAAGTGTAAGGCCGGGGTCCAGGGTAGTCGGAAAAGCCTTGGATTCCGGCCAGAACCACACCGGAATGACGATTCGGGGTTCGGTTCATGCGAGATGCACCGAATGGGCCCTCGGCTTGGGTTTTTTGACACCCTCTAAGGTATCCCGCTCAACGAGTATGGCGACCTACCCCCAATTGGATTGAAGACAGGCCACTGGCAAATGACCCTTCCTTCGCGTCTCCAAGGTCGTGTCCGACCGCCTTGCTCGATTCGGGGTCTTTCGGGGGAAACCCAGTTCCCGTGAGAGTCGCACCGTCCAGTTCCCCAGCGCTCTGGATAACGGGCAGCCTTGCAGGCTCAGGGGGGAAAAGAGGCAGGGACGGCCCCGGGGAGTCGACATTGAGAGCCGCTGGGATACCAGGTTCGGATACGGCCACCGGGGGGGGCGGGGGCAACGCCTGTCCCAGGTGCTCGCTACGGTCCCCGGGAAAGGGGTTGAGGAGCAGAAAATCGCCCATAACCAGCATCAAACGTTCATCGTCCTTCTCAGAAGGTGAAGCCGGCGGGGTTTGCACCGTGGCTGAGCGTGCCAGCATCTGCCACTGTCCGTCCTTCGCTCTGCGTCCCAACTCGACCAGGTACCTCCCGGACGGCTTCGGCAGCTGAACGTACCAGTTGGGGGCCTCAAGCTCGACCGGCACCTCGAAGCACTCAACGGTTTCCTCCGAGGCCATGGAGGCATCGGGAATGCGGTGAAATCTCAGGATCGGCGTTGCTCCAGCAGCCTCTTCTGCCCGCTTCGGATTCTCTTCTGCAAATTCCGAAGGCTCAATCGTCCAGTATACATGGACGCGGTAAGGGTCAATGGGAAGGGCCACCAACCCCCTCTTTTGGTCGGGGTCGCCCGGCTGCTCCGGCACCAATTCGCTTCGACAAGGCAATGAGCACACGCGGC
>CAZDKX010000350.1:0-4861 GCA_964505935.1 uncultured Syntrophobacteraceae bacterium
TCGTTCACCACGTCGGTGACTTTGCGCACCCGTTTGTGATCCAGCTGGGAAATGTGGATCAGCCCGTCAACGTTGGGCAGGATTTCCGCAAACGCCCCGAAATCCGTGACCCGCACCACCTTGGCCATGTAAAGCTGGCCGACCTCCGGTTCCTGGGTGAGGCTCTTGATCTTGAAGATGGCCTTATCGCAGGCCTCCTGATCGGGGCTCATGACCACCACCCGGCCCGTATCGTCGATATCGATTTTGGCTCCGGTCTCAGCCACGATGGCACGAATTACCTTGCCTCCCGGCCCGATCACATCGCGGATTTTGTCCGGATTGATCTGGAGGCTGATCACGCGTGGAGCGTAGGGGGAGAGGGCCTCCCGGGGGGCGGCGAGGGCTTCCTTCATTTTGCCGAGGATAAAGATGCGGCCCAAGCGTGCCTGCTCCAACGCCTTGCGCATGATCTCCCGATCGATGCCGGAGATCTTGATATCCATCTGGAGCGCGGTGATGCCCTTCTCACTGCCGGTTACCTTGAAGTCCATATCGCCAAAGTGGTCTTCATCCCCCAGGATATCGGAGAGAATCACGACTTCGTTGCCCTCCTTGATCAAACCCATGGCCACTCCCGCCACGGCATCAGTCAGGGGGACGCCGGCATCCATGAGGGCCAGGGTGGCGCCGCACACGGTGGCCATGGAGCTCGACCCGTTGGATTCCAGGACTTCCGAGACCACGCGAATGGTATAGGGGAATTCGCCGTCCCTGGGCAGGACCGTCTTGACCGAGCGTTCAGCCAGGGCCCCATGGCCGATGTCCCGGCGTCCCGGGCCGCGCAGCGGCCTCACCTCGCCCACGGAATAGGGCGGGAAATTATAGTGGAGCATGAAGGACTTGAAGGTTTCGCCGGCGAGGGCTTCAATCTTCTGCTCATCGGACGAAGACCCCAGGGTGACCACTGCGAGGACCTGGGTCTCACCCCGACGAAACATCGCCGATCCATGGGTTCGGGGAAGCAGGCCCACCTCGATGGTAATGGGACGGATTTCGTCGAAGCGGCGGCCGTCAATACGGCGGCTTTCCGTGACCATCATGCGCCGTACCGTTTCCTTTTCCAGATCTTCGAGCAGTCCTTCGATTTGTTTGCCGCTCTCTGGAAATTCGCCGGCGAGCTCTTCGAGCACGCGCACCTTCAGGGCCTTCTTCAGATCGCGGCGCCGCAGTTTTTCGGGTGTGGAAACCACCCCGCGCATTTCGTCGGCTGCGGCCTTGTTCACCGCTGCGATCAGCAATGGATCTTTCACCACTTCCGGTGGCGCTTCCTTGACGGTTCCCACCATCCGTTGCAGTTCATCCTGCAGGTCGAGAATGGGCAGGATGGCACGATGCGCGGTATCGATGGCTTCCACCAGATCGTCCTCGGAGACGAAGTTGGTGCCCCCCTCGACCATCACCACGGCGTCCCGACTGCCCGACACCACCACGTTCATGTCGCTCTCTTCCAGCTGCTTGAGGCTGGGATTGATGACAAACTCTCCGTTGATTCGTCCCACCCGGACTGCCGCGATGGGGCCCTGGAAGGGGATCGGCGAAATGTGCAGCGCCGCGGAAGCACCGGTCATGGCGACCACGTCGGGTTCGTTTTCCTGGTCGACGGAAAGGACGGTGGCAATGACCTGGGTTTCCAGGGCGTATCCCTTGGGGAAGAGCGGGCGGATGGGGCGGTCGATCAGGCGTGAGGTGAGGGTCTCCTTCTCACTGGGACGGCCGATTTCCCGGCGGAAAAAGCCTCCGGGGATGCGGCCCGCCGCATAGCTCATCTCCTGATAATCAACCATCAGCGGGAGAAAATCGATGCCCTCCCGAGACCGGTCCTCTTTGGTGGCGCTGACCAAAACCACGGTGTCGCCATAGCGCATCATCACGGAGCCACTGGCCTGCGTGGCCATATGGCCGCATTCGATGGTCAACGGGCGTCCGCCCACTTCAATTTGTACGGTGTGTTTCATAGACGATTCCATACACCTCCGGTGTGTGTTTCGGACCCGCAGCCAGTGCCGGCGCGGTCCGACAGGGAAAAGGTAACCGCTAACGGCGTAGCCCCAGCCGTTCAACGACGGTGTTGTATCGGTCAACGCTCTTCTTCTTGAGGTAGTTCAAGAGCTGCCGACGCTGCCCCACCAGTTTCAGCAGCCCGCGACGGGAATGATGGTCCTTCTGATGGGTCTTGAAATGTTCGGTCAAATAGGTGATCCGCTCGCTGAGGAGCGCAATCTGCACCTCGGGAGAGCCGGTGTCCGAGGGATGGACTTTGAAGGTTTCGATGATAGTCTTTTTCCTGTCGGGGGTCATTACCACGGTTTGTCCTCCTTTGTCTTATGACGATAGCGTGTTTTCTCTGGTGTCCGCTCCAAAGACACGCAAACGACGCTGTTTCTGACCGTTCTCACGGGGCCACCATAGGGCGATCAGTTCGCTGTTGTCTGCTGCCAGGCGCACGGGGGACGTCTGCCCGGCAAAGCTTTGTTGGAGCTCAATTTCCAGCGCAGGATCCAATTGGCCATCCTGCAGACGTTTCACTTTCATGGGATCGGCGAGGGCGACCAGGGGCAGATGGGCCAGGGCCTCGGTCATGCCGATCACTTTCTCCTGCCAGCAATCCTTCGCCAGCGCGTCACGCAGGGTCTCGAGCGAGACCGCCTGAGCGACCGTAAAGGGGCCGCTCGCCAGGCGTCGGAGTTCGGTCACATAGGCGCCGCATTGCAGCGCGTGACCAATATCGGCGGCCAGCTGCCGAACGTAGGTGCCCTTGGCACAGTGGACCTCCAGCGAGGCCTCGGGCCAGTGGAAAGCCATCAGGCTGAGGCGGTGAATGGTTACCTCCCGCGTGGGTTGCGTGATCGCGATACCCTTGCGGCTCCATTCGTAGAGCCGCTGCCCTTGGACCTTCACGGCCGCGTAGCGGGGGACCTGCTGTTCGACGGTTCCCCGAAAGAGCTCCAGACAGTCCTCCAGGGCGGATCTAGCCAGGGGCGGGCCGGAATAAACCGGCGTGATGGTACCCTCCCGGTCGAGGGTGTCCGACTCGAACCCGAGGCGGATGGCGAATCGATACACCTTATCCTGTTCGAGGAGCTGATCGGCGATGCGGGTAGCACGATTGAGACAGAGTACCAGCACGCCCGTCGCGAACGGGTCCAGCGTGCCGCAATGCCCGACCTTGTGGAGGTGCAACATTCTCTGGACCTCCTTGACAACCCGGAAGGAAGTGCATGCTTCGGGTTTGTCCAGGAGCAGGATGCCGCTCACGGCAGCAGGCGGCGTGCTGGCTGCAAGGCAGGACCTCCGGCCTCGCGGTTGAGGAAAACAGTCAAGCATCAGTTCTTCCCGCCCGATGGTTCGAGGTAGCTCAGCGCTTCCCTGGTGAAGTGGGAACGGACCCCCTCGAGAGTGCCCTCGACTTCAAAAGCCGCCGCATGCCGATGGCCCCCTCCCCCCTGTCTCCGGGCAAAGGCGGCTACATCGGTGTTGCCCTTGGAGCGCATACTGACGTGAATTCTGCCGTCGGTTCCTTCTCGAAACAGCATGGCCATCGCCACGGTTTTGACGGAACGCAGGAAGTTGATGAAACCTTCTGCGTCGGCAGGACTCGAAGCGGTCTCGGCAAACATCGCCTGCGTCATCTCGGCGGTCGCCAGCCGGTCATCCGCGTAAAAGGCGAGGGTCGCCAGCGTTCTGGCCAGCAAACGCAAACTGGCCACCGAGGTGGAATCATAGACTTGTTCCGCGATGAAGGCCGGTTCGGCGCCGGCAGCCACCAGCCGGCCGGCAATTTCGAGCACCCGCTGGTTGGTGTTGGAAAAACGAAAGGAGCCGGAATCGGCGAGAATTCCGGTATACAGGGTAGTGGCCAGGTCGCGGTCGATGGTGATGGGCAGCCTGAGACTCAGATCGTAGAGCATCTCACAGGTGCTGCAGGCGGCGGTGTTGTTCCAGAAGATGTTCCCAAAGCCGGCATGGCTGATATGATGATCGATGGTGATCAGAAAGGGGACCTGGATGATGGCGTCCGCCAGCGCCGAACCGACGCGGAGGAATTCCCCGCAGTCCACCAGCATGGCCACTTCATAATGAGCAGGCTGGGAAATGCGATCACGGATGGTGGGTACCAGGGGCAGGAAGCGGTAGGGTCCCGGCACCGGGTCGTTGCAGTAGGGATCGGCCTGCTTGCCCATTTTTCGTAGCATCTGGGTCATGGACAGGACGGAGCCGATGGCGTCCCCGTCCGGTCGAATGTGCGTGGCAACCAGAAAGCGCTGGCTGAATTGAATCGAAGTGATGATTTCCTGAATCGTATCAGGTTGGGGCCTACTCATCCTGGTGCAACTCTTTCAGCAAACGTTCGATCTTCTCACCATAGTCGAAAGATGCGTCGTAGTGAAATTCGAGCTGGGGCACAAACCGCATATGGAGGCGCCCGGCCAGTTCCCGACGGAGAAACCCGGTAGCCTTGGCCAGCCCGGCGGCGGCTTCTTCCCTGCCGGAGGCCGAGAGCGAGCTCATGACGCAGTAAAACACCCTGGCATGCTGGAGATCTCCCGACACCTTGACGCCGGTGATGGTCACCCCCTCGACGCGAGGGTCCTTCACTCGCCGCAGCAGCAGATCGGCAAGTTCCTGCTGCAACAGATCGGCAATGCGATCACATCTTTTGCCGGCACTGACCATCAGCTCAGTCCCCGGGTCCCGAGCGGAATCAATTCGATTTCATGAGCCACCAGGTCGGCCAGGTTAAGGGAAGCCATGTACTCGACCAGATGGTCCAGGACGGCATTGAGCACCCGACCGTCGTTGCCGACCACCGCTGCGCCCA
>CAZDKX010000351.1:0-2621 GCA_964505935.1 uncultured Syntrophobacteraceae bacterium
GAAAAATCTGTCCGGTAGTGAAAACAAAAAACGCATGCTACCCAAATCGAGTAACCATGCGTTTTTTGGATCTTTTCAGAGTCGGGGCGAGAGGATTTGAACCTCCGACCCCCTGCTCCCAAGGCAGGTGCGCTAACCAGTCTGCGCTACGCCCCGTCGTTTCAAGCCATGGACCAATAGCACACGGCCCCTTGAATGGCAATCACGAAGTGCTGAACGCTGCCGCCGCGGCCAGCCATGCTGAGGAAGCGAAACCAAAAGACCCAGGGTGCGGCGGCAGGGCGCTTCCGAGGACTATTCGTCGACAAACTCGGGGAGCGACATCTTGAGCTTACACAGTTCCGCGGAGGCGGCATCGATGAGGTCCTGGACCCGTTTGGTAGTCTGCTCGAGGGTCCCCACCCCAATCAGGGTCTCAATCAGGATGGCGGTATTCGCGTAGGCGAAAGGAGAGCGCCGAAGGGTCTGCTTCAGGTAGGGAATGACCTCTTGCGCCTCGTCCCGCTGCACATTGGGCAGCACGACCAGGAAGTCATCACTGCCGTACCGCCCGACCACGCTGACCCCGTCGGGCAGGATCTCCTTGATGAGCCTCGCCACATGCTTGAGCACCTCCTTGCCGACATCCGCCTGATCCTCAAACTGGTGGAAGAACCGCGGTTCAATCAGCATGACCGAAAGCGGGGAATCAAGGCGACGCGCTTTGCGGAACTCGCGCTCGAGCACCGTATGAATCTGAAAGAAGTTCAGCAGTCCCGTCAGCGGATCCAGCACCGCAAAGTCCTTTACCCGTTCGTAGCTGAGGCAGTTTTCCAGCGAGAGCGCGATCTGATTCCCAAGCTGTTCGAGCAGGTCGGTGCCGGCGTCGGGGTGGTAGCGATCCCCATCGAGGCTTCCCAGGAGGAGGCCGCCGAAAAGCAGTGCATGAACGGCCAGCGGGATCACCACGCCCGACCGGATGGGAGCGGCGGCCTCGGGGAGGAAGGGGGCGAACAGACCGATATTGTCCGGAGTAAGGGGGAGGGGTTCGGCCGGGGTGCCCAGGAGGAGTTGACCCGTTTCCATGGGCAGGGGTAAGAGCCAGGCGCCCTCGCTCGAAGGTTCGCTGTCAATGCTGATTTCCGAGAAAAACCGTTCCAGCAGATCGGGATGGCAGAGAAAGAGGATGACCCGGTCCGGTTGAAAGCGGCTTTTCACCTCCCGCAGCAGCTCTTCCACCAGCAGGTCCGGCTGGCGTGTCCGAAAAAGGATCCGCTCAATCTCCATAAAATGGCGCCAGATCATCTCGTTGGTGGTAGCGGTGGCAACCACCTGCGCCAGGTGTTCCTTGAGTTCCGCATTCTCTTGACGCAGCGCCTTCAGCCCTTTTGGGCTTGCCGACGGGGAGTTGGCCTTCCGGTTCTTCGGCGGAGCTGGGTGGCGGTCATCCATGGCATCAACCTCGGGGCCGCGTTACGACCCGATGGGCTTACGCCCCGGTCCTTGGTCAAGCAGGGCCAGCGCTTCGGTTACCGCTTCCGCAGGCGAGGCGACAACGCGCACGCCGGGGATGTCGAATTGGGGCTGGAGGGCGATTACCCCCTTGCCAGCCTTGAGGGCCAGCGCCATCTCGGAAAGGGTGCCGTAGCTTCCCGCAACGGCAATGAGCACCTGGGCGGTATTGACAATGATCGCGTTGCGGGCATGACTCATGTTGGTTGCAATGGGAAAATCGATATAGGGGTTGGCTTTGCCGATATCCGCTCCGGGCAGGATGCCGACGGTCCAACCGTTGCCTTCCCTGGCGCCCCGCGCCGCCGCCGCCATCACGCCTCCCAACCCTCCGCAGACCAGAATGCCATGGTGCCTGGCAATTTCGCGTCCCACTTCGAAGGCCAGGGCCGCCACCGCTGCCGAACAGGTGGCCGCGCCGATGACGCCGATGAGAGGCCCCCGCGCCATCAGTCTTCCCATCCCCATTTGCCGATCAGGTCGACGAAGCGCACGCCACCGAGGTTGGTTTTATGGATTCCCTCGGGCGTGCGTTCCACCAGGATCAGCTCCTGGGAAAGACGATCCCCCACCGGAAGCACCAGCCGTCCTCCCACTCGCAGCTGATCGACCAAAGGCTGCGGAATCCTGGGAGTACCGGCCGTGGCCATGATGCCGTCAAACGGGGCTTCATCGGGCCAGCCGAGAGAACCGTCGGCCACCCGGACCAAAATGTTCTGGTAGCCAAGCTTCTGGAGGATTTGGTTGGCCCGGTAAGCCAGCGGCGGGAAGCGCTCGATGGAAAACACCCGCTCGGCAAGTTCGGCCAGAATTGCCGCCTGATATCCTGAGCCGGTCCCGATTTCGAGTACCTTTTCATCACCTCTGAGATCGAGGGCTTCGGACATCAGGGCGACGATATAAGGTTGGGAGATGGTCTGCTTTTCTCCTATGGGCAGGGGGTAGTCGCTGTATGCCTGCTCTTTGAGCGCTTCTTCCACAAACAAGTGGCGGGGCACCCGGCGCATCGCCTCGAGCACCCGCGGATTGCGGATACCACGACCCATCAACTGGGTCTCGACCATGCGATCGCGGGCCTTCTGGAAATTCATCATGCTGGAATGCGCCCTTCATGGTGCGATGTCGATGAT
>CAZDKX010000351.1:2721-4823 GCA_964505935.1 uncultured Syntrophobacteraceae bacterium
CCAGGCGGGAAGATTTTCCCTGTCGGTCGGCACCGAAAGCAGAGGGAAGACCTGGGTGCCGGCGTAAAGAAAGCAGAGCCCGTCTTTCCACGAGGAATCGTAGCCCCGGAAGAACGAGAGGGGGCGATCCTCGAGCAGCTGCTGAAAGGAGTGCGGGTTATGGCTGTCGCTGAAAGGGCGCAGGGCAAAGAGCACGGTCTCAAGATGGCCATGACGGATTATTTCAAGAGCTTCGTTGCGTGACGAACCTTGCCAGTCAAACACCCCGATCCCGCGGAAGGGGCGCCCCTGCTTCCACAGCTGTCTCAGTACGAGCTTCAGGGATGGCCCCTGGCGGTGGGGAGTATCTTCCCAGAAGAGGATCAGAGGGCGCAGGCGCTGCTCTTCAAACCACCCAACGAGGGTGTTCAGATATTCCCAATCGTCCTTTCTGCGGGATGAGATGAAGAACTTGTCAATCCAGGGAATTACCAGGTGGGGAAGCAGGCCCTTATCGAGCAGGAGTTGCCCCTCCTCAAGCATTGCCGCCAACCGGAGCAAACCGTCGTGCCAGGATTCCCCGTGCCGGGCGGACCAGTCGAAGATCTCGAGAAGGGGCAGGTCCTGGTGAGGGCTGACCGGACCGGTCCAGCCGAAGCCCTGGCAGGCTGAAGCAAATCCCAGGTCAGAGACCCGCAGGACCTTCTCGACTGCCCCCAGATGCTTTCGCCACTTCCCCTCACAGGTCAGGCCGAGCGCCGCACACCCCCGCTTCTGCCACAGGGCGTGGTGGATTTTGGGGATAACCAGCCGTTGCTGCCATTGTGTCTCCAGGTTACGGATGGGATTCGGTCCAGAGCGCGGGGCGTCCCGCCTGCGCCGGAGGTTGCTCAGTACCGCCTTCTGAAAGGTTTCCCAGAGGGTTCTGGAGGGGAATTGGTCGCTCGGTTCCTCGAAGGCCCAGCCGCTAGAAGCGGCCAGCGTGGCGTTATGCCAGCTCAGCACCACCCGGTGGGTGCGATGGCTGACTGTTTGCGCGAGGGCCCTGACCCGGCATAGTTCCTCAGCGTGCATACGAAGGAGCCGCTCCATAAAGTCTCGCACGCCGACGCCGGCGCCTCCCCAGGTGCATTGCCGGAATGGGAGGTGATCGGGGGGAGGAAGAGCCCCGGCTTGAGGAAGGACCAGGGGACGTCCCCGAACCAGCCAGCCCCCGGAAGCATAGCCGGAACGGCGAGCGGATCGCTTCCGTCCAAACAGACAACCGAGATCGGCAAAGGTCGGCTGTGCCCAGGACGGCACGCTAGTACCTGACGACAGTCTCTTGCCAAGTAGTCGCCATCGGCGTGAGAGGCCGATCCGTCTCCCCTTTGGAGGGATACGGAATGAATTGAGGCGAAGCCAGGGGAGGAAAGGCTTCAAAGGCCATGACTGGTTCAAGAAACTGCCTGGCAGCGCAGGGGGGAGATGCGTTAAGACCCGCTTCCAGAAGAGCGTTTTGGCGGGTTCCCGGGGAACCCCTCCGCATGCCGCGACAAACTCGCAGAGGAGTTCCCACAAGGGGTACGGGAGCTTGCGCAGATTCCGGCACTTGGTGCTTAAAAAGTCAAGAAGATGCCGGTAGCTGGAGAGGATGTCGGTTACGGGAGGGTGAAGCAGCAGGGTGAGCGCCGCCTCACGGTGATGCTGATCGGGATGAGCGCAAAGGGTGAGTAGCATCCGGTAATCCTCTTCAAGGAGCAGCTCATCTCGCAGGAATCTAGCCCTGATGGTTTCCAGAATGAGTGCCGGATGATGATGTCGTGGCACGATCCTCTCCTTTTTCCGTCGTGTTGAAGGACCTTCGTCCGGGGCTAAGCCCGACGCGGTCTCAGTGCGCTGACAAGCCAAAAAGAAAACCGAAATTTGACACATGTCAAGGTTGTCTTATCTTCAAAAATGTATTGACCACTTAAAATGTTTGGGCTACCTAATTAGCGTCTTCTTTGAAGCCAGGGAGGTTTGAGGTGTTCAAGCGGTGCCGACAGTCCGAACGATGTGCGTGCGGAGCAAGAGGCATTCCTGATTCAACGGCCCTGCCTCTTTGCGATATAAGGGCCGGGCAACGCTGTAAAGTGGCCGGA
>CAZDKX010000352.1:0-4815 GCA_964505935.1 uncultured Syntrophobacteraceae bacterium
GTTGCGGGTTGCGAGTTGCGGGTTGCGAGTGTCCCCACATGACATGAGCAACTCCTAGAAATGGCAACGAACCACCACTGAGTCGGCTTATCCCTTCACCCTTCACCTTTCACCTTTCACTCTTGACTTTTCACTCTTCACCCTTCACCGTCACACCTTGGGCGCCAGCTTCGTGCCGGCCTCCTGTCTGGCCAGCAGCGCGCTGACTTCCTTCTGAACCCCCTCGGACTGGTAGAACGCGAGCCAGTCCTTGACCGCGAACTTGCCGGGCCTGATGTCATAGTCGTACTCGCCGAGTTCATGCACGCGGCGATGGATCTCGAGAATTTCAGGCTCCGTCACTTCGTGGAAGCGGATGCGGTCGCCGGCCTTGAAGAAGGTTGGGCTTTCCTTGAAAAGCGGGTGCTTCTGGGCGAACTGGAAGATGGGGATGGTTCTGCCGAAGAGCTGATAGCCTCCGCCGGTGGGCGTCGGATACACGTAAAGACAGGGCCCCCCGATCCCCACCGTGGACTCAGGTGTCCAGGTGCGAGGCGGATTATATTTGGGGACCACGATGGCACACCGGGGATCAAGCGGCCAGAAGAATCCCCCGCCCGGCCAGAAGCCGTTGCCGCTGTTGTACCATTCGGTCCCGCAGACCATCCTCTTGATGTCAGCCACCGACCCGCCGTTGCACATGGCCATATATTCAATGTTGTAGTCATTGATCACATTGGGGGCCCCCGGCCGCACCTCCTTCACATACTTGGCCACGGCCTTCTTGGTTTCACTGTCCTCGAAGGCGATGGGGAGGGAAATGAGACGGGATTCAAAGACGATGTCTTCAACATGAGCGAGCTTGGCTTCTTCCTCTTCGATCGCGCTGATCAAGTCCTTGAAGGAGAGAACTTCCGGGTCGAAGTGAAAGAGATTGGTCCTGATGCCCGGAACGGTCTCATACAAACCTTTGATGTGCTTAGCCTTAACGGCGTCATTGATGGTCAGGGTGCGGAAAGAGTCAACCAGATTGAAGCGTGGCACCGAGCCATATTCAACCTGGAGAAAACCGTCCCCGGCCTGCCGGCACAACACTTCCGGCCGCGAGTCGGCCTCCGGCAAGCGATCCAAAACCACGTCATAGTGCTTCTGATCCATGATGCAGTGCCTCCCCCTTCAGTGGACGTCAAGGTCCTTACAAAAACCACAACCCGTGCCGTCTCCCCTCACCTCCGCCCAAGCCGCTCCGGCTTTTGTTGGGGATTGAAACCCTTCGTCACGGAAACCATGAAAAACGCTGAGGCATAGGAGCTGCCAAGTGTTAAGTCTTCTTTAGGCAAGAGGCATACCAATCCTGTCAGGATAAAGCTCTTGCCGAAGAGAATGGCACTTGACACGACCTTCCCTGGAGGTATAAGGGGAGGTCGTGATTCATTATCGAATCGAAATCGGGAAAAGCCACCGGATACGGTTGGACGACAGGATGGCAATGAAGACCCGGCCCAGCCTCGAAGCAATCCTCAATGCCAGCAGCCACGGGTTGATCGCCACCGATGGCGAAGGCCGAATCGCTTTTGCCAACGCTCAAATCGCGAAGTTGTTCGGCCCTCGGCCCGAAGCCCTGAAAGGCATTCCTATCAGCACGGTGCTTCCTGAGGTGGCCGATCTGGTAATGATATCCCTCCAGTCGGGCCACCCCCAGATGGGGCGCCTGGTTCAGGGAAGCCCCGGCGACCTGCTGCTCAACATCACCCTCATCCGGCACGACGGCAACATTCATGGCGCCCTCTGCAGCTTCCAGCAGATGGAACAGCTGGAATTTTCAGCGCGCAAGCTGGAATCCTACAAGCACCTGAACCGGCAACTGAACGCGATTTTTCAGTCATCTTCCGATGGCATCTGGGTTTGCGACGGGCAGGCGCGGGTCATCAATGTCAACGAAGCTTCCGAACGGCTGAACGGCATCAAGGCCGGCGACGTGATTGGCAAGACCGTCAGGGAGGTCCTCGCCGACGGGTGGTTCGACCGCTCGGTCACCCTGGAGGTATTGGAAACCAGGCGCCAGGTCAGCATTATTCAGCACATCAAGCAAACCAGCAAGATCCTGCTGGTGACCGGCACGCCGGTCATCGACGACGCCGGCAACATTTCCATGGTGGTCGTCAACGAACGGGACATGACCCAGCTCAATGCCATCCGGGAAGAACTGGAGCAGTCCCGGCTGGTAACCGAAAAGTACCAGGAGGAGCTGGCCGAATTGAGTCTGCTCGAACTGAAAAAGCAGGAGATCATCGCGGGCAGCACCTCGATGCGCCAGGTTTTGAGGATCGCTCTGAAACTGGCGCATCTGGAAGCCTCCAACATTTTGATCCTGGGAGAATCCGGAACCGGCAAGGGACTCCTTGCCAAGTTCATCCATAAGAACAGCAAACGGGAGCACAAAGGCTTTGTGCAGATCAATTGCGCTGCCCTTCCGGAAAACCTGCTGGAGGCTGAGCTGTTCGGCTATGAGCGCGGGGCGTTCACGGGAGCGCGCGAGCAGGGTAAAATCGGCCTCTTTGAGCTGGCCCAGGGCGGCACCCTGTTCCTCGATGAAATCGGCGACCTGCCTTTCTCCGTGCAGGCGAAGCTGCTGAAGTACCTCGACGACCAGGAGATCATGCGGCTCGGAAGCCTGAAACCGAGGAAGATCGATTGTACGGTCATCGCCGCCACCAACCGCGACCTGGAGGAGCTCACGCACCGCCGCCAATTCCGCCAGGACCTCTTTTATCGGTTGAACACCTTCACCATCCGCATTCCCCCCCTGCGTGAGCGGCCGGAGGATATTTTCGAGTTTGTGAACCACTACCTGCGCACCTTCAGCCGCGCCTACCACCTCAAGCGACGACTCTCTCCCGCCGTCCTCAAGCTGCTCCAGTCCTACCCGTTTCCCGGAAATGTCCGTGAACTCAGGAATATTCTGAAAACGGCGGTCCTGATGGGCGAAAAGGAGGTGGTCGATGATTTCATTATCAGCAGCCTCGGCCTGACCGCACCCGCCCCCCCCGCCTCCACACCCACCGTAAAGGGCGGCCGCAAAGGCGGAGGGTCTCTGTCCGACAACGTCAGCGCCGTGGAAAAGGAGATGCTGGAAAAGGCCCTGAGCCAGTTCCGGACCACCCGGGAACTGGCGCGGCATTTGGGGATCAGCCAGCCGACCGTCGTCCGCAAGCTGAAGAAATACGCGCTCTCTCCACGGCTGATGCGATAGTGAATCACACTTGGCGCCCACTATTCCGCCTATAAACGCTCGCGCTACCGAAAGGTTTGATTCAGTAACGAATCAAACCTCCCTTGTTTCGCCGCTTCTCTTGCAATGGCAGGCAGGCCGAGGATGTCGGGGCTTCGATTCGGCAAGCGTTGGCACACGATTTGCCCTTCTTGTCGCACGCCACCCATACCGGGCGGTAGTCGGGTTTTCATCATCATATGTCGATCAGGAACCAACAGGAGTTGTTATGAGCAGCACCAAACCCAGTGCGCAGCTGGCGGAACTGCGCGCGTACTATGTTCCCCAGGGCCCCTTCAACGTCACCCCGTATTTTGCGGGCCAGGCCCGCGGGGCTGTCGTCCATGACGTCGACGGCCGGGAGCTCATTGACTTTGCGGGCGGCATCGGGGTCATGAATGTTGGCCACAGCCATCCCGGGGTCGTCGCCGCCATCAAGGACCAGGCTGAGAAGTTCACCCATACCTGTTTCCACATTATCATGTACGAAGTCTACGTCAAGCTCGCGGAAAAGCTGTGCGGCCTTACCCCGGGGAGTTTTCCCAAGATGGCCGTCTTTGCCAACTCGGGCGCCGAAGCCGTGGAAAATTCCGTGAAAGTCGCTCGTCACTATACCAAACGGCCGGCCGTCATCTGTTTCGACAATGCTTTTCATGGTCGGACCTATATGGCCATGACACTCACCAGCAAAGTCAAGCCTTACAAATTCGGTTTCGGTCCCTTCATGTCCGATGTGTACCGCATGCCCTGCGCGTACTGCTACCGCTGCCCCTTCGGCCTCACCTACCCGGCGTGCGGGGTGGCGTGCGCCGATTATCTGAAAGATTTCTTCATCAGCGAGGTCGCGGGGGAGAGCACGGCCGCCCTGATCGTCGAGCCCGTGATGGGTGAAGGCGGCTTCATCACGCCGCCACCCGAATATTTCCCCAGACTCCTCAAGATTTGCCGGGACAATGGCATTGTCTTTGTGGCCGATGAAATTCAAAGCGGCATTGGTCGCACCGGCAGGATGTTTGCCATGGAACACTGGGGGGTTGAACCCGATCTCGTCCTGAGCGCCAAGAGCCTCGCCGCGGGCATGCCGCTCAGTGCCGTAGTCGGGCGGGCGGAAATGATGAACGCACCCCAGGTGGGCGGTCTTGGAGGGACCTACGGTGGGAATCCGGTGTGCTGTCGAGCCGCCCTGGCGGTCCTGGAGATCTTCGAGGAAGAAAAGCTCCTTGACCGGGCCCAGGCGCTTGGCCGGAAGCTACGGCAGCGTTTCGACGCAATGCAGCAGCGGCTGGAGGTCATCGGCGACGTGCGCGGCCTTGGCCCCATGCTCGCCCTGGAGCTGGTGAAAGACCGGGTGACCAAGGAACCGGCCGCCGACGTGGCCAAGGCCCTCGTCAAGTTCTGCTACGAGAAGGGCCTGGTGGTCCTCTCCTGCGGGAATTTCAGCAACGTGATCCGCACCCTGATGCCGCTGGTGATCACCGACGAGCAGCTTGAGCGCGGCCTGGCCATCCTGGAGGAAGGGCTGACCGTCCTGTCCCGGTGAGGGCAGATCAATCTTTTCTTATCCA
>CAZDKX010000353.1:0-4722 GCA_964505935.1 uncultured Syntrophobacteraceae bacterium
GCGGATGGCGCTTCTTTATCTTTTGGGGCAAAGGTAGCAGATGACAAGGATGGACGCTGCTAATTATCTCTTTCGTAATGCCCGCATTATCGACCCGGCCCAGGGGAAGGATAGCGAAGGCGACGTCCTGGTGCGGGAAGGCCATCTCGTGGGACTTGGATCACGGTTGCAGGTCTCGACGGATTGGCTCAAGGAGCTGCAGGAGATCGATGCGAGCGGCAAGTGGATCGTGCCGGGCCTCATCGATATGCACGTGCACCTGCGCGAACCCGGTCAGGAGTATAAGGAAACCATCGCGTCCGGCACGGCAGCAGCGGCGGCGGGAGGCTATGTGGCGGTGGCTGCCATGCCCAACACCGATCCGGTGAACGATTCCGCCACGGTAACGGAATTCATCCTGGCGCGAGCCCGTCAAGCGGGCAATTGCCGGGTCTTCCCCGTTGGGGCCATCAGCAAGGGGCTGGCAGGAGAGAATCTGGCCGATTACGGCGACCTCAGCCAAGCGGGAGCCGTTGCGGTCTCCGACGATGGTCGTCCGGTCATGAACAGCCTTCTCATGCGTCGGGCGCTTGAATATGCCCGTGCGTTCGAGCTCCTGGTAATCAGCCACGCCGAGGATCTCGATCTCTCGAAAACGGGCCTCATGAATGAAGGACCGGTTGCCACGATGCTCGGGTTGCGCGGCATTCCCAACGCGGCCGAGGACGTCATGGTGGCACGGGACCTGCTGCTGGCGGAACTGACGCAAAGCCGACTACATATTGCTCACGTCAGCACGCAAGGGGCGGTGGCGTTGATTCGGCAGGCCAGGAAGCGGGGGGTCCCCGTCACGGCGGAAACGGCCCCTCATTATTTTGCCCTTGCCGATGAAGCGCTCATGACCTTCGATACGGTCTTCAAGGTCAACCCTCCCCTGCGCAGCGCCGTGGACCGGGACGCCATCAAGGAAGGGCTGGCTGACGGCACCATCGACGCGATTGCCACCGACCACGCCCCTCACAGCATCCTCGAAAAAGACCTGGAATTCGAGTATGCCGCGAATGGGATCATTGGCCTCGAATCGGCACTGCCCTTGATCCTGAACCTGATTCGAGAAGACGTCCTCACGCCTCTCGAGGCGATGGCCAAAGTGACCTGTAATCCGGCCCGGATTCTCAAGGTCCCGCTGGGGGTACTGCAACCCGGTACCCCGGCTGACCTGACCATCCTCGATCCGGAGGCCAAGTTTATTCTGGATGCTGCCACCTTTCGCTCGAAAAGCCGCAACTGCCCCTATCACGGCCAGCCGATGCAGGGCCACGTACTCATGACGCTCATGGAAGGCCGGGTTGTCTTTTCCCGTCTTGGGCAGGTCGTTGCGTAACGGATCAGGGGCGGGTTCGAAGCTCGCCCGTCCAACAACCATCATCCATGCACAGTCGAACGGTCATGAATTCACGACAGGGTGAAGCCGAGAAAATCCTGGTGGTCGATGATGAAAAGAGCATGCGGGAGTTTCTCGAGATCATGCTCGAGAAGGATGGGTATGAGGTAAGCTGCGCCGAGAGCGGAGAGGCCGCCTTAAAAGCCATCCGTCAGCGAAAATTCGACCTGGTGATCACCGACATCCGGATGAAGCCCATTGACGGTCTCGAAGTGCTGCGGCAATGCAAAGCGATCTCCCCAAGTACGGCGGTGATCATCATTTCTGCTTATGCCAGCGCCGAAACCGCCGTGGTGGCGATGAAGGAGGGCGCCTACGATTACCTGCCAAAGCCGTTCAAAATCGATGAAATGCGCACGGCCATCACCAATGCGCTCCTCAGCACAAAAGGCGAGGAATCATCTCGGGAGGCCCAGGAAGGCCCGCTCTATTTTGGCTGCCTCATTGGCGAAAGCCCCACTATGCGCAAGGTCTACGACCTCATCAAACGGGTGGCGGCTACCAACAGCAACGTTCTCATAACCGGTGAGAGCGGCACGGGCAAGGAGCTTGTGGCAAAGGCCATCTACCGGGAAAGCGCGCGCAGCAAATATCCTTTTGTGGTGGTCAACTGCGGCGGGGTACCCGAAGCCTTGATTGAAAGCGAGCTCTTCGGCTATCGCAAAGGGGCTTTCACGGGTGCCACCACCAATCGCAAGGGGCTCGTGGAAGCGGCTCAGGAAGGGACCCTTTTCCTCGACGAGATTGGCGAGCTCTCACCGACCCTGCAGGTGAAACTGCTCAGGCTGGTGCAGGAAAAAACCATTCGCCAGATTGGGGATACGGAAGATATTCCCGTCGATGTCAGGATCATCTCGGCCACCAACCGAGATCTCGAGCGGATGGTCATCGAGCGGACCTTTCGGGAAGATCTTTACTACCGCCTCAATGTGCTCCCCATCCGGATTCCGCCACTGAGAGAACGGCCGGAGGATATCCCGCTGCTGGCGCAGTTCTTCCTCTCCAAATTTCGCAAAGAATTCGGAAAAGACGTCCGCAAGATCTCCTCTTATGCCCTGGATATTCTGGCTGAGTATGACTTCCCGGGGAATGTCAGAGAGCTCGAGCACATCATTGAGCGAGGCGTCGCGATGGAAGCTTCCAGCATTATCCTGCCGGAAAGCCTTACCCTCTCCTCCCACAAGAGAGCCCAGAGTCAGACCGGCGGAGGTCCCCCGACAGTACTGCCGGCCATTGGCTTCGACATGGATGAATACTTGGCCGATATTGAAAAGAAGCTTCTGCAGCAGGCCCTGGAGCAGACCCAGGGGGTCAAGCTTAAAGCTGCGGAGCTACTCCGCATAAGCTTTCGTTCCTTCCGCTACCGGCTCATCAAATATGGCCTGGCCACAGAAGACGAGAATTGACCGGTGCTTGCCAGCCCACGTCACGAGTAAAGGTTTTCAGGCAATAGCGGTTAGAAAAGCTGCCCCCTTCCAATCCCTTGCAGGAGGGAGGGCACTGAGCGGGGGAAGAAAGCATGGAAGGTCCGAAACGAACATCTCTCCTGTGCCCAAACTGCAGGAAACTCATCAGTCGCGATGAGACGAACTGTCCTCACTGTGGTCTGCAGAACCCCGGCGCCCGCTGGCGCAATACTTCCCTGATCAAAAGCCTCCTCGATGACCGTCAGCTCATCAAAACGATGATCACCGTCAACGTTGCCATGTTCTTCCTGTCGCTGGTGCTCAACCCTGCCAAAACCGGCCTTTCCATGAACCCTCTGGCTTTTCTTTCTCCCGACAACCGGAGTCTGCTGCTGCTGGGAGCGACCGGAAGCATTCCCATTGACCAACTGCACCGCTGGTGGACGATCCTCTCGGCGAATTATCTTCACGCCAGCATGCTCCACCTGGCCTTCAACATGGTGGCCTTCTATCAGCTCGCTCCCCTGATCCTTCAGGAATTTGGGACCTGTCGAATGATTGCCCTCTATACGCTGAGCGGGGTGGGCGGTTATCTGGTCTCCTATCTTGCCGGTATCCCGTTCACGCTGGGCGCGTCAGCCGCAGTCTGCGGTCTTATTGGGGCCGCGCTGTATTATGGCAAGAGCCGCGGCGGATACTATGGACAATTGGTATACCAACAGGTGGGGGGGTGGGCCCTGGGAATCTTTGTCTTCGGTTTCCTCATCCCGGGCATCAACAATTGGGCCCACGGCGGGGGCCTGCTATGTGGTGTCGGCTTGGCGGCATTGCTGGGCTACCAGGAACGAACAGCCGAAAATTCGTTTCATAAGGGCCTAGCCGTCGTTTCCATCCTGGCTACGCTGGGAGCACTCATCTGGGCCGTCTTCACTACCTTGCTCCTGGTTCTTTTCAAGCCCGTGTCGGGGCTGCTTTTCTGAGTCCATGTCGAACAGCCGGGCACGGCCCCGTATTTACGTTGCCACAACCCAAAGGGCAAGATTTCACACCAAGAGGGCAAAAAAAGACCCTCTTTGTTTAAGAGGGTCTTTTTGTTTCTAAGGAATATTCGGTGCGCAAGACTATTGTGGGCTGAGAGCCTTTGACTCTTCTTTGGTGGTCTCAAGCACCACAGGAGGGGTGATGATCGCTGCAAAACCCAACACCAGAGCGGTTGCCGTCCAAGCCCCATGATAGCCGCCGCCGGTAGCTGTTGCGGCCGGCTTGCCGGCAGTCGCTGCTTTCATCGGCGCCTGAGCGAGACGCAAGCCCTGACCAGGCTCCACCAACACCGTCCCATCCGCACTCATGACCTGCAAGGTGCCTTCGTGCATGGTCAATATCGATTCGTTCTCCGTGACCACGAGCGACCCTCTCACCATGCCCGCACCGCTTGCCGACACAATCGCCCCGTCGGTCTGCAGGGTATCGTGAGGGGTGTGAAAGGAAATGGGTTTGGCATCGGGCCGCAGGGCAAAATCGATTTGCCCCGTCTTAACGGTCAGATCCCACCGCCCCTTGCCCTCGGCCAAGGCAAAAACCGCCTGATCGCGGGCCACCAGTTGAAGGTTTGGAGTCTGCACCACACAGTTCCCGTTGCACAGCATCAGCATTCCTTCGGGCAAAGGCATTTCCGACTGAAACTGGCTTGCCTCACGACCCTCTTCCAGGAGGCTCACCTTGCCCTGGGGGATGATGCGGGCGCCGGCCCCTGCCACCGACAGCACCGGCTGCAACACGAAAACCATTGCCAAAACAGCTACGAGCGTTCTTGTAATGCGGTTCATCGTATTCTCCCTCCTTAGTTGAATAGATATGACACCATACTGCTATAACTTTCTGCACAATTGTTCA
>CAZDKX010000354.1:0-4721 GCA_964505935.1 uncultured Syntrophobacteraceae bacterium
TGGGCGATGAGCAAAGCTACAAATGCTACCTGGCGGCCGCGCAAAAAGAGGATTTCTTCTTTCGAGCCCGACTGGATGCCTTTGGTGAGAGGAACCTGGAGAAACACAAGGGCGATGCGGCTCGCGAGGCGGGAGTCATTCGGATGGTGCGCAAGGAAGGGAAAGTATCTTTTCTGACGCTCGAGGCCGACACCTGGCGCACGGTCTACAGTTTCAGCAAACCCTGCCATGAGAAGCTGCGGGTGCGCTTCAAGGCGCAGACCGGCGGTGATGAGGAGGGCGCGCAACCCTGCCCGGTGACGGTGAAATTCGATAATTTCACCGTCAACTCCTGTCAACGGATCGTCGAAGAATAGCAGCCTTTTGTTTGGCTCATTGCTTTCCCTGGTACTTCACCAGCAACATGGTGATGTCGTCCGACTGCTGAGCGCCGTCGGCAAAGGCCATGATCCGTTGCATGAGTTGCTGGCTCATGGTTTCGATCGACGTCTCCTTTAGCGAGTCGATGACTTCCTTCAGCCGTTCTTCGGAAAAGAGCTCAAGTCGCGAATTCATGGCTTCCGTTACGCCATCGGTGTACATGAACAGCACGTCGCCGGGTTGCAGCACGAGGCTGGCGCTCTGGTAAGGAGCGTCTTCGCTGATGCCGAGCACCATGCCCGGAGGCATGCTGATAAATGCAACGGCTTCCCCGCCCCGGATGCTGAGCGGCGGATTGTGGCCACAGTTGGTGTAGATCACCTCGCCGGTGGCGATAGCCAAAATCCCGCAGAAAACCGTCACAAAGACACACGTTTCGTTGTTTTCCGCCAGTTTGCCGTTCACTCTCCGCACGATCTCGTCGGGTGTCGTATCGATCGCGGCATTCGCTTTCAGCAGGGTCCTGGTGATGGCCATGAAAAGCGATGCCGGAACGCCTTTGCCGGAAACGTCGCCAATGGCAAAGAAGAGGTGCTGGTCATCAATGAGAAAGAAATCAAAGAAATCGCCACCCACTTCCCGCGCCGGTTTGATGGTGGCGAAAATGTCGAATTCAGACCGGTCCGGGAAAGGAGGGAAAGTCATCGGCAGGATGCTCATCTGGATTTCGCTGGCAATCTTGAGCTCGCTCTCGATCCGCTCCTTCGCCGCCGTCGTTTCCCGAAGATCAAGGATGTATTGCCTTAAGGACTCTTCCATGAAGAGCAGGGCTTCGGCAAGATTGCCGACTTCATCGCGGTACTTGGCCGGCAGGGCGCTTATGGCCGAAGCAGCCTCAGTGCCCGCAAAATCATGCTGCGGCAGGTCGCGGGCGTAAGCTGCGAGCCTCTTGAGCGGCTGCGAAATCCTGCGGACCAGGAAAAAGGTGACGACAATGCTAACCACGAAGATGAGCGCAATGAGAGTGCTCTGGCGCAGCACAGCCTTTCTGAGCGGAATCATGAGCTCCTCTATGAGCGCGTTGGAGACGATATACCAGTCAAGGGTCTTGAAGTACCGAACATAGGAAACGTAGGGCCCGAGGGTTCTGCCCCGTGGGTCTTCCAGGGTATACTCGAGGGGCTTGTCGGGTTGCTGCGCCGCCTCCTTGAGCTCGTCCAGCAGTGGCTTGCCGGTGCTGACGTTCAAAGCCCCGGCCAAGGCTTTCCCGGAAAGGGAGGGATGGATGATGAGCTCTTTATTGCCGTTGAAGAGGAATAGATAGCCGCTCTCCGCCATGTGAACATTATCGAAGGTCTGTTTCAGGTCGCGAACAATGGCGTCGAGGCGCTTCTGAGCGTCCGATTCAATGTCTTCCATGTTCACCATGGTGGCGATGACCCATTGCAGCCGGGGATAATAGGAGAAATACCCGAGCTTTTTAGAGGGCTTGGTGCGGTCTGCACAATGCCAGGTGAAACTGGTGACGCCATCGCCTTTGGTTTTCGCTGCCTCCAGCATGGAACGAAACAGGGAGACTCCCTTGATGTCCTTGAGCCCTGACAGGTCCTTGCCGATGACCATGCCGTCGGGATGAGCCAGAACCGTGCAGTTTTCGTCGTAGACAAAAAAGCAGGAATCCTCGTCACATTTGAGCGAGGAAATCCAATCGAGGGCAAAGGTCCTGGCCTCCTCTTCCGTCAAAAGCCCGTGCCGATGTTGCTGCGTGGTTCGATCAAGCTCCGCCGCCACCACGGTGATCAGCTTCTTCATTTCAGCTTTGCGCTTTTCCAACGTCGCAAGCTTGTGGAAAAGCAGGCTGCCGTATTGGTTCTCAATATTGAGCTTCACCAGGTAGAGAGCGTTTCTGACCGATTGGGCTTCGGTTTCCAGAAATTTCTGCTCCAGGTCTTCTCTGGCAAAGAACATCAAGACAAGGGCCGTTGCGATGAGGATGCCGAAAACCAGCAGGAGCATCTTGGTGTTGATGGAGCGGATCATTCTAGTCCTTGACCTCCATTCTGTTTCTCAAGAAGAAAGCGAATATCGAATAACGAACAAGAAATGTCCAATGACGAAGTGTTGCCCGGCCAAGTCCGGGCAGTCAGGCTGCGTAATACTGAGATCGACAGATGCTGATCTTCACAGATCCCTCAGTTCCTTCTACCTTCTGCGGTTTCTTGTTCGATATTGGATATTCGCTTTTCAATCATTTTCGCCCTTAAGCCTTTCCTTCAGGACAGCCGGTTGGGGTGCTGAGCATCTTGAAGTATGAAGCAGAAAGTCAGCGTGTTCGCCCCTTCCTGACGTTGATAGTCCAGGTGGTCGACCAGGTGGCGGATCAGATAAATGCCGAGGCCGCCCACCTGCCGTTCCGACACCTCCTCACTCATGTTCGGGTCCGGGCGCTCAAGCGGGTTAAACGGCACGCCCCAGTCCTTGACGCACAGGCAAAACCCTTTGCCCACCTCAACGGCAATGCCCACTTCCGCTTCGCCGATCGCTTCGGGATAGGCATAATGAATGACATTCGTGACCGCCTCTTCCAGAACCAGTTCAACCTTGAACACCAACTCCTGGACCAGATTCAGGGGCTGCAGGATCCTCTGAACAAACAGGCGGAAGCTTTCCAGGTTTTCCATGGTGGCAGGCAAGCGCAGGGTTTCCATAATCTCTCACTTCCGCAGAACAACCGTCATGACCGTGATATCGTCCGACTGTGGCGCACCCGAGGTGTAGGTCTTGACGGAATCGAAAATACCGTCCACCCACTCCTCGGATGAGCGGCAGGGTTGTTCTCCAACCATTGCCAGGAGTCTTTCCGCGGAATACATCTGATCGGCGGCATTCATGGCTTCCGTAACGCCATCAGTGTAGAGAACGACCGCGTCTCCCGGTTCCAGGGTGGTGACCGCCGTTTGGTAGCGCGCTTCCTCATCGATACCCAGGGCCGTTCCTGCCGGTATTCTGAGCCATTCTCCGGCTTTTCCGGAGCGAATGAGAAGCGGCGGCAAATGACCGGCATTGGTGTAGCACAGCTTTCCCGAGGCAAGCTCCAGGATACCGCAAAACGCCGTAGTAAACATCACCGCTTCATTGTCCTGGCACAGTTCGAGGTTTACCCGCCGAAAGACTTCGGCGAGGTCCGGCCCATTGCTGCTGACAATTCCCTTGATGAGCGTCTTGGTCACCGCCATGAACAGCGCCGCGGGAATGCCCTTGCCCGACACATCGCCGATGGTGAAGAGCAGGCGGCGGTCTCCAAGCAGGAAAAAATCGTAGAAATCGCCGCCGATCTCTCTTGCCGGCTCCAGGGCCGCAAAGATCTCGAAGGCCTCTTCCCGAGGAAAGGCCGGAAAACGCCGGGGCAGGAAGCTCATTTGGATGGCCCGCGCGATTTTCAGCTCGCTTTCGATGCGCTCCCTGGCGGCAGTCGTTTCTGCCAGGTTGGCAATATAGGCCTTGAGGGCCACCCTCATTTCCCCGAAAGAATGAGTGAGTGCGGCGATTTCATCGTTCGAGGTCGGCTGGGGCAGCGCGATGTCAAGGTCCCCCTGAGCGATCGCTTCGGTCGTCACCGCCAGTTCCCGCACCGGCCGGGTGATGCTCCGGGCAATGAAAATGATCACCACCACCAGCAAAATAAACCCCGCCAAGCCGATCAGCACCACGTTTCTGGCAAGGTCATGCAGATCGGCGAAGAGTTCGTCTTCAGGGAAAATGACGGCCAGCGACCAGCCGGTGGAGGGCACCGGGGCATAGTACATCCAGCACTCTTTCCCGGAACTGAAGGACGTGAACGGCACGAACCCTTCCCCTCCCCGCACCATGTACTTCACCACCTGGAGAGCGTGTTTGTCCCCGCGGACCTCGGCAAGCCGGGTCATGTTCTCCCGCATGACCCATTGTTCGTTGGGATGCGTGACCAGCATGCCTTTCTGAGAGATTAGAAAAGCGAAGCCCGTCTCATAGATCCTGATGGACGACACGATTTTCCTCAGTTTCGCCAGGGAAAGATCAGCCGTGACAACCCCCTGGAAGGTCTTCTGGCCGTCCTCCTCTCGATAGAAGGGCACGGAGAAGGTGGTCATGAGGATGTTCCCACCACCCTCATCAAAATAAGGCTCGCTCCATACCGGCCGGCCATGATCCCGCGGGGCCTGATACCACTCCATGGAGAAGTAGTCGTATTGCTCGTTGCCCAGAAAAACCACCTTCGGCTGACCGTCCGGGTCGCGATAACAATAGGGGGCGAAATAACGGGTGGCAGGTTCAAAAGCATAGGGTCGAAAGGCAAACGCCGAGCCGTATATTTCCGGATT
>CAZDKX010000355.1:0-4712 GCA_964505935.1 uncultured Syntrophobacteraceae bacterium
TCCTCCGCCAGGGACGGGTAGACCCCATCCCTGCCGCGGACCACCAAACGGCGCCTGCCTTCTTCGACGGCGGCCAATTTCTGCGCCTCGATACGGGCCAGGTGAATGTTGTCATTGTCTCGCAACCGGTAGCTGGTACGGGCCAGATCGAGCAGTTCTTCCGCCCGTGTGCGCTGCGCGCCGGCGAACCGCTGCAGAAAGGCTCTCGTCAGTTCAGCCACTTCCTGCCGCTGAACCACCCCTTGTGAGGGCGGGTGGGCAGCCATTTCCAGGACAAGCCGGAGCAGCGCTTCCGACCCCTGCGAACAGGCCACCACTCCCGTAACCGGGCAGGAAAGATCGCCGAATCTCTGGATGAACGTCTCCAGCAGCTTCGCAAATCCAGGATCGACAGTGGCCAGCTCGCCATTCGCCAATTGCCGACGGACACCGCTGTCGGCACGGACCGCCGCCGCCATTTCTTCCAGCAGCCGGTTGCGCTCGAGGCTCTCCATCTCCGTGGCGCCCAGGAGCCGCACAAATTCGTAGGGATCCCGAGGCCGGACGACATCGTTGTAATACTGCCCGAACAGACGCACGCCGTGGGCAAAGGGAATGAATTCCTCCCAGTAGACACCGACCCACTTGCTTTCGATGGCGGTGCGCCGGTGGAGTTCTTCCAGGAGCTCCTCATCGGTGAGTCCCTGCAAATCCAGGCTGGAGAGCCCTTTGGCTTCCTCGATCATGGCCGGGATCAGGTCGCCCTCGATGCGGCGGCGGAGCTCCTGGAGATTGTCGAAGCTGCGGCGCAGGCTGAGATACCATTCACGCTTGTCGTCCGTGCCTTGAGCGGCGGCGGTGGTGATCGGCCGCGCCTGCAGCACCCACAGTTGACCGTCCTGGATCGTCCATTCAACATCCTGCGGGCCTCCGAAAAGCGCTTCCGCCTGCAGGCAGAGGTTGAAAACCCTGTGGACTTCCTCTTCCTTGAGCGGCGGGCGGGCCGAGAGCTCCGCCGGCAGGCTCGTCACCTGGACACCTTCGCTTCCGGGAGCGACGAACCGCTCCCGTTCGGCCGGTGCATGGGCGACGATGCGGCCGGTCGCCCGGTCAAGGTGCCAGCGATCGGGTTCGATGGTGCCGTCGACCAGGCCCTGATTGAGTCCGTATACGCATTCGACGACCGCCTGGTGCGGTTCGTTGGGGTTAATGCTGAAAGCCACCCCTGATCGGTCTCCCGTGATGATCTGCTGCACCACCACGGCCATGGTGCTGCGGTGCACGTCGAGTCCGAGTTCCTGGCGGTAGAGCAGGGCGGCGTCCGACCAGAGAGAAGCCCAGACCAGCCGGACGTGTTCGATGATCGATTCAGGGCCGACCACGTTGACGAAGGATTCGTGCAGGCCCGCGAACGAAGTGCGGGCGGCATCCTCCTCGGGGGAGGAGGAACGCACCACCACGGCCCGGTCGGCAAAGTATTCCCGGAGGACCTGCGAAAGGTGGGCATGCAGCTTGGCGGGCAGGGCATGGCTCAGGAAGAGATTGCGGATGCGCAGAGCGGCGTCCCAGACCTCCTCCCAGCGCATTTCCCGGAATTCCTTGCGGTGCAGTTCCATCAGGATCCGCTCCCGCAAACCGGCTGCCGTTACGTATTCCCGGTAGGCTTCCGTGGAAATGCAGAGGGCGAATGGGACCCGGAACCCGCCCCTTGCCATCCGCGCCAAAGCAAGCGCCTTGCCGCCCACCACGCGACCCTGGTCCTCGCCGATCTCGGAAAGAGCGATCGTCCATCTCATGAGGCGACGTGCAACTCCATCACTTCCTGGAATCGGCTCACCACATAGTAGGATTGCACCGTCACCCGAACCAGGGCTGTCGACGGGGATCGGGCAAACTCTTCCAGATGGGGATGCCTGACCAGGTAATGGTTCAGAACCTCCTGCCGCTCCTCGTGAGCAACCTCGGCCGCCGTACCTAGAACCGTGGCCGCGATGGCTCGGTGGATGTCCTCATCCTGATTCGAGCGGCTGTCGATGAGCAGCGCAACCTTGGGATTGGCCTTCAGGTAGGCAAACTTGCGCGTCGCGCGCGGGGTGGCGAAAAAGAGCTCCTTGAGGTCATCCGAAGCGGCGATGGCGATCAGACTGGCGTAGGGCTGCCCTCCATCCTGCGTGGCCAGCACCGCCAGTTTTTGTGAAGAAAAAAGCTGGACAAGTCGCTCTCGAAGCTGCTCGTGGTCGGTCATGGCATCCCCCTGTAACAGGTTTGAGTTGCCCGGCCTGAATGGCAACAACGTTCAACAGGTTGATTTCAGTCCTAATGCAGTGGCAAGACTTTAAGGCTCATTGGCACCTCCGTCAAGTTTGGTGGACTTTCTGCATGAGGCTGCTCGGGCCGCGCTCGAAGATTGCCGGGAAGGCACCCAAGCCTCACCACGCTGGCCAGCCGCGCCTGGTTGCTCATAATGAGGAAGCCACCAGGGTGACGGTAGGAGCCTGGGAACGGCTGGAGCGGGAACCGTATTCCCACCTTCCTTCGCCCGCCCATGGCTGGCAGGGAAAAACGCCGAGGATGCACGCGGACTATGCGGATGTGAACGACCTTCCCGAGGTGTGGAAGACGCTTTCGGCCTCGATCGACGTCGAGGCCCGGGCCAAGGAACTGGCGGTCATGAAGCTGATGCGGGACCTTGATGGTGCTCGACGAGGGAGCTGATGCGTCTCAAGGCCAAAGAGCAGACCAGGAGATAAGGAAAAGCAATCAGCGGCACCCCGAAAAACAGGCGCGAGCGTTTCGGGCCAAGACTTTCCACGCCATGCGTGGTTGCCGGCAGGCCGAAGATGCGCCAAGTCCAACTCTTGCCAGCCTCGAAGCGGGTCACGGCAAACGGCACCAAAAACCCCAGAACGGTTCTCACCCGGCCGGAAGCACGCGCCGTCAGGAAGCGCTCGGTGCTCTCGACCGCGCGGATGGACGGCCCCCACTCGACCCAGCGTGACGTATCGACAAGGATCCGCCACACCTCGTCAGCGTCGGCGTTGACCGGCAGTCCGACTTCGACATGGGGGAAGACAACCCTGAGCACCGCCGAGTCCTTCCGTTCAAAAGGGTGTGCCATTTCGTGCCACCGGCCGGGCCGAAGCGCTTCAAACCTTGATTCTCAGCGACTTCTGATGATTGGCCCCCAGATCGCGTGGGTCCGGTTGAGGGAAATTATACCGGTAACGTGCTAATGCGCGCGCGACCGAGAATGGCCCGCAATGGACACGATACGGTTCATGCGGTTATGCACGCTTTTCGCTCTTCGGCTTCCTCTTCACTGCCAGAAGTAGACGTACATCCTCTAATACTGTTTCAGCATCAACCTCGAGAAGAACCCACTTTCCGTCATGGTAGGTAACGGCCGTCTCATATTCTTCCCGAGACTTGAGCGAGAGCATGTGCTTCATGGGTTCTACCTTCGCTCGTTCCTCTGAGCCAAAGACCATGACCAACGCGCACCGATTCCTCTCCGGAATCAGGGTGCAGAACGATCTTCCTTTCTTGTATCTGAGCGACCAACCGTGCTTCTTGCCGCCGAAAAGCCATTCAGGGGCAAAAAGGTTTGGATAGTCTTTCGCAATCATTTCTTTAACACGGTTCCAGTACCGAAATCCTTCTTCACCCATCCATTCCGTAATTTCCGAATCATTTGGCGGTCCCTGAGGAGCTGTCATCCGGCTGCTGACTTCAGTCATCTATTCCTCTTGCACAGCACCTGCGCTAACGCGCGCCCGACTCTCATCGGTCGCCTTCGCCGGGTACTCCCGATCGTGGTCCGCACCGAACCTCTCCCAGTCCTGCTGGGCGCGCGACTTGCTTCCCTTGAGATAACGAGGTGTCCGCTTGAGCGCATACTCGAAGCGTGACAAGAACACGAAGAACTCCCATACCAGCTCACGGTCTCGGCTGGCTGCCATGCGCCGGATCCACGCCGGGAGGCGAATCTTCACTCAATCCCCCTGCCGTGCCCAATGCGGCGATCAGTCGCGAGTGCAACGAGTCGCCTGGATTGTCTCATTATGCATCATCTATTTTTCAAATACCTTTCAATTGCCTGTTTGTGCTTGCCTACATAATCGCAGCTCGGCTCTTCACCACACTTTCTGCATTTTGAGTCATAGGCGGAATTGACGCTCCGGCACTGAGGACAGGTATAGTTCCCCCGAATGTTTTCAAGCCATTGTTTATAGCCGATGGACCTGATCTGTTCCAGGTCATCCCAAAGCTCGATCCTATGAGGCATTTCAGATTGAAACTGCTTAAGATCATCGCAGGGATACGTCGCACATTCAACACAAAAATCGATTTCTCGTTCAGCGGCGCAGGAGCACATTTTGCATTTCTCGCAGTAAGGTCCTCTCTTGGCTGACCGGCATCCGAAACATTTAACCGCTTCCTCCGAAAGCTGAAATCGTGCCGCCAGCCCCTTGAGTCTTGAAGGGTCTTCCTTCGTAGCGATGAATAAAGTGCATGCCTCACAGTAAAGCCCACATACAGCAGCAAGTGTCTTGTCCGATTCTCCAGGGAGATCATCTTTTTTTCCCACGACTGACTCCTTTTTCTATTCAGTAATGCACGTCCTTTTCCCGTAACCGTTCAGGGCATGGCAAAAAAATCTTCACGGTCCCCCCATTTCGGACGGGACATCCTCACCGTAATCTGATATGGAAGGGTGCAACAGTATGACCGAG
>CAZDKX010000356.1:0-4688 GCA_964505935.1 uncultured Syntrophobacteraceae bacterium
TCTTTTCCCATACCTTGAGCCCGGCTCGTGCCTTCAATCGGTGAGCCAAGGACTGGAAACATGAGCGAGAGAGCAATAGCAGATCGTCGGCAGGCAACGCGATATGCCTTGAAGACTGATTTCTACCTGGCCTTCTGGCCAGGCCTGGACAGGGTTGGCAAAATCAAGGATGTGAGCAGGAGCGGCGCCGCCTTTGAGTACCCGGTATATGAAGAATACGAAAAGCTGGCGGATGTAGAGGTCGATATCTTCACTTCCGAGCCGAGCCACTTCCTGCTGCTCCATGTACCCTGCAGAGTCGTTTATTACATAGGACAAGACCAATTCGCTCAAAACGACCTCAAGACCAGACGTTGCGGTTTGAAATTTGATCAGCTGTCGCCTCAGCACCGGGAAAAACTCAAGCTTCTCCTTGGGAAATTCGCGTCGCATCGCCTCCCCAGGGAACCGATGATTACCCAGAGCAAGGCCTCTGCCCTGTGTGGAGAAGCTGTGCAGCAATAGCGCGGGTATATCGCCCTGCCTTCCTGGACACACCCTCTTGTTGAGCTGAACTCTTGCCGTCTCCAAGCCCCCAAAGGCGTCTCGCCGGGAGGAGCGGCGGCGCAGCAACCTGCCGTGAGCAGGCAAGCCCCCTCGTCCGCGCGTTTACGCGTGGTCACCCGCCGACCTTAGCCATTATTTCATCCAGGGCCGCTTTCAGCTTCGCCTCATCGGTATGCAGCAGGGGCGTTTGCAGAATCTTTCCCTTGAAAGTCCTCACCTCCTCCAGCACGGCCTCGAGATGGTCCTTCACCAGAATACACAGCGCCGACGTGCCTGGTTTCAAATGATCGGCCAGGTCCTCCATGAAGCTCTCGTCGATGCCCACATGGGACATGGCTCCGGAAATCCCTCCCACCACGACACCGGCGGCCAGCCCGAGAACTGCGAAGACGGGATTCATCAGCAGAACACCCAGAAGCGATCCGAGGACCCCCCCGGTCAGCACCCCGCCGACGGTAAAATGGGACATGTGGTGGAACTTGACCTTGCCGTCCCTGGTCCTGATCAGCACCACCGCATCCTCGAGATCGGCAAGATGCTCTGCTTCCTTCTTTCGCAAATCAACCCGGACCTCTTCTGCCTTCATCTCATTGTCGAAAACGGCGACGACCAAATCACTCATGGCTTTCTCCTTTCCTTCTGAAAGTGATCACCACGTTAAGGAGACTCCTTTCTATGACGAATCTCTCATTTTTATTATCGCCGATTTGCGGGAGACACATCAAGGTGTCCCGATGAGGAACAGCAGGATCGATGAGCAACTTCCTGCGGTCAAGGCGCGGCTATCTCTATTGATTTCAAGCTGTTTTTCGTCACCATAGCGGGAAGAACTTATCCAGGATATAACCTACCCCCAACAGCACCTGAGTTGTTAAGATAAACATGACGTTGACTCCAAGAGCGGGAACCAGCTTGTTCATATCCTTGTATTCTCTTGATCCCTGCATGGCTTTTATTGCCAGGGGGAGCGTCAAAAATGCTATCAGGCAATAAACCGGCATCACGATACGGCCGGTCAGCAGGGTAGCCAGGACGCAACCAAGAATCCAGAGATAAACGGATATCGTTGTCATTCTGAAAACCCTGCTGGCGGCTTCCATGCCAAACACCACGGGGGTCGTCTTCCTGCCGCCCTTTCTATCTGCTTCCACATCGGGAAACTCGTTCAGCAGGAGCAGGTTGTGCACCAGGATCCCGCTGGGTATCGAGGCCATCAGGACCACCCAATCGTATTTGCCGGTCTGCACAAAATAAAACCCCAAGATGGGCAAGACGCCCAGCCCCAATCCCGGTGACCATTCAGGCCGGGAGGTTTTCAATATCACCGGCGTATAGAGAACGAGACAAAGCACGGCGACAACCAAAAGCGGTATCAACTGCCAGCCGCTGACGATCACGAAGAAAACGCCAATCATCAGGGCGGCCAGCGAGGTGATAACCCCCACCCAGAGAGCATGCTGAAGCGGGAGTTTTCCCTCGGGGACCAGCCCACTTCCTCCGCTGAAAGGCGTTCTCGTGACGTTCAAATCGATGCCGCTCTGGTAATCGAAATAATCGTTGATGGCGTTAGCACTGCCGTGCGTCAACAGCAGTCCGAAACCGGCAAGCAGGGCGTATCCAAGGTTGAAGGAACCGTAGTACCAGGCAATGGTGCTTCCCATAAAGGTAAGCACAATCGACAGCGAAAGGAATTGAGGTCTGGTTTCCTTGAACCACAGGATCAATGTTCCCACAAACTCTCCTTCCAGAAAATTGTCAACCCGGTTCTTCTCCTTCACCGCTTCAAGGAGACTGTTTCACTGAACCGGGTGAAGCAGACTTCACGGCGTCTTTACCTCTTTCTTTGATCTCAAACATGGCGCGGTCTGCCGAGGCAAGAAGTGCCGTCACACTCGCCCCGTCTTCGGGAAACGTGGAGATCCCAAAACTCGCCCGCAGGCACAGCCTGTGCCCATGATCGGAGAGATAGACGGTCTGCCTCATTCGGGACCGAATCTCTTCCGCCTTTTGGAGTGCTTCCTGCTTATCCAAGCCCGGCAGCACCGCAACAAATTCGTCACCAGCATAGGCGACCCCAAAGGCCGGTTCGGTTAAACACTCCCGGACAGTCCCGGCCACTTCCTGAATCGCCTGGCTTCCCTTAAGATGGCCATAAGTATCCACCACCTGTTTGAAGTTATCGATGTCCATGAAGAGGATGGAAAATGGGGGTCCACCAGCGTTGGCTGTGGCCACGAGATCCGACAAGACCCGGTACAGGTAGCGGGTATTGTAAAGCCCTGTCAGGTCATCATGGACAGCCAGGTCCTGTATCTCCTGGTAGCGCCGCATGTTTTCAACGGCGATCGCGGCGTAGTCGGCGATGATCGAGAGTAGCGGCAGGGGATTGCTTTCAGGGTTCCCGGGATTGACGACCTCGATCACTCCCAGGGTCTTGCCTCCAAAGATGAGGGGGACACAGACGATCGATTTGGTGGCAAACCCGGTAAGACTGTCTACCTGGCCGTAAAAGAAATCGCATTTGCCCACATCCCGGACGACTGCCGGTTGCTGATCAAGGGCCACTTTGCCTGCCACACCCTGGCCCAGGCGCAGGCGCACATCTTTGACCTGTTCAAGATCCAGGCCGACCGTCAATTCAAAGTGCAAATCCCCCGTCTCCTCGTCGAGGACCAGCAACGACCAGTTCTCGGCAGGAAGGAGCTCAGAGACTTTCTGCAGAATCCTGGTGAAGAGACGCTCTGAATCCAGTTCCGAGGTGAGCGCCTTGCCTAGTTCCATGCATGAAAGCAATTCGCTGGGCGTCAGTTCGTGTTCTCCGTCCATGGAGCTCCTCCCACCTTGCATCCTGTCGAAAAGCCTTTTCGTGCCTGACTCTCTTCTCATGGATGAGACCAGAGTTATTTTTTAAGCCTTGGAGGGTGGAAGAAAGATAGAGAGAATCAATCCCTCGTGTCAAGGTGAATGGCGAGCGTCACCCCTGATTTAAATCGGTCTCAAGATGAGCCGAAAACTCTTACTCCAGAGTTCTCTTGGAGGAAGACGGAACTGCGACCATCGTGGTGCTTGGCAAATCCATTGCGTTCCTATGGGCTCGGAAGGTACCCTGCTGGTTGCCCAGGGAAAGTGGGGAGGCCATCCGGAAACCCCCTTTCCTGGTGGGAGGGGCAAGGGGAGGAACCGCCTGAGCGCTTTCCGGAGGTGAACGAGCTAGTGTCCATCCGGAAAGTGGCTGCTCGCTTTGTGGGAGGGGCTTTCAGCCCCGATCGCGGCAGCATGCCGCTTCCACAAAATGGGGTTTTCGGATGAGAACGAGCTAGTACAACATGGCAGAAGTACTCATCCGTTTTTGGTGGGCAGAGCCCACCCTACGTCGCCCCTTGTCTGGATCCGTGGCAGGGGGTTGTGCCCACCGATATTTCGTTACGGACTTTCGCCCAACGGTACTGGGCGGATTCAAACTCTTTCAGATTTGGGAACAAGGAGCGGGCATGTTTTCAGCCAGTGAAATCTTTGATATGGCCATTCAGATTGAGGAAAATGGCGAGCATTTTTACCGAAGAGCGCTTGAAGGGATACCTGATCGGTCTTTGCGTGAAATGCTGCAGTGGGTTGCCAACGAGGAAGCGGAACACAGAAACCGCTTCCTGGCAATGAAGAAACTGGCTCCCAGGAGCAGCGATGAAAAGTGGGCTGAGCAGGTGGGTGGCACTCTCCTGAAAAGTTCCCTCCAGGACCACATCTTTTCTCTTGATGAGGTTGACCTGGCAGCCACTACCGACCTCCAGGCCCTGCTGGATACAGCCCTGGTGCTCGAACAAGACAGCGTGATGTTCTATGAGATCATTGCCTCATTCGTTTCGGAACCGGATATCCTGCAGCAAGTGACGGCAATCGTCGCCGAAGAACAGAAGCACATCGAAGCCCTGGAGGAGCGGAAGAGGAGTTTGGGAGATTCATCCTCCAGTCAATAGCTCGTTTTCGAGGAAGGGCCGTTAATCGTGTCAATGAATTTGGGTGGCGACCTTCCGTGGCGCGCCGAAGGGGAGCAATCGGATAAGATATCCTGAATTATTATCTGGTTAAAGTGGCGGTGCAGGGAGTCGAACCCCGGACACTGCGGATATGAGCCGCATGCTCTA
>CAZDKX010000357.1:0-4686 GCA_964505935.1 uncultured Syntrophobacteraceae bacterium
CCGGCCTGAAGGAACTGGGCGTTAAGGAAAAAGACCTCAAGACC
The DNA here is from genome assembly GCA_964505935.1 of uncultured Syntrophobacteraceae bacterium. GTDB lineage: Bacteria > Desulfobacterota > Syntrophobacteria > Syntrophobacterales > Syntrophobacteraceae > JADGQM01. The sequence continues at coordinate 45 of CAZDKX010000357.1, forward strand.
ATGGCCGAGAATGCTCAGAAGGATGCCTGCGGGCTCACCAATCCTCGCTGCCCCACCCTGGATGATGTGATCCAGATTTACAAGTGGGCCATGTAGTTTCCCTGGTGCGAGAACCCGCGAAGACCGACTCGGTTTTCAGAACCGAGTCGGTCTGGGTTCGGTTCCGTCCCGAGTCGGTTGGTTTGCCGGGGGCATCGGGAGGAGCATCCCACTCCTTCTCCCCATGCTTCCGGCGACTGAAAGAGCAGCAATGAGACCTGACCCGCAATGGATGGAAAGCCAACCCGCTGGGCCTCGTTGTCGGCGGTCGATAAAAGCATGGGCTGCTTTTTTTTGCGTTGAAATATGTCACATCCGGCATAAAATGCAGCATTCCCATGCGCAAGCTGAACCGGCATTGGTCGCCAGATTCGAGCGAAGGGGCTGGCTGCGGGTCCTTTCGTCCTTGGCAGGCGAGTTGCGGTGACGTTCTCCCTGGAGTTGTTGATCCTGACGAACGTTTTTTTTTGCCTGAACTTATATCACTATTGACATAAACGCTACCTGGCGCCGCCCAACTGGAAAGCCAGCCGGGGGACGCCGCCGAAGCATGAGGGGCAATCGCCATGAAGGCAGTACCGGTGCAGGAGGCTTTGGGAATGGTGCTCTGTCACGATGTGACGCAGATCATTCCTGGTCAGTTCAAAGGGCCCGCATTCCGAAAAGGGCACATTGTGCAGCCCAATGATATCCCGAGGCTGCTCGACATGGGTAAGGAACGCCTCTACGTCTGGGAGACCGGCAAAGGTCTCGTGCATGAAAACGATGCGGCCCAGCGAATCGCGAAGGCCGCTGCCGGGCCTGGGATCATCCGCACCGACCCCAAAGAGGGCAAGGTCGATTTGCTTGCGGCGCATGACGGGCTTCTCAAGATCGATACGGCTGCCTTGGAAGCGGTCAATACCGTGGATCAGGTGGTCTTCGCTACCCTTCATTCTTATCAGCGCGTAGCGAAAGGCAAGACACTGGCGGGGACGCGGGTCATCCCCCTGGTGATTGACGAGCAGCGGGTCAAGGAGGTGGAGGCGATCTGCCGGCGATCTCGACCGCTGATTGAAGTGAAGCCCTTTCGCTGCCTCAAGACGGGAATTGTGACGACCGGCAGTGAGGTCTATCACGGGCGCATTCAGGACCGCTTCGGCCCGGTGGTGAGGAAGAAGGTCGAGGATTTGGGGTGTGCATACTTGGGCCAGGTGTATGTGTCCGACCAGATCGAGCAGATCGTCGGGGCCATTCTGGGGTTCATCCGCGAGGGCGCCCAGATGGTCACGGTAACGGGCGGCATGTCCGTTGATCCCGACGATGTCACCCCGGCGGCGATCCGGGCGGTCGGGGGACGGGTGGTCACCTATGGGGCCCCGGTGCTGCCGGGGGCCATGTTCATGCTCGCCTATGTCGGAGAGGTCCCGGTGATGGGGCTTCCCGGCTGTGTCATGTACCACAAGACCAGTATTTTTGACGTGGTGCTGCCACGCATCTTGGCAGGCGAGGAAATGACGCGGAAGGACTTTGTGAAATTGGCCCACGGTGGGCTCTGTGTGCAGTGTGAGCGGTGCCGTTATCCGGATTGCGGTTTTGGAAAGGGTGCCTAGCCGGTAGAAGGGAACCTCGTAAACAAACGGAGAAAACGAATGAAGAGAATGTTGCTTAACGTCAACGGAGTTGATCGTTGGTTGGTTGTCGAGCCCGACACTTCCCTGGCTGATGTGCTGAGGAAGCACCTGCTCCTGACGGGCTGTAAAGTCTGCTGCAACGAAGGCCATTGCGGCACCTGCACCGTCATCATGGACGGCAAGCCGGTCAGGGCCTGCGTGACCAAGATGAAGAAAGTCCAGGAGCGGGCGAAGATCACCACGATTGAAGGCATCGGCACTCCCGACAATTTGCATCCCCTGCAGATCGCCTGGATGGCTCACGGCGGCGCGCAGTGCGGTGTTTGCACCCCCGGCTTCATCATGTCCGCCAAGGTCCTGCTGGAGAACAACAACAAACCGACCCGCCAGGAGGTTCGCGACTGGTTCCATAGGAATCGCAACCTGTGCCGCTGTACCGGTTACAAGCCGCTCATCGACGCGGTGATGGATGCCGCCAGGATCATGCGCGGCGAGATCAAGCCCGAGCAGATTCTCAATAATTTGGAAAGCCCGGTCACGATGGTCGGTAGCAATTTCGTGCGCCCGTCTGCCCTGGCAAAAGTCACCGGTACCTGGGATTTTGGCGCGGACCTGGCCTTGCGCATGCCGGAGGGCACGCTGCGTCTGGCCCTGACCCAGGCCGAGGTGTCGCATGCCAACATCAAAGGCATTGATACCTCGGAAGCCGAAAAGATGCCCGGCGTGGTCAAAGTCATTACCTGGAAGGACGTGAAGGGTAAGAACGCGATTACCGGCCTCATCACCTTCCCGACCAACAAGGGCGATGGCTGGGACCGCCCCATCCTCTGCAAAGAGAAGGTCTTCCAATTTGGCGATGCGATTGCTATCGTCGCGGCGGATACGGAAGAACATGCCAAGGCCGCCGCGAAAAAAGTCAAAGTGGACCTTGAAGTCCTGCCCGCCTACATGAGTGGTTACGAGGCGCTGGCGCCCGACGCCATGGAAATCCACCCCGGCGTTCCCAATGCCTACTATGAGCAGGGCGTTGTGAAGGGCGAAGAGACCGGGCCGCTCCTGGAGAAGGCTGCCTACAAGGTCGAGCTGTCCACCTACAACAGCCGTCAGCCCCACCTGCATTTGGAGCCGGACTGCGGCCTGGCCTACGTGGACGATGAGGGCACGCTGACCATCCAGTCTAAGAGTATCGGATTGCACCTCCACCATGCCATGATCTGTCCCGGCATCGGCATTGAACCCGAAAAGCTGCGCCTCATTCAGAACCCCGCCGGCGGCACGTTTGGTTACAAGTTCAGCCCGACCATGGAAGGCCTTCTGGGCGTAGCCTGCCTGGCCGTGGACGGTAAGCCGGTTTCCCTGGTCTACGACCAGTACCAGAACATCACCTACACCGGCAAGCGGTCGCCGGCCGAAATCAAGGCCAAGTGGGGTGCAGATAAAGACGGCAAGCTGATCGCGCTGGAATATGAATGGTGGGTGGATCACGGGCCGTATTCCGAATTCGGGGACCTCCTCACCCTGCGCCAGGCGCAATTTATGGGCGCCGGTTACAATGTCCCGAACATCCGCGCCAAGGGCCTCACGGTTGCGACCAACCACGCCTGGGGATCGGCTTTCCGTGCCTACGGTTCGCCGCAGGCGTTCCTCAACGGCGAAATCGCGATGGACATGCTGGCCGAGAAGATGGGCATCGATCCGCTCGAGTTGCGGTTGCGGAACTGCTACAAAGAAGGTCAGGGTCATACCACGCCCACCGGTCAGGAACCGGAAGTGTACTGCATGGAAGGGCTGCTCAAACTGATCCAGCCCAAGTGGGAAGAGGCGAAGAAGCGCAAGGCGGCCTACAATGTGCCGGGCAAGGCTTACGGCATCGGACTCGCACTGGGCGTTTACGGCGCTGGGCTCGATGGTCCGGACGGCTCCGAGGCGGCGGCGGAACTGCTACCCAACGGCGATGTGATGATCTATGATTCCTGGCAGGATCACGGTCAGGGCGCGGACCTGGCTACGCTCAGCTTCGCCTATGAGGCGCTGCGGCCGTTAGGCGTCAAAACGAGCCAGATCAAGCTGAACATGAATGATACGCGCAATCCGAACTCCGGCCCTTCCGGCGGCAGCCGTTCGAACCTGATGACCGGCAACGCGATCACGGTAGCCTGCCGAATGCTGGTGCAGGCCATGACGAAGGCCGACGGCACCTACCGTACGTACGACGAAATGAAAGCGGAGAATATCCCGCTGCGTTATGACGGCAAGTGGTCTGCAGCCCACTGCACGGCCTGCAGTGAAACCACCGCTCAGGGGAATCCGTTCGCGACCTACATGTACGGTGTTTTCCTTGTTGAACTGGAAGTGGACACCAAAACGTACAAGACCAAATGCGTAAAGATCACGGCGGCTATTGACGTGGGCAAGATTATCAACCGCGTTACGGTTGATGGTCAGAACTACGGCGGCATCATCCAGGGCATGGGCATGGGCCTGACCGAGGACTTCGACGATCTGAAGGCGCATACCAGCCTCCAGAAGTGCGGTATCCCATACCCGAACGACGCTCCCGATGATTTCGAGCTCCTGTACTTGGAAACGCCGCGTCCGGCAGGGCTTCTGGGTCAGTCCGGGGTGGGTGAAGTCTCGATGACCAGCGTTCACCCCGCTTGTGCCAACGCCATTTACAGCGCAGTTGGCGCTCGGGTGCTGAGGATGCCCGCCATTCCCGAAAGGATCAAGGCGGCCCTGGGAAAGTAAAAGTCTGAGACCTGGCACGAGCTTGGTGTTCCTGACATCATACCGGGGATCAGGGGCGAACGAGATTTTCCAGACTCGCTCCTGATTCCCCTTAGGACGCATCAGGAAATGACATAGTGCAGGGTGGATAGTTCCCACAGGTCGTTGGCTCGCTGGTTCCCAAGCTCCGGCTTGGGAACCCTGGTCAGCCAAGCTCCAGCTTGGCGTGACTTGTGGCCACTGGAAGCCGGAGTCCAGAAGTA
>CAZDKX010000358.1:0-4659 GCA_964505935.1 uncultured Syntrophobacteraceae bacterium
CCAGTTCAATCTGGGTGATCACATTCTTGCCGTTGTACCCGTACAGTCCTTCGGGAGTGAACGGCAGCGCTCCGGTGGCAACGACAATGCAGCCCACCGTTTCCGTCTGCAACTCACCACTCTTGTCGCGAATCGTCACTTCGTAATTGCCGACCACCCCGCCAACGGCCGTCACTTCACTTTTCAGCAGCGCCTTGGCCCTTGGCTTGGACTCGAATTCCGCCAGCAGCGTGCCCACCAGCTCCGAAGCCTTTTCGCCACCCGGGCCAATGCGGTTGATCCGACGCAGCAGGCCGCCGAGCTCTGCCTGCTTTTCCACCAGGATCACTTCCATCCCCATGTCCGCCAGTGCCCCGGCGGCCGACAGCCCAGCCACGCCGCCGCCAATCACCACCGCGCGGCGCACCAGGGAGGACTCGATGTCCTCCGCCGGCTCTAGGAACCTGGCTTTGGCCACGGCCATCCGGATCAGGTCTTCGGCCTTTACCATGGCCAAGTCCCGATCCTGCGCGTGAACCCAGGAACACTGATCCCGGATGTTGGCCATCTCGAACAGATACTGATTCAAACCCGCTTCGGTGCACGCGCTCTTGAACAGCGGCATGTGGGTGCGCGGCGAGCAGGAGGCCACCACGACGCGGGTGAGCCCATGCTCCTTGATGGCGTTCATGATCTCGGCAATGCCCGCTTCGGAACAGGTGTAGAGGTTGTTCTTGGTAAAAACCACGTTGGGCAGCCCGGACGCATACTCGGCGAGTCCCGGGCAGTCAAGGAGGCCTGCGATATTGGAACCGCAGTGACAGACAAAAACTCCGATCCGCGCATCCTTGGTGTTGAGCTCTGCTCTCTTCTCCATATCACCACTCATTGACTTGTTCTCCTTCAGGAGGCGAGACGTTCGGTCTCAGGACCTGACAGAACCTGAGCTGCCCTGGCCGCGGCACTGCTGGCCTGAGCAACCGATTCCGGAATATCCATGGGACTTACGGCGCAGCCGCAGACGAAGACTCCCGGCCGCGAGGTGCTGAGCGGCGGATAGGAGGCGGTCTTGACGAAGCCAAAATCGTTGGTTTCGATACCCACGGTGGCCGCCAGTTTGGTGATCCCCTCACTGGGCTGGCAGGCGGTGGCCAGAATCACCAGGTCCACCGGCAATTGCCGCACCTGTCGTTCCTTGGTGTCCTCGTAGACAAGAATGGGCGTGTGATCCTTGTCTTCGAAAATTTCTGCCACCCGGCTTCGGATGAACTTGATCCCGGAACCAGCGCCACGATTGCGGTACTCCTCGAAGTTCTTTCCGACAGCGCGGATATCCATGCCGAAGATATAGACTTCGGCTTCCTTATCATGTTCCAGGCCGATGATGGCCTCCTTGACGGCGTGCATGCAGCAAAAGCCGGAGCAGTACTTGTTGAAGCGAATGTCACGGGACCCCACGCACTGGATGAAGGCCAGCCGATGCGCACCCTCGATCTTCTCGGCTTTCGCCTTCATGGCCGCGAGCTTCTCCGCTGCCTGGCGGCTGACTTTAACCTGCTCAGCCCACTTGTCGTAGTCTTCGCCCTGCAGTTCACCGGCTTCATACTTCGGGAAGAAATCGGCGGAAGCCATGCCGCCCTTCTTCTCGAACTGTTCGAGGCTCTTGGCGGCTTTCTGCTGGTTCTTTTCCGCCTCGGGCAGAGCATCCATCAGAGCCAGGTCCGATCGACGGTAGACGTGGCCATGAGTGGGGCCGCTGGCGGAGAGGAACCGCTCGAATTCCAGGGCGGTGACCACGTTGGGAAGCCGCCCATAGCCATATTCAGGGATTTTGGTGGCATCGAACAGATCATAGCCGGTGGCCACAATGATGGCCCCCACATCGAATTCGAGGACCTGTTCCTGCTGCTTGTAGTCGATGGCACCGGCCTGACAGACCTTGGCGCAAACGCCGCATTTCTTACCCTGGAGTTGTCGGCACACGTTCGCGTCGATGGTGTAGGCGGAGGGAATCCCCTGGGCAAAGTACTTATAGATGGCCTTGGCTTTGCCAAGCCCGAGGTTGTAAGCGTCGGAGGTTACCGTCGGACACTTTTCCGCACACGTGCCGCAGCCCGTGCATTTCTTTTCATCGACATAGCGGGCTTTCTTGCGAACCGTGATGTGAAAATCCCCCACTTCACCGTCAATTTTTTCAATTTCTGAGTAGGCCAGCAACCGGATCTTGGGATGTCGACCGACATCCATCAGTTTCGGCGCCAGGATTCAAAGGGCGCAATCATTGGTGGGAAACGTCTTGTCAAGCTGCGACATCTTGCCGCCAATGCTTGGCAAACGCTCCACCAGATGCACCTGGAACCCCATTTCACCCAGGTCCAGAGAGGCTTGCATGCCCGCAATTCCTCCCCCAATCACTAACACGTCGCGATTCACGAGTAGGGTCTCCTTCTGGGTTTCAAACCATCCATCGTTGTTCGACCTATTTCAAAAGCACATGGGAGACAACGTCTCTCTGCCTTCTGGAGCCTCGATGGACCCTTTCCCCCCCGGCCCGGATGTTGACAGGGTTGCGAGGGGACAGGGCGATGCGCGGCGAATAAGGTCAGTGCTGACCTCATCCTGATCCGTGCCTCATTATATAGACTGTTTTGCCATGTTATGGGTGTTGTCCCGAGGTTGGAGGCCCGGGAAAGGAGGGCGTTCATTTTGACTCGCCTTGGTTGAGACCTTACTGCCCCCTCGTGCCCCGCCATATTCCTCCGCCATGCGCAAAGGCATACGATAACCAGCTTTTCAGAGGAGACATCCATAATTGTCAGCTTTTTCCGCCGAGCTTCCGCGGAGAATCCGAAGGTGAAAGTCCACAACCAACCCACCTATACTTCATTTTCCACCGAATATCAACCATTCTTTGCCAGATTTTGATGGTAATTGGAGCCTATCTTACCCATATGTCTGATGAAACATATATCAACGGCAAATTCCTGGCAGGATGCTATTGGTTACCCTCCAGGGCAACACTCCCCTGCCATTCAGTTCAGGTTGCACCCGCCAAAATCGCCAATTTTTTGTCATCCCCCTCTAGAAATTGTGGGCTACCAGAGTCTAACCCGTTGCATTACCCTGATTTTTGTACTATATAAAATTTCAATGATCTTTCGATGCATCCTTTGCCGCTCACTTTTGTTGAGAGTGGTGAAGACCTTCTCCTGACGTGGCCGTCATCTGGGCGCAGGGGTTAGCAGAAGGCAAGAGATTAGTATCATTCGGTACTCCTCATGCGGATCAGAGTAGTAAGGCTAATCCTGTTTCTCTGTGAGGCGTTTTTCCCGAAAGGTTTCGTTCTGAGTAATGTCTGCAAGCAGAGAAATCTACAGGGCAAGGTGCTTTGGTAAAAGGGAGGGCATGTTTCTTTCTTGGCTATTTTCCTAGTTTTTGCTTAAGAGGAGGGAATCGATGACGGCAGACCGAAAGCTTGTGTTATTGGCGGTAGACGGATCCGAACAGTCCCTGGAGACGGTCAGGTACGTCAGCCAGGTGTTGACCTTGGCCAATACCGAAGTAGTCCTCTTCAATGTCTTCCAGAAGGTACTGCCCATTTTCTGGGACCGGGAACAGGACCCCATGGCCCAGAAGCATCTTGAATATATGGAGGGGTGGGCGGCCCATAAAGAACAGAAAATGCGTGAGTTCATGGAGGAGGCGCGGGGAATTCTGGTCGATGCCGGCATGCCGCAGGAAGCCATCGTCATCAACATTCAACAGCGTAAGAACGGCTTTGCCAGAGACATTCTCGAGGAGTGCCGGTTTGGCTACGACCTCGTAGCCATGGGACGCAGAGGTATCGGTGCAGCGGATGATACCATGCTTGGCAGCATTGCCAGCAAGGTACTGTTGAATGTGGTTGGCCCGACGGTGTGTCTGGTAGGTGGAAAACCCAAGCCAGGCAGGATCCTTGTGGGTGTGGACAATTCCTGGGGGTCCATGCGGGCCGCGAATTTTGTCGGCAAGATGCTGGGCAAGGGAGAACCACAGGTTACGCTGGCTCATGTGGTTAGATTTCCTCAGGAAGACGAAACGGAGATGCTGAGCGGCGAACTCATCCAGAAGCTTCAGGATGATGCTCAGGAAGCGATCAAGCCGACGTTTGAAAAGCTCTCCAAGTCCTTGACCGCCATGGGAGCCGATCCGGCAAAGATCAACACCAAGGTGATCTCAGGGGTGGTCAGCCGGTCAACGGCCCTTCTCAACGAAGCCCGCAATGGCCGGTACGGATCTATCGTGGTGGGCAGGCGAGGGGTGTCCGAGGTGGAGGAATTTCAGATTGGGCGAATTGCCGCCAAGCTCACGCAGGTGGCGCGAGACATGGCGGTCTGGGTGGTGAGCTGAAGGACGGATGGGGCGGCTTGGCTCCACAGTATTAGCAAGAAGTTGAACTGGCTTCGAGGCTCCAGACTGGACTCGTTCCCAAGCTGGAGCTTGGGAACGAGCGAGGCTACGGCTTGGAAGCGAACTCATGAGCGGCTGAGGAGCCGAGCGGGCAGTTAGCGAAGAGTGGTTCCCGAGAAAATGAGCGGGGGTGGTTCTTTTGGAACCACCCCCGCTTTCTTCATGTCAGGTTCACCTAAGGTGCCTGGCAACAAAGAATCGTCCACGATTGGGAGACCGACTCGGTTTTGA
>CAZDKX010000359.1:0-4642 GCA_964505935.1 uncultured Syntrophobacteraceae bacterium
GACGACCCGACCACCAAGGCAGCCATCAACCTGGCCGTAGCCAAGAAGATCGGCTACGATCCCCCCGATTGGGTGCTGCAAATGGCTGATGAAGTCTACACGGAGATCCAGACCCCCAAGATGGATTGATGATGCCTCTCAAAAGCCTCAGAACCAAGCTGAACCTTGCTTTTCTGCTCGTCCTCATCATTCCCTTTGCGGCCGCCACCATCTTCTCCATCGACTATCTTGGTCAAAGAATCAAGGAGCATGCCCTCGCCAGGGTGTCTTCGGATCTGGACCTGGTCGTGTTGCTCCTGAATAATCAGACCGCGGAAATTCGTTACCTCGCCCAACCCTATGGGCAAACCAATCACTGGGGACTGTTCCTGAAGCTGGGACTGGTCTCCCGCATGCAGGAAAGGCTTTCTGCCGAAGCGACCTTGACGAACCTGGATGAGATCCAGATCATTGATTGCTTCGGGAAGATCGCAGCGACCAATAAATCGGTCCATGAGAAGAGGGCCCTGCCGGCGCTGCCGGATAACATGGTTAAGGCGGCCCTGGCGGGGGAAGTCTCTTCCGGACTGGAGCTCATCGGCTCGACCGAAGGGCGGAATGGCGGCAAACCGGTCCTTTCCTTGACCTGCACCACCCCGCTCTATTACCCCAATCAGGCCGAAATCGTCGGCGCCGTTTTGGTGCGTCGCTACCTCCGAAGCGAGTATCTACGACAGGCCTGGCCAAGTGGGCAGGTACCCCATTCCTATGTTTTTGCAGGACAAACGCTCATTGCCAGCAACCTCGATCAGGTGGCCGAGAGCCAAAACGACCTCATCGCTCCAGCCATTGCCCATGTTCTATACCAGCAGGGAGAAGCGGCTGAGGAAGTGATCCTCAAACCCGGCGGCTATCTGGCCAAATACCGGCCGTTGTTTGACGTCGAAGGCACCCTGGTTGGGGCCCTGATGGTCAAAATGAGCGCGGACGGCTATGTGGAGGCCCGCTTTCAGGCTGCCACGACGATGGCGCTCATTGCCTTCCTGGGGCTTTCGCTGGCGTACTTCATCAACTATCTGATTCAAAGAAATATTCTGGGGCCTGTCAGGAAGCTGACCAGAGGGACCCGGAAGCTGGCAAACGGCGATTATTCCCATCGCCTGGCGCTGAACTCCCAGGATGAGATTGGAGCACTGGCACAATCCTTCGATCAGATGGCAGCAAAGCTCGAGCAAAGGACCTCCGAACTGCAAGCAACCCAGCGGCGCCTGCTGGACATCATTGAATTCCTTCCCGACGCCACCTTTGTCATTGATCAGGAGCGGAAAGTGATTGCCTGGAACCGGGCGATCGAGGAAATGACCGGAATCCCCAAGGAAAAAATGTTGGGCAAAGGGGATTATGCCTATGCCATTCCCTTCTACGGGTCACCCCGCCCCCTGCTCATTGACATGGTAACAGAGGGAGAGCCCAAGCTGGATCCTTCCTATGGTTTTTTCGAAAGACACAGCGATATCCTGTTCGCCGAACAGTATGTGCCTTTCGCCGATGGGGGGCAAGGCGCCACCCTGTGGATTACGGCGTCTCCCCTGTTTGATCAGGATCGCAACCTCATTGGAGCCATCGAATCCATCCGTGACATCACCGGCCGCAAGGAAGCGGAAAGGTCCCTGAAGGAATCCGAAAAGCGCCTCCGCCAGCTCTCCTCGATGCTACTCACCGCCCAGGAAGAGGAACGCAAAAGGGTGGCTCGGGAGGTGCACGACAGCATCGCGTCCTCCCTTGCCGCAATCAATATCAGTCTTGGCAATTGCCTGCACCGTCTGGAGCAGGGTTTGCCGGCTGTTGAACCCATCAAGAGTTCCATTGCGATAACGCTCAATGCCATGAAGGAATCCCGGCGGATCATGAGTGATTTGCGCCCGCCGGTGCTGGATGACCTTGGCATTCTGGCCACCATCGACTGGCTGTGCCGGCACTATCAGACCCTTTCTCCAGACATTTGCATCGAAAAACATGTTACCATCACTGAAGAGGAGGTGCCCGAGCTCCTCAAGATCGCCATCTTTCGCGTCCTGCAGGAGGCGATGAACAATGTGATCAAGCACAGTCAAGCCGAACTGGTCAGCCTGTCGCTGGTCAATAAGAATGGCTGCCTCGAGTTGACCATTGAGGATAACGGCATTGGCTTCACTTTGCATGCAGCTCGGTCCAAAGGGGATGAAAATGGAGGATTGGGGATTGTCAGCATGAGGGAGCGGACCGAGCTCTCCAGTGGTACCTTTGCCCTTGAGACGAGCCCGGAGCAGGGAACGCTGATACGGTGTTCATGGCAGAGTGAATGATGAGCGGATGATTCTGATCCGGCACGGCGAAGTGTTCTTCCTATTCAGAGGCAGGTGATCATGAGGGCCAGCATTCATCAGAACATGAAAGTGGAATATGCGGTCAGTATGGGGTTGGGGATGGTGTTTCTGGTCAGCGGCATCGCTTTGCTCCTGTGGGGAGTCATCCTGGTCGGCACCCTCGTCGGAGTGATTCACTGGTTCAACCGCGAAGGTTTCCAAAGTTCGCTTGTCGGTTGGCTGGTACCGGCCTTATGCTTTCTTTCGGGCTGGGTTTTTGTCCACTTCGGCCGGCATCTGGCGGTGGTTTATGCGGGCTGGCTGCGTCGTGCCAGCTGGCTCCTGGGCAATACCCAGCCGCGGCAAATGGTGATGAGCTTTCCCCCGGAGTGGGAATCCGCAGGAAGGATTGCCGAACTGCGCGAGGCCGGAAAACCGGAGTCGTCGCCTCCGAGTGAGATCGTTCAGCTTCGCTCGCCACAGTGGAAGATCAAGCTGCTCAGTCCGACTGCAGTCGATGTTTTTCGGGAATTCGAGCCGGAAGGCATCATGGTGATGGTCGCCAGCTACGGCATCATCTGGGGTTTTAGAAAAGCGGACGCCCTGGCCGACAGTTTCATCAGGAGCGGCCGGTAGGAGCTGCCAACGACCCAATAAGGGACCGTCGAAGCATCGCTTTTTTGCTCGTAGACCGCTCTTTCCGCTCATTTCCAGGCTCCAGCTCCCAGTGGCCACCAGTCACGCCAAGCTGGAGCTTGTTCGACCAGGGTTCCCAAGCCGGAGCTTGGGAACCAGCGAGCCGGCGACGTATGGGGACTGTTCACACTGCACGATGTTGTTCCCTGATGAGTCCCAGGCAACCATACCCTTGGCGTGATGCTCTCTTGAGAGCTCGGCCCCTTCAGATGAACCACATAGGCAGGCCAAACCCAGCTCTTTTTGGCCTCGGATCGGACACTTCATGAAAGGAGCAGGCGATGACCAAAGAGCGGGATTTTTTTAAGGCCCTTTATGAGGCGTTGGAGAAGATCGTAGGGTCCCTCGATCATGACGAAGTGATGAAGAGTGTGGTGGAGGCAACGGTTAAGGCGGAAGGAGTAAAAGCCTGCAGTCTCCGCCTGATGGACCACCGGCGGCGCAAATTGATTTTCGGCTGCTCCAGCGGCCTCAGCGAGGGCTACATCCACAAAGGCCCCGTCCTGATCGATGAGTCGGTTCTCGACCAGGAGGCGCTCAAGGGCCGGACGGTCTACGTGGAAAACGCGCAGACCGATCCCCGCTTTCAGTACCCGGAAAGGGCGAAGCAGGAGGGGATTTTTTCGGTACTGGTGGCCCCGCTGACGGCTGCGGGCAAGGTGGTGGGCGTCCTCAGAATCTACTCCGGAGAGATTCGCCGTTTTGATGAAGAGGAGATGCGGTTCCTCGAAGCCATGGCGCGCCTGAGCGGACTCGCTCTGGAAAATGCCAGAATGCATCAGGCGTTGTGCGGTGATTTCGAGATGCTCGTGGCCGACCGCTACCGTATTGACGAAAATTAATAGAGGAAGGAGCCACCATGCTCAGAATCGGCATCAACGGATTCGGAAGGATCGGCCGCCAGGTTATCAAGGCCGCTTTGGAACGCCACCCGGACACCCTGCGGGTCGCGGCGATCAACGACCTTTTCGATGCGCAGACCAACGCCCGCCTCTTCAAACACGACACCAATTATGGGATGTTTCCCGGCAAAGTCGAGATCAGCGGCGACGACCTCGTGGTGAACGGCACCCCCATCAGGTCCTTTGCCGAACGGGACCCTGCCAGAATTCCCTGGGATGATCTGGGGGTTGACCTGGTGGTTGAGTCCACGGGGATTTTTGTCACCGGTCCCAAAGCCGGAGCTCACCTGGAAGCCGGCGCCAAAAAGGTGATCATCTCGGCGCCCGCCAAAGAGATCGACCAAACCATCGTCATGGGAGTGAACCACGAAGAGTACAACCCCGCCACTCACCACATTGTCTCGAATGCCTCCTGCACCACCAACTGCCTGGCCCCGCCAGTAAAGATCATCCACAGGCATTTCGGCATCGTCAAGGGCCTCATGACCACCGTCCATTCCTACACCAACGATCAGCGGATCCTCGACCTTCCGCACAAAGATCCCCGCCGGGCACGGGCTGCAGGCCAGAATATCATCCCGACCACGACGGGAGCGGCGAAGGCGCTGGCCCTGGTCATTCCGGAGCTGGAAGGTAAGTTCGACGGCTATGCGCTGAGAGTACCCACGCCCACGGTCTCCGTGGTCGATTTTGCCGCCGTCCTGGAAAAGGAGACCGATA
>CAZDKX010000360.1:0-4607 GCA_964505935.1 uncultured Syntrophobacteraceae bacterium
CGACCAAATAGGCTCCCAGCGCGGCCCCTGGAATGCACCAGGTCGACTTTTTGCTGGCAGCGTGCGATTTCTTTCTCGATTATTGTCCGGTACAACGGCGCTCGCGTCGTGATGTCGGCGTGAACAATGAAGCAGCCAAGAAGAAACCCAAGAACCAGGAAGACGCTGATCTTGCCTCTCATGAACAACCTCGCTGAATAGTGGGATGCAGCCAATGGCCCGAACGCGGCACACTGGGGCTACTACCGGCGAGGGGTTTCAAAAAGGTTAAAAGTGAAGCTGGGCAATGGCCTGCCTGGCTATACGATTATCTATATGGAAATAATATATATAACCTAACCTGCGAAGAGGGTTGATGGGCTTTGCCCGCACCCTGGGCGCTCCTGTATACAATCGTTCACACAGCCGGTGAGACTGCCGCCTCATGCATGCCTGACCGTATCGAGCCAGTGGGTCAGGGTCCGATTGAGAAGGGTTTCGGCCCGCATCACATCCAGGCAGTACTTTTCCGGAATGAAGGCAAGGTCTGCGACAAAGACACCGTCCCGGTCGGCCACAAATGGACAGGAGTCGACCTCCGGAGGTTCCAGCATCGTCAGCATGGCATAGGCGTGGTTGAGGAGGGTTTTACAGCGCTTTACCTTGGTCCCCTGGCACGTGAAATTATTCGCGAACACTCTCAATCCCCCGAAGTCACGGGTACGGGGAAAATCATCAGGGCTGATCCCGTCACGCCGAAGGAGGTAATAAGGAGCGACGAGGTCAAGACGAACAGGAGCGGATGACTTTCTCCCGGGTGGCTCGATAAGCCCTTGGAGAACGAGGGCAAGCTTCTGTGTTTTTGGATCGAAATCAATCAGCGTGACGCCTTTCTGCTGTTCTCCCAAGTAGGAGCGGAGGGCTTCCCGGAGTTCAGGAAGAACCAGCAGGATGAGACGCCGCCGCTTCTGGCGCAGAAAGTCTTCCACCAACCCGGGAGCCACTTCTTCGGGACTCTTCACCTGAAAGGCCAGCAGACCGAAGGGAAGCTGGGGTTTTACCTTTCTCAACCTTCGCGCCACTTCTCGGGCATGGGCAGTGAAACCGGTCGTCGCGGCGTTCACTTCCGCCTCGTCAACAAAGGCAATGGCGGCAGCCTGGCAGATATCGTCCACGGCAATCACCTGCAAAAGCTGGCGGGCATGGTCAAAGGGCCGATGGCTGCCGCGCCATTCTTCGAAGGTCAACACCTGGAGCTCCTCCTTCAGGGCCTCGGGCAGGCGTTCGATGCCACCCTCACCGGTAAGGTTTTCCCGGGGGATGATCACCGTCCGGCAACCAGCATTGACAGCAGTCTCCAGCTTGAGAGCGAGCGCTCCTATGGCCGTGATACGCCCCCTCGTATCGATTTCGGCAGTCATGGCTACGTCTCTTCGCACCTTTTTGCCGGAAAGCTGCGAGGCCAGGGCCAAGGCGATGGCCCCCCCGGCAGAGGGCCCGTCCTTGCGGGTGGATCCCCCCATGAAGTGCAAGTGAATGGGTTCTCTGGCAGCTTTGAGACCAATTCCCAAGATTTCCGCGCAATTGAATATCCCGGTGGTGGCAACTTTGCGGCTCTCGTCCATAATCCGTTCAATATTGCCCGTAGCGTTAACCACGCTCAAAAAGCCCCGCTGAACCTTTCCTTCCGAACCGCTCTCACCCATCCGGGTAGCCTGAATGGGGATGATCGCGCCGATGCCCCGTTCGATATCAACCCCGAGCGCCAGGCTTTCCCCTACTGCATCCTCAGGATTGATTTGCCGCGGGCGAGTCGGTTCTCGCAGATACTCCTTGATGCGCTCCCGGTTGACCTGCACCGCCCGCTGTCCTCGGCCCAGGATCTCTTTGCGCTGCAAGCGCAAGAAGAGCGTCCGGATGATGCGCTCCAACTCTCTGACGCCCGCCTCGTAGGTGTAGGTTCGGATGAGGTAGCGGAGCAACTCGGGTTCCTCCTCCGGATCAATCCATATCATGTCCTCGGCAATCTGGTACTTGCTCCGCAAACGTTGGATCAAGTGCTCCCTGGCGATGACGACCTTTTCCTCCACACTGTACTGGCTGAGGGCGATCACTTCGCAGCGGTTGACCACCACCGGGGGCACCCCGTCGAGAGTGTTTGCCGTAAGGAAAAAATGGCAGTTGGACAGGTCAATATCGATGCTGGTTTCGGTGTATTTATCGTGGAACAGGTGATTCTGCTCCGGATCCAGAATCTCCAGGAGGGTGGCGATGGCAAATTTCTCCGTCTTGTCCGCTTCGTCCAGGATGAACATGCCGTTCATGGCCTCCATCTTGATCAGACCCTGAACGATGGCACCCGGTTTGGAGCCCTCATAGGTAAAACCATGACCGCGCATATCGGCTTCATCCCGCATGCCGCCCAGAGAGACCTTATGGTAGGGAATGCCGAGATTCTGAGCAATCGAAATGGCCAGCGAGGTCTTGCCGACGCCCGGCGGGCCGACCAGCAGAAAGGCACTGCCGGTTCGCTGCCAGGAGCCGGCACCGTCATCGGTGAAATCGCGATAGCGCCAGATGAGGTTCGAAAAGAAGTCACAGAGAATCTCCTTCGGAGTCTGGAGGCCGTAGTGGGAACGGTTGAGCCCCTCTTCAAAGGCTGCCGGGGTGACCTGGATCCTACGAATGCTTCCCCAGGGGATGGCAAGCAGGGTTTCGATCAGTTCGCTGTACTTGGAACCACTGTGCCCAACGGCATTCAGCTTGTTTTTATCGATGGCGGCGATGACCTGCCGGGGGACGGCCGGGTTGTTGCGGGCTTCTTCGATCCGGTCCTGCAGGCTCCTGGTCGGCACCTCGCTGACCCTTGCCGGCTTGGCCACAATCGCCGGCGGCGACCGCATGAACCGTTCTTCCGAGATCTCCTCCAGGTGTGCGAAGAGGGCGGCGCTAAAACGCTGCAGCAGTTCCTCCTGAGTTTCCGCATCAACGGTTGTTTCGGGAAAATCCAACTCCTTGAAAAGCTCCACCAGACCCCAGCGGTCCATGAAAGCCCTGAAAACCTCCGCCGCATCCTGTTCGCTTTTGTTGATCAGCAGGGCAAAGAGCCTGAGGGCAAGCCTGAGATCACGCGTGCGATGGAGAAGAGAGTGTGAAGTGTCGCGGCTTTTGCGGTAGATTTCACCCAGCGTTCGGCTCTTGATTTCCGCGTCAAAGGTTGGAAAGACTTCCTGGAGAAGGCTGTCGGGAAAGTCCGCCACCGCTGTCACCAGGATATTGAAGATCTCCCCGAGGGGGGGCTCAATGGCCTGGGACCTTTCGGCGGCATCAAAAAGGGCAAGATATGGCGCACCTTTGAGCCCGTTCATTTCGTCGGCCAAGGCCTGGCGCAACATGCGGTAGCAAGTCGGGTCGCTGCGGCGGCGATCCTGAACGAAATCGAGATCACCCTGAATGACGTCGCGCTCCTTGTGCACGGGGTAGAGCAAATGCTCGACCTCATGCCGCAGGAGGAACTCGGCGAAGGCCATTATCTTCTGCTCTTCCCGGGAACCGTTCCCCAACTTTGCACCTGGATCGGTTGGGAGCACAAAGGACAGGAAGTCGAAGACCCGCTCGTGGATCTTGATCGTCCATGCACTCTCTACCCGGACAAGAGTGCTGATCATCCTAACCCGGTTGTCCTCGTCTTCCAGGCGCGCAATGGCGAGTTGGTCCGAAACATGCCCGAGTTTGAGAGGGTCCGTACCTTTCTTGGTTCGAAAGTATGGGAGAACCCGGTGGTTCACAAGCGCCCGCAACACCTGAACGACACTCCTGATCCGCCCCTCATCGGGAAGCGGCAGCGTGGCCAGGATGGCATGATCAAATTCCATGGGAAACATGGGCCGCTCCACGGTCAGACCGACTGAAAATTGAATGAACAGGGTTCACCGAGCCCTCAACAAGTATTCTATCTTGTTCGAGCGCAAATGAAATCCTTTTCTGAGCGCCGGTACCCGCTAATGATGTTGCTCTTTTGGCGGCCTAATGACCTTCTTTTTCCAGCTTGCAGACTTCTTCTCTCCATCGGTGAGGCTCAATAATTTGTCGGATGGATTGCTGATGAAGCCCGGGGAAAAAGGAGGAGTTGGGGGAATTGACAGGGTGAAAAGAGGGCTCTTTCTCCATAAATGGGGAAGCTCCCAAACCGGTGGTCGGCGGGAGCCTCAACTCGGATCTGTTCTGGTTCATGCCTCCGTTTGTTAAACCCAACTTAAGGAGGCAGCAACCAATTATGTCAATATCAACATAATAAGATCCTGTCGGGGTGCTGCCCAATCCGTGGAAGGACCGTTCGGGAACGGTGCCTGGTCGTCGCAGCAGTGGGCTGAGCTGGTGGTGTCTTTCTTGATATCGGACAAGCTTCCGACATCTGGGCGTGGGGAACTCCCCACCGCCGCCATGACGGCGGGGAGTCTGCAACAAGGAATACGAGAAGCGATCCCCGTCCGGCCCCGGGTCGGCTACGTCTGGTCCAGAGGGACCAAGACCCCGTAATTTCTCCCAAATTGAATACAGGAGGGAATGGACGGGAGAAGCAGGTCTACGCTCTTGCGTCGATGCCTGGGCATGCTGTCATGATAGGA
>CAZDKX010000361.1:0-4550 GCA_964505935.1 uncultured Syntrophobacteraceae bacterium
CCCAGTCTCGGTGACGAGCAGGAAAGTGCCACAGAAAGCAAACCGCCCCGCGCGAGCGGGGTAAGGGTGAAACGGTGAGGTAAGAGCTCACCAGTTCCGATGGTGACATCGGAAGCTAGGCAAACCCCACCCGGAGCAAGACCAAATAGGAGAGCGTTCGAGGGCGGCCCGTCCGAGCTCTCGGGTAGGTTGCTTGAGCCCCCTGGTAACAGTGGGCCTAGAGGAATGATCATCGCCTTTCTTCCGCCCTCGTGGCGGGAGAAGGGAACAGAACCCGGCTTATGACCTGCTCCAAATTTTCTTTTCCATCTCTTTCTTGCGCTGGATCGTCGGATCATGTCCAAAACCTGCGCCATTGTCCCCGCCGCCGGCCGCGGCCTGCGGATGGGGGCGGCGAAGCCCAAGCAGTTTCTGGAGCTATCCGGGAAGCCCATCCTGGTGCACACGCTTGAGACGCTCTCGCGGGCGCCTTTTCTTTCCTCAATCCTGCTGGTGGTGCCCAGCGAGTTCCTGGCGGCGGCCGAAGACCTGGTGAGCCGGCATGGTCTCTCTGATGGCGGAGGCCGGCGTATTGGCGTCATTGCCGGCGGGGCGGAACGCCAGGACAGTGTCCGCAACGGGCTCCAGGCCCTGCCGCCGGACTGTGACTGGGTCTTCATTCATGACGGGGTAAGGCCCTTTGCCACCCCTGCATTGCTGAAAAGCACCTGGGATGCCGCGCTCAAGACCGGCGCCGCCATTGCTGCCCTGCCGGCCTCGGATACCGTCAAACGCGTGCGCGCCGGCCACGTGGTAGAAACTGTTCCCCGGGAAGAGCTCTGGCTGGTGCAGACCCCCCAGGTCTTTCGCCGGGAGTTGCTCATCGAGGCCTACCGGGAAGCGGGGCGGCAGGGTTGGCTCGGGACCGACGACGCCTTCCTGGTCGAGCGCCTCGGGTATCCGGTCGCGGTGGTGCTCGGCGAGCGCTCCAATATCAAGGTCACCACTCGGGAGGACCTGGCCTGGGGGAGCTGGTATCTGAGTCAGAGCCACGCTCCGGAGGAGCTTTCAGCCGATTGGGGAAAGGGGCCATGCGCGTAGGCTTTGGGTACGATGTTCACGCTTTCGCAGAGGGGCGCCCGCTGATTTTGGGCGGAGTGACCATTCCCCACACCCATGGTCTGCTCGGGCACTCGGATGCCGACGTGCTGCTCCACGCCATCTGTGACGCGCTGCTCGGAGCGGCCGCCCTCGGGGACATCGGGCGCCATTTTCCCGATTCGGACCCGGCGTATAAAGGCATATCCAGCCTTGTTCTGCTCGAGCGAACGGTATCGTTGGTGAAAGAGCACGGCCTGGTGATCAAGAACGTGGATACCACCCTGGTGCTGCAGAAGCCGCGCCTGGCTTCCTATATCCCGCAGATGGTCGCGCACATTTCCCGGGTTGCGGGGCTGGCGCAATCGTGTATTAATGTCAAGGCGACGACGACCGAACGGTTGGGGTTCACCGGCAGGGAGGAAGGGGTGGCCGCGTATGCGGTGGTGCTGGTGGACGATGTCAGCGGCTGAGGGTGGCGACGGTGGGCCGAAGCCGATAAAGTCCCCCTTTTTGAAAGGGGGATTTAGGGGGATTTTCAATTGGTTGATCAAAATCCCCCCTCACCCCCCTTCGGTGAAGGGGGGATGTTTCCTCAAATTGACGCGCATGCGCCTGCACGGGAATGACGATCAACGAAGCCTCAAGTCTTTTGAGATGGCCTTTGCAGCACGGGCGCTGAGCTGGATCGAATATCGAATAGTGAAGAAGGAACCGCGGCAGGGCGAGGCAGCGGGGACTTTTCATCAGGAGATCGCAACGCATGGGATTGCGGGTCTATAGTACGCTCACCAGGAGCAAGGAAGAGTTCATCCCCCTGGAACCGGGCAAGGTCAGGTTCTATGTCTGCGGGATCACGGTCTACGATTACTGCCACATCGGCCATGCGCGCTCGGCCATCGTTTTTGACGTGATTTACCGCTACCTGCTCCATCTCGGTTTCGAAGTCACCTATGTCAGGAATTTTACCGACATCGACGACAAGATCATCCGCCGGGCCAACGAGCTGGGGGTTGACTACCGCACCGTGGCTGATCGCTTTATCGCCGCTTTTTATGAAGATATGGATGCCCTCGGCATCCTGCGCCCCAACCTGGAACCGCTGGCCACCGACCACATTGCGACCATGATCGAAATCATCAAACGGCTGGTCGAGAAAGGCATAGCCTACCAGGCGGGAGCCGACGTCTACTTTGAAGTTGAGCGCTTCGCCGGCTATGGGAAGTTGTCGGGACGGTCGCTTGATGAAATGATGGCGGGAGCCCGGGTTGAGGTGGACGTCAACAAACGGAACCCGCTCGACTTTGTGCTCTGGAAAGGCAGCAAGCCGGGAGAGCCGGTGTGGGACAGCCCCTGGGGCCCGGGGCGGCCCGGCTGGCACATCGAATGCTCGGCCATGGGCCGGGAGTATCTGGGGGAGACCTTTGATATCCACGGCGGCGGCAAGGACTTGATCTTTCCCCATCATGAGAATGAAATCGCCCAGAGCGAAGCCGCGTTCGAAAGGCCCTTTGTGCGCTACTGGCTGCACAACGGCTTCGTCAACATCAATAATCAGAAGATGTCGAAGTCCCTGGGGAATTTTCTGGTCATTCGCGACTTCCTGAAACAGGTCCACCCCGAGGTGTTGCGCCTGTTTGTCCTGAGCAAGCATTACCGTAGTCCGGTGGACTTCAATGAGGAAAACGTGGCCGAGGCGGAGCGGGGTATCGAGAAGCTCTACGGGACGCTGGCCGCTGTCGAGGGGCGGGCGCCGGTGGCGGCGGAGGCTAAAATGGCGGAGAACGCCTTGCGTCAGCAGGACGATGAGCTCTTCGCCCTGGCCGCGGACCTCCCGGAAACCTTCGAAGAGGCCATGAACAACGATTTCAATACGGCCCTTGCCATTGGCCATCTGTTTACTCTCCAGCGCCGCCTGCAGCGCTTTCTCGACCGGTTCGGACAAAAGAAGCTGAAGGGCGCCGCAGCCGTGCTGGCGCAGCGGGCGGCTGCCAGACTCCAGGAATCTGCGAGGCTCCTGGGGCTTCTCACGCGCGATCCGCAAGTCTTTTTCGTGGAACAGCGAAAGCTCAAACTCGGCGCAACGGGGATGACTGAAGCCGAGGTCGAAGAATTCATCGAACTTCGCCACCGGGCCAGGCTGGCGAAAGACTTTGCCGAGGCCGACCGGATTCGCGGGGAACTGGAGGAGAAGCACGTCCTTCTCGAGGACACGCCGCAGGGGACCCGCTGGCGTGTGGGCCCCGGAGGCGAGGCGTGAAACCAGCGCTGACTTTTTGCAGAAGCGTCTTATCTTGGCTTATAAAGGCGGGGGGACAAATTTGGTGAAGGCAGAGGAGGCAGCCATGAACTCGAAGGATTTTATGCAGGCGAACGAGGTCATTATCAAGACCGATCGGATTCAAGGCAACATGGTCATCTTGAAGGAATCCGAAGAGGATACCCAGTACTTTCTGATGTTTGTGGGGGATGCCGAAATCACCGCCATTGCCAAGGAAAAAGGGCTCGTGGAGCCCAAGCGGCCCCTTACCCATGATCTGTATCTGGCCATGCTCAATCATGCAGGGGTGGTGTTCGATCGCATTGAAATCCACGAAATGCAGGAGAATACCTACTATGCCAAGGTCTATATGAGCATCCAGGGTGAGGAGGCGAATTTTGACAGTCGACCCAGTGATGCGGTGGCCCTCGCTCTCCATCAGAAATGCCCGATTCTGGTCAATCGCAAACTGCTGCGCCGGGAGATGACTCAGGAAGAAATCCAGGAATATGAAATGATTGTCAGAACCGTGAAGTTTTGAAGCAAGGTGAATGCCCCAAAGGGGGCAGAGTGGAGTTCGTGGGTGGCCGCGGTCCACGCCTGTGGGCTGACGGCCTGAGGAGCCGGAGTATTTCCCGGCTTTCTTGTTTCCGGAGAATCTTAACGAAGAAGGAGAGGACTCGATGGCCAAGCATAAGAAGACGGAACGCAGCAAGGAATTGGACCGTCGTCGGCGACGCAAGGAAAAGCGTGAGAGACTTCAGCGCCGGGAAGAGCGGGCGCGCATCCAGTCGGCCAAACGAGGGAAAGCCGCGGGGCGCTAGCGCAGGGCTTGCCGTTGAGACCAGTTATGTGAAGTCATGTGAGGATGGGGCGTTATGGGTATTCAGTCTGCTTCTGCTACGTTTGTCCGCTTCTTTGTGCCTGAGGTTGCGAGGGGTGATTTCTGGAGCTTTATCGATGAGCGCTTGAGAGCGGGAAGTTTCCAGGAGCTTGACGAGGGCCAGGAGCAAGCGACAGGGTTTGTCTCCTGGGATGATCTCTTCGATCCTGGTTTCGACAGTGGTTCCTACCATAGGGGTGAATACCTGGCGTTCCAGTTCCGGTGCGACCAGCGATCCGTTCCCGCGATCATCAGGAAACAATATGTGCGGCGCCGTGTTGACGAATATCGCAGCAAGAACAACGGCAAATGGCCTTCCCGGCAGGAGCG
>CAZDKX010000362.1:0-4547 GCA_964505935.1 uncultured Syntrophobacteraceae bacterium
TCTGCATTTCTTCGCGGGATGCGGTGGTGGTAGCCCTGAGTCATCTTCCGAGGCGTCTTGCTGACAGCTTTGCCCAAACGGGGCAGGGGGGCATCACGGGTCCCGCTGCTTCCCCCGACGCGATACTGGTCGCGATTCAGAAACAGGCGGCAGATCCCGCAGCCATTTCATCTCTCCTCGAGGTTCTGCGCGCCCGAAAACGTCTGGTCAACGGCCGGGCAACGCTGATCAAGGAAATGCTGGCCCGCGACCATGCGGTCAGCGAAGGGCGAATGAAGCGGCACCTGCGGCTCCTGAAAGAAGCAGGGCTGGTTCGTGTCGGTACCACCAAACAAGGGACCGTCCTCACGCAAAAGGGCGAGGAGTTCCTCGACTACCTGATGGCGGTGGGCGGCAACTCCTCCGGCACCTGCCAACCAGAGCGAATCGAGGTGCCAGGCGGAACCCCGACCTGAGCCCTCCGCCCCGGATGATTAGGTCAATTGGGATAGGGTGCGTCAGGTCCGCCCGGCGCTGGCGACCTGGACCAGACCGACTCGGTTTTCAAAACCGAGTCGGCCTTTTGCCAGCTGTGCCTGCGCGACGTTCCCCACAACGAGCCGATCTGGACTCATGCCCTGAGAACCGTGCCACCCAAATCATACCCGTTGAGGATGGCAAGTTGCATTGCTGTGGAAAGCCGCTCCCACACGTTTACATGAGACGACGAGTTGATCGAAATCCCCCCTGCCCCCCTTTAGCAAGGGGGGAATCATCCGTTAAGTTGACGCGCATGCGCCTGTGCGGGAATCATCCATGCAAGAGGTTGCACCCCGTTGCATGAAAGTCCTGCTTTCGTAAGAATGACGCCCGTGGATAATATGGCGGTGTCGGAAAAAGGTCCGAGCATCGTCCCGGGATGGTCTTCCCGATCTTCATCAGTCAGGGCAGTTGCTCATGTCACTTCGGGACACCCGAAGACCCATGAAAAGGACCGCGGTTGACAGGCAACCCGCAACCCGCAACCCGCAACCCGCAACTTTTCGAAGCGGGAATCTGCTCATTGGTCCCGGAGCTGCCGAAGCACCAGCCTTCGTCTCCTGGACGCGACTCATCCCTGGCACAGCTCTTGCTCTACCAGACCCATACCAACTGATGGAACGGTCGCCTTCGCACCGCTCCACAATGTAGAGTGGCCATTACCCTCGGTCATGACGAGTGGAAATTTGGCATCCATTTATGTGGAGTGGTTGCTGGCGTGCCGGCGTCGGCCGGAGCAACGAGGCGCGTCGGAGCTTGACTCAACGGAACCGGTGTCGGGCCCATAATGGGTTGGTAACGTCTCCTCAGCGGGAAAGACGGTGGGAGGGGCTCCGTGAGAGATCAGAGCAAATTTTTGAGCATTGCAGAAAGCCTGGCGTTGATCAAACCGGGTTCGAGGATCATGGTAGGCGGGTTCGGCCTGGCAGGGTACCCGGAAGCGCTGGTCGAAGCGTTGGCGGCCAGTGGGATTGGGGATTTGACCATCATCAGCAATGATTTGGGATCACCCGGGGTGGGTCTGGGAAAACTGCTGTCGAACGGCCAGATCAAGGCGCTGATCGGCAACTATTACAACTGGAACCCCGAAGTGGCGGAAGCTTACCATGCGGGGCGCATCCAGGTTACCCTGCTGCCTCAGGGCACCTTTGCCGAAGCGATTCGGGCCGCCGCCGTCGGGATACCGGCCTTTTATACCCGCGCTTCGGCCGGGACCGACCTGGCCGCGGGCAAGGAAACCCGCGAGTTTGACGGGAGGATGTGTGTACTGGAACGGGCGATTCCCGCTGATGTGGCGCTCATCAAAGCCTACCGGGCCGATGAGATGGGGAACCTCGTCTATTACAAGACCGCCCGCAATTTCAATCCGCTCATGGCCATGGCCGCCGTGCTCACCATCGCCGAGGTGGACGAGGTCTTGCCCACCGGGACGCTGGACCCGGAAGCGATTGTCACCCCCCATATCTTCGTAAACGTCATCATTCGGAGGAAGCAGCATGCCGACCCCCATACCGGACAGTGACGCGAGAAAGAGGATAGCCAAGCGGATCGCCGGGTTTTTCACGGCCCAACAGCGCAGGCTGGTGATCAACCTGGGAGTCGGCATTCCCACCATGGTGGCGGACCATGTCGAGGGTGAAAACATCTTTGTCCAGGCCGAAAACGGCATGCTGGGTGTGGGAAAGCTGGCCGAAGGCGAGCAGATCGACCGCCAGCTGATCAATGCCGGGCGCCAGCCGGTGACCGAAACCCTGGGATGCAGCTACTTCGACAGTGCCACCTCGTTCGGCATGATCCGGGGAGGGCATGTGGATGCGACCGTAATTGGCGCTTTTCAGGTCGACGAAGCGGGCAATATCGCCAACTGGATCAACCCCAACGGGAAACAGCTGGGGGTTGGCGGGGCCATGGACCTGGTGACCGGCGCCCGCCAGGTGATCGTGGGAATGCAGCACAACACCCGCGACGGCAAGGCCAAGCTGGTGAAGCGCTGCACCATGCCGATTACCGGTTTTGCTGAAGTCGATCTCGTGGTTACGGAGCTCGGCCTGTTCAGCTTCGCACAAGGACGTCTGGTCCTGGAGGAAATCGCCCCGGAGGTCTCCCTGGAGGAACTCATCACACTCACGGATGCCCATTTCGAGGTTGCTCCCAACCTGAAGTCCCTGCCGGTCTGACCGAGACCTCGGCGAAGGCTGCTTAGCAGCAATCCACAGAATAACGTGACCATTACCCCCGGGCGTCATTCCGGCATGCTTCTGGCCGGAATCCATAAATTGCCTGGATGCCGGCTTCCGCCGGTATGATGAAAGGAGGCTGGACACCTATTTGTGCGGAGAGATACTCGGAGACTGTCCAATAACAAACGTTAATCTTAATCCCGGCGAAGGGTGGGCTGTGCCCACCTGCTGCGCCATCGGTGGGCGCAACCCACCCTTCGAAAATGGCACACTTGCTTCTGGACGATCGCTTGTCACAGCGTTGTTCCTTTTCGGTCGATGCTCAACAGGACTGTCAGGTTGATGCCAGGGGAAGCGGGTCGGTCCCGGTGATTCGTTTCGCAATCGCCAGAGCCGCCATGATGCCGCTGGTTGACGCCTGCAGCAAACCGCGGGTGATCCCGGCCCCGTCCCCGACAGTGAAAAGGTTGGCCACCGACGTCTCCATTTCCGACGAAACGGCCATCCGGTTGGAATAGAGCTTCACCTCAACACCATACAGCAGTGTGTGACGGGAGTAGACTCCGGGCGCCAGCTTTTCCAGCGCCTGCAGCATCTCGATGATGCTCACCAGGTGGCGGTAGGGGAAGACGAAGCTCAGATCGCCGGGGGTAGCATGGCGCAGGGTCGGTCGCGTGAGGCATCGCGCAATGCGGGCCTCGGTGCTCCGACGGCCGGCCAGCAAGTCTCCCAGCCGCTGCATGATCACCCCTTTCCCCAGAAGATTCGCCAATCTGGCGATGTAGAGCCCGTAGGCGATGGGGTCGTCGAAAGGTTCCGTAAAGGCGCTGCTGACCAGGATGGCGAAGTTGGTGTTCTCCGTCTTCCTGCCCGCATAGCTGTGCCCGTTTACAGTAAGGATGCCGGCGTTCTTCTCAATCACCACTTCCCCACAGGGGTTCATGCAGAAGGTGCGCACCTTGTCGTCGAAGGTTTTGGTGTAGTGAATGAGTTTCGACTCATAGGTGATGTCGGTGATCGTCTTGAGCACCGGTGCCGGCAGCTCCACCCGCACGCCAATGTCCACGGCACTGGCACTGGTTTTGAGCCCCAGGGATTCCGCCTGTTTCTTCATCCAGCTCGCCCCGGAGCGACCCGGACCCAGCACCACAAAGCGACTGAGTAGCTCGCCTCCATCGGCCAGCCTCACGCCCCGAACGCGCCCACCTTCCACCAGGAGGCTGTCCACCCGGCAGTTACAGCGCATCTCGATACGCCCCTCGAGGGACCGGCGCAAACGACTCAGCACCTTCCGACAGTTATCGGTGCCAATGTGGCGAATCCGCATGGTCACCAGCTCCAGGTCGGCAAGGCGGGCGCGATCGGCGAGGTCTTCAAGACTCGCCGATGGGTCACCAAAAACTTCCACCGGTGCTCCGTGCGCCACCCAGACCTCATCCGCCCGCCCCAGCAACTGCAGCAGCCGGCCCTTCTCGATGAACTCGCCGAGCGAGCCGCCCACCTCAGGCGAGAGGGTCAGTTTCCCATCGCTGAAGGCCCCCGCCCCGCCCCAGCCACAGAGCATATCGCCCGCATGGAGCCGTTCCCGTCGCTCAAGGTCTTTCCCCTGTTCGAGCAGCAGTACGGAAGGGACACCCGACTCGGCCAGGGTCAGCCCGGCAAAGATGCCGGCCGGCCCCGCTCCGACAACGATCACCTCGTATTCCATGACGATTCCCTTCTGCCTTGGTGACAGGGCACCTCTACTTGTGAAGGTTGACTTGCGGCGTTTGTGAACCCCCCCTTGTCTAATGAGACCGGGTGGGAGCGGGGGTTTAGGCCCCCACCAAACGGGAAACCCCCCGGAAA
>CAZDKX010000363.1:0-4535 GCA_964505935.1 uncultured Syntrophobacteraceae bacterium
CGGTCTACGGGCCGAACCCACAGAGATTCGACCCGCCCCGGGCATCCTCCGAGGGGTCTCCCCTCTCTTGCATACATACCGGGGCGAAGCGGAAAACGTCGGCGGTGAGAGAGAATTTTCAGGGGACCCTTTTGGCATTGACCTGATTACGGACTATATTTGGTCTTAACGACGCACAGCGAGGTTGCCCATGAAGTTTTCCAGCCAGATCAAGCCGATCAGCTACCTCAAGGCCCATGCCGCCGAGATCGTGCGCAGCCTGCCCGACCAGGGCCAGCCGCTGGTCATTACGCAAAACGGCGAGGCCAAGGCGGTGCTTCAGGACATCACCAGTTACGAGCAGACCCAGGAAACCTTGGCGCTGCTCAAAATACTGGCGCTCGGTAACCGCCAGATCGACGAAGGCAAGGTCCAGCCGGCCGGAGAAGCAATCCAGCGCCTGCGGGAGCGAGCGGGGAACCGTTGATGGCTTTCAAGGTGATGTTGACCGAGGATGCGGTGCGCGATCTGGAGGGCATCTACGACTACATTGCCGTCCATGACGCCCAGGAGAGCGCCGCGCACGTGCTGGATCAGATCGAACAGGTTTTTCAAAGCCCGGCCCAGTTGCCGGAGCGTGGCGCATATCCCAAGGAGCTGACGGCTGTGGGCATCAGGCAGTTCCGCGAGGTCTTCTTCAAACCTTACCGCATCGTCTACCAAGTGCTCGGTGAGACGGTGTACGTCATGCTGCTTGCCGATGGCCGCCGGGACATGCAGGCGCTGCTGCAGCGACGGCTCTTGGGGGCGTGAGGAGCGGTTTGGCTTGGTCGAATAGCTTCGGTGGTTGAAAACAACCCATGATAAACATACCTACACTTCTTCATAAGTGTCTGATTTTTATAATAATAGCAACAAAGCCATGGCTTGCGTGCGCACATTGTGTTGACGGACTTGTCCAGGGGCCTTATGATTCGGGCAGGAGGATTTGATCATGCCGCAGACCACTTCGTCGAGCCGGAGCACGAATATCAACATCCGGGTGGCTCCCGAGCTGCGCAACCTGATCGATCAGGCTGCCTTGCTGAGCAGCAAAACCAGAACGGACTTCATCCTTGAAGCGGCCACCAAGGCCGCGCACGACGCCATTCTCGATCAGGTGCTGTTTCCCGTCTCAACCGAACGGTTCGAGGCGTTCCAGAAGCTTCTGGACAGCCCGCCAGACGAGAATGAGCGTTTAAGCGCCCTCATGGCCCGTACACCAGGGTGGGAGAAGTGATCCGAGCTCCGTCCCTTTTGGCTGCGGAGCATGATGTCGCTCTGTTCCAGTCTGGCGAGTCGGCCCTGGATGACTGGCTCAAGCGGAGGGCGCTGACCAACCAGACCAGTGGAGCGTCGAGGTCGTATGTCATCACCGACGAAAGAAGGGTGATCGGCTATTACGCCCTGGCCGCTGGGGCGGTGACCGTGACCGAGGCCCCTGGCAACGTGCGCCGCAACATGCCTGAGCCTATTCCTGTAATGGTGCTGGGGCGATTGGCGGTGGATCAGGAATGGCAGGGCCAGGGGCTTGGCCTCGATCTGTTGCGGGATGCCATCCTTCGCACTCTCCAGGCAGCGGAGATTGCCGGCATCCGAGCCCTGCTCGTCCACGCGCTGCATGAACAAGCCGCACGATTCTACGAGCATGCGGGTTTCCGTCCTTCTCCAATCCGACCTCTGACGTACTTTCTGACGCTTGCCGACGCACAAAAGGCCTTGGCTTTCAGGGGGTAGCGTGTGCGATTTGCGGGCACGGTCGGTCAGCCGGAGGTTCATTCCTGTCGCGATCATGACGGGTATGACGGATTATGACGGATTCTCCGGTTATCCCTCCACACGCGTGTGCGCACACGCGCGCGTGAGCGATTAATGGTTTCACCTGTCATATCCGTCATGCGTCATCAGTAGTTCTCGTAGGCGTCCTGCCATTCTTCCTGTTTTCTCAAGGTAATGCCGGTAAAATGGCGGGAGTTCATGGTCCTGCCTGGGATAAATTCCCGTTTGCAGAGATTCGCGCTGAAGGCCTTGGTGCTGCCTGGATGCTCGCCGTTGCGCTCGGCAAATCCTTTCCACGAATCAAAGAGCTCGGCGGTCTTGCAGACCAGTCGAGGCCCGACCTCGCAGCACTCCTCAATCCACTGCCCAAAGAGGTCCTGCTCATCGAAATAGGCGGCCGTGGCCTCCTTCACGCTCTCCGGCCGCAGGAGACCGTTCTCCCGCCAGTCCAGGCAGCCTTCGATCATCCAGCGCAGGATGGCCGGGTACTCGGCCTGCAGTTTGTCTTCCAGGCGCTTGTCCGGGCTCGCGGGCTTGTGGACGAAGGGGATGATGTTGAAGCGCCTGCGGGCGGCCTCGTCCACGTTGCGGAGCACGGGCTTGTGATTGCCGACGATCAGGAGCTTGAACTGGGGCGTGTAGGTGAAGAAGTCCTGGCGCATGAAACGGGCGCTGATCTTGTCGCCGCCGGTGAGCTGCTTGATGCGGCTCTCGGCCCAGGGACGGCCTTCCTCGGTCTCGGAAACGCTGACCAGCCTGGCCCCGCGCAGCATGGCCAGGTCGGTGGGGTGGCGGTCGCCCTGGCTGGCCGTGAAGGTGTCCATGGCCGCCGTGGCGGCGTAGTCGCCCAGGATGTTGGTCAGGGTGTTGAGAAACACGGATTTGCCGTTGCCGCCGGGGCCGTAGATGAAGAACAAGGCGTGCTCGGAGATGTCGCCGGTCAGGGCGTAGCCGGCCACCTGCTGCATGAAGCGCTGCAACATGGCGTCCCCTTGGGTCGCCTCGTCCAGAAACCGCCGCCAGAGCGGGGCGTCGGAAGAACGCGCCGGAGCCACGGCGGCAAGCTTGGTGAGGTAGTCTTCACGGCGAGCCGGACGCAGCGCCCCTGTGCGCAGATCCACAACGCCGTCCGGTGTACCCAGCAGATGGAAGTCGGCGTCCCAGATTTCGCTGGTTACGGCAAAGGCTCGGTCGGCCTGGGCGAACCGCTCCACCGCGCCGGCCGTGGCAGCCTTGGACAACGTGGCCGCGACCTTCTTGTTGCCCATGCCGACGGCGGCCTTCCGGCAAAGCTGCCTGGCCCAGGCGAAGGCCAGCCTGGTCTTTTCCACCTGCCATTGGCTGCCGGTCCAGACGAACCACGCGCCGGTTTCGTGACAGTAGCGCAGAGCGTCTTTGTGCTCCCTGGTGAAGAGGAGCGCGATGGCATCCTCGGTGGCGGGACAGGCGTCGCCTTGGTCTTCCGGCTGTGCGGGATCGAACGCGACTGCGGCTTCAACCAGATGGCGCAGTTCCTCGCGACTGTGGCCGGCCTTTTTCCAATCCACGATGTCGCCCTTGGGCGGCAGGCCGGGCAGGTCCACAATCTTGACCGAGGCAGCCACGGGCAACAGGGCTCTGGCCACCTTGCGGGCATGGTCGCGCCCCGGCGTGTCATTGTCCGGCAGAATGACGACCTGCCTCCCTTGGAAGTGCGGTGTGTACTCCTCCCGCCATTTGCCCGCGCCCATGGGATTGCAGGTGGCGGTCAAGCCCCAGCCGACGAGTTCCAGGACCTTCTGCTCGCCCTCGACGATGAAGACGGTCTCGGCCCGCAGGAGTTCGGGGAGCCGAAACGGGACAAGGCGCACGCCCTTGATACTGTTGACGCGCCTGCCGTCGGCATCCAGATGCCACTGCCGGATGGCCTTGCGGCAGCCTTGGGCCTCGTAGCGGTCCACGGCAAAAAGGAATTGGCCTTGCGCATCCTCGTAGCGGAAGGTGGCGACGAGATTTTCTTGCCGGATGGGCGTTTCCGGCAGGTCCTTCCGCTTGGGTTGCACCGTGGTAGGCGCAAGCCCGAGTTCCTCGGCGATCATCCTGGCGGCTTTGGCCTGGCTGAGTTCTTCCTGGGCAGCGACCAGGGAGATGATGTCGCCGCCGGCTTCGCCGGTCGCAAAATCGGACCAGACGCCGGTCTCGGTGTTGCAGCCAAACGACTTCCCAGGATGGCCGTAGATGTCGCCGGCCACGAGTTCCTTCCCTTGGCGTTTGGCCTGCGGCAGTCTGCTTTGCAGGAAGTCCGGGCTGGCCAGGGCCGTCTCGTTGATGCGCTTGAAATCAAGGTCGGTTCCCTGTCTGCCGCGCATCAGGCCGCCTCGGATTCCGTGTTCCCGGCTGCGACGCGAACAATGGTGAACGCACCTTCGCCGAACTCCCTGGCCAGATAACCGGTGAAGACCCGGGTGATGGTTCGTCCCACCGGCGTGCCGTTGTCGATGGAGCAGGTTCCAGGCTGCAAACGGAAGCAGGCGTCGAGGCGGATGTCGGTTCTGCCATGGATGCTCTCGGCGGCAAGCACGGCTAGCACCAGGGTGTCCTCGACGCATGCCATGTCTACCTGCTTGGAAAAAGTGAATCTGAGCATGCTATCCTCCCAGGGGGGCTGGAGATTGCCAACAGGAGAGGCCGGATGCCGTTGGATGGCATCCGGCCCTCTGAGATACGTACCGACGTGACGCCGGAAACGTCGGCGCTAG
>CAZDKX010000364.1:0-4533 GCA_964505935.1 uncultured Syntrophobacteraceae bacterium
ACTTCACCACCGACAGAAAAAACCGGTAGAGACCTTCCTGGTCCCGCGTCTGCCGATGGTCGAATTTGGCCAGGTCCTTCCAGACCACCCGTTTCCCATCTTCATCACAGGAAGGGTGGGCCACCTTCCCCCGCGATTCCCAGGCGAACCATTCCGGGTGGGACTCCAGCAGCTCGGAATCCGCCGAACAGTGGTTGATGACCAGGTCGATCATCATCCTGAGCCCCATGGCCCGGGCCGCCGCGATCGCTTCCTCCAGTTGTTCCCGACCGGTTTTGCTGCTTGCGGCATCGACCAGGAGGGGGTTCAGGGCAAAATAGTCGGCGATGGAATAGAGGCTGCCGGAGGCGCCCGTCCGCTGAACAGGATTGACGAAAACCCAGTCGAAGCCCATCCGGGAAGCCCGCAGCAGGTGCCCTTCCCACTCTCCAAACTTGCCCGCCAACAACGGGAACAGGTTGTAGATGATCATTGCTCGTCCTTTCTTTTGGTGGTGCGGTCGGCTTGCCACGGATAAGTTCCACCAAGAAGCCGGTATCAAGTCCTGTCATCTTCACGTCCGGCGACCAGAAGGTCCAACGCCTCAGGCGCAACGCGTGCCCGACCGGCAAGATCCAGGACCTTCTTTCCTGGAGTACGCCGGCGTTTTTCCAGCAAGAAATCCTCCCCGGCGCCGGTGACCAGCCGGGAAACCGAAATTCGCTCCTGTAAAGCTGCTCTTTTCAGTTGCCCCGCTTATCAGGAAGGTTGATGGTGATCCGCAGGGAGCCTCTCCCCTCTCCAAACGATGCACATCATAACAGATGCGCATAACCAATACCATGGCTCACTTTAGGACGGGACCGGCTTCTTCTGGATCAATCCCTGGCAACAGGCGGCCTTCAGTAGTTGATGGTTGTGGAGGAGTACCGAAAGCCAGTAGTTCATCCGTTCGGCATTGGTTTTGTCAAGCCAGTGGAGGAAAAGATCAGAGGCATACCCCAGGGGAAGCGTGCCTTCGGTGGGATGGATTTCCAGGGAGAAGGTTACTCTAGCCGGACCCAGGGCGCCGAGGGCGGTGGCGACCAGCATAGCCAGACCCGAAACCCCGAACATGAGCGGCAGGGCGCAGCGGCCTGCGTGCTCGAAGGGTATCGGAATTTCGTCGAGAAAGCTCAGGTGATCGGATACCCCGAAAGGGCTTGCCGTCGAGAGGGGATGACCGTCATGGAGATGGAAGTGGAGTGGCTTGCCCAGTCTGCCGACAGCGGCAATCACCTCCAGGACCAGCGGCAACGCCGACAGAACGGCGGCTTGCAGGTCGTCGATGACTGCTCGCAGTTCAGGAGCTTCCGGCGTGAGGCTGCAGGCATCGATACCGGGATGGCGCCTGGCATACGCCCTCCTCACCTGCCACATTCCCAGATGCCCAACATCGAGACACCCACTCACCCGCTCCACATCAAGCAAGGCCTCGAGCGCCTTGATATACAACGCCGGGTCGAGACCAGACGCATATTCGAGAAAGAGCAGCGGGCTCTGCGGGAACTGTTCAAGCCTGCGGCCGATTTCTCGGAGCGCGGCGAGATATTCGCCCGGTCGCGTCGCCAGTTCCGGCTGGTCGTGAATCACCAGCCCGAGAAGCCTGCCGCTGAAGGAGTCAGCGAAATGCTCGATGAGCTCCCGACCGTCGGCGGCGAGGGCATCAAGCTCCCGTTTCAGGTGAACCACCACGGGGCGCCCAGCGTTTGGCCAAAACCCCAGGAGCCATTCGAGCTCCGCCGGGGTCTCGGCATAAAACTCAGCGCCCAAGCCTACTTCACGAAAGCGCAGGCCAGCCAGACGCAGCAAGGCATCGTCCCCCTCGATCCTCTTCTGGAAAAGAGCCAGGAGGGGAGGGGAGGGTGGATTTCGGATTGCGGATTGCGGATTTCGGATTTTGGAGGGCGAACGTTGGAGGACGGATGCCGGATTGAACGAGTCGGATGTCGACATTTTCATGGCAGATTCCGGATTGTGAGGATCAACTCGGCCCCTGGGGGGAAGGACCTTTTCATACTTCCCTTGTTTCATCCACGAAGTCACACAAAGGCACACGAAGAATTAAACTGGTGTCCTTACCGTCCGCCATGAAAAGGGTTAAACGGAAGACACCCGTCATACCCGCAAAGGTTTATCTTCAAGCTTCCTTTCGGTTTCCCGTCAAAACTTGCCACTCGTAACTCATCACTCACGACTCACCACTCGTCACTTCGACAAAACTCCCTGCTGGGGGCGGGATTGGACGAGGTAAACCGTCTCCCCGGCAATGACGCCTTCGATGTCCTGGGGTGTTCCCAGGGCTCTTTCCACGAAGCTTCCCACAGCTGTCAGCGTTTTGCCAAGGAATTGCCGAAAAGAAGCATCGAGGGAGAATTGGGTTTGCGAATAGTTCGGGGTCTCCGCGAAGGTGCCTCCCCGGGGATTGGGAAAGATCGCTCGGCTGAAATTGGCGAAGGCCAGCAGGCGAACCTCGCCGGTGAGCTTATTCCCGACCAGGCGGTAGGGATTGCCAGGGCAGTCGGCGGACGCCAGGGCCTGCCCAAGCCCCACCACCAGTTCCACGAGCAATTCATCGGGATTCATCGTCACCGGGTTGACCGTGTGGATGATGAAGGAAAGGTCGGGCATCACCAGTTGTTGAATCAACACCGCCATGAAAGCCCGGTCATGGGGCAGTCCGGCGTTTACTCTGCTTGCCGCGGCCCGGTAGGACCAGAGGGAAGCCCACACTTCCCGGACGGCATCGGCCAACCCTTCGGCGGCAACATTGGCAACGGATTCAAAAAGCCCGGCCCCGGCCATTTCCTCCAGATCCTCACAGCTGGCGCTGGAGCGCACCATGAGGCGGGCACCGGTGCCGAAGTGCACAATCACCCTGGAAGTTACCGCGTCCGGTAGCGGCAGTCCCCTGATGAGCGATTGCATTCGCTCCAGCCCTTCCGGCAAATCCTCGGGGGTGAGGTGGTCGAGGTAGCCACGGTAGCGATGAAACTCTTTCTCGACTGCAGACTGGGAATGCAGCGCTGCCTCCATCGCCCCGAAGGGGATGACCAGGCTCCTGGGGGTTTTGAAGGCGGCCCCCTCACGAGCCGACAGCTGATCGAGAAGCCTTGCTCCATAAGCCTTTCCCCCGGCGTTTGCCGCTGTCACCCGGTCCAGGGGAAGGACACACACTTGTGGGCAGAGTTCCACGCCGGATGCGGCGTATGGCTTCGACCGGATGCCAGGTGGCGGAGAGGCAGCGCTGGGCAGACTCACAGCCGATGTGGGAGTGACGCCGACCTTCTCCGGAGAGGCTTCCAGCACCACACAGCGCCCCGCCAGCGGCTTGACGGCTGCCAAGGGTTCAGGGTCTTCGCAGGAGACTAAGACCACTCCGTGTTCGCGGGCGCGCACCGCAAAATGGGAAAGGTAGGGGGTCTCATGGGATACCACAACTCCCGCTATCTGGCCCGGGATCTCCTCGTCGCCCTGCAGACGCTCGATGAGAGCGACGGTCGGTTCCGCCGGCGGCGGCAGCTGCTCCAGACCTGGGCAGATAACGAATACGCCGGTGGCGCTACCCGGTACGATCACCTCCCACGGCGACAAGCCGGCCAGCTCCCGCAGGGCTTTCAGCGCGAGCGCGAGCATCTTCGCGAGCTGGAACACGATGTGACTGCGGATTTCCGATTCGGCATAGACCTGGATGGCCGGTTCCGCCACATCGAGCGCCCGGCCGAGGCTGGCGGCACTTTGGGGGAAGAGCCTGAGGATGGTGTCCCGATAGCCGTCGGCAAGCCTCCTGGCGCGCTCCAGGGTGGCTTTGAGACGAAGCGTCTGCTCATGGTTTTCTGGATCGAAGGGCTTTCGCCAAGCCTCCAATTCGGCCTCCACGGCCCGGCATTCATTTTCCTCAAAGCCGCTGCAGCGAAGATTGACCACGGTCAGCAGCAGGCATTCCAAGAGCGGTGGCCAGGCTATGGGGGTTTTCTCAACCTCAGGCGCGCCCCCTTCAGCATCAGGCCCGCGAAGCTCGAAGGATTGGTTGAGCTGGCTCAGGAGGACAAACGCACAGTCCTCGAGCCGGATATCAGCCAACAGGAGCTGCTGCCGAACAGTGCCGCTCCGGTCTTGCATGCTGCTTTGGAATCGTTCTCGCAGCTCGCACAACAGCCGGAGTACCCTCAGTTGTTGCGGCAGGTCAACCGCAGCGGCCTTCGCGTCAAGGAAAGTGCCGATGATTTCGGCGTCCGGGTTGTTAGCCTCCCCGGCAATGGCTTTCAGCTGTTCCTCAAGAGAACGGGCGTTAAAGAATTCCCGGAGCTGTTCGTGGAAATGTTGAAACTGTGCGACGAAAGCAGGAGCATAAGCAGCATCAGGAGCGGTTATGCGGGCGAGGATGGAAGCGGAGGTCACCAGATCTTCCGGTCCGGCGCACCGATGGAGCTTGTTTTGCAGCGTGTGCTTGATCTCGGTCTTGAGCTCTTTTGGGATATCGTTCCGATGGGCGATATCACGAATCAGGGTGAG
>CAZDKX010000365.1:0-4529 GCA_964505935.1 uncultured Syntrophobacteraceae bacterium
GAGTTGTTCTCCCGGATTGACCGTGCCCGCCATTACGACATCTCCTTGAAAACCATCGGGAAATTCGCCTCTCGCGAGGGGAGGAGCCTGAGGAGGGTCAGCAAGGCCGATGGGCATTACCCCCTCTAACCCCCTATTTCTTTGCTATTTTACCAGTTCGACAATCCTGGCGACCAGTTTGTCGATGCCCTGCGCAACATCCTTAATGCCTGGCCCGAGCATGTAAGCGGGGGTGGAGACCAGCTTGTTCTTCGTATCGAAATGAATCATATCCACCGAGCAGGCTTTGTGCTGCCCACCCATCGCTTCGATGGCGGAGGCGGTGCCCGCATCGCTGCCGATGGTCACTTCGGGCTTGCGGTCGGCCAGGGCCTTGGTCAGCGTGGCCGGGGCAATGCAGATGGCGCCGATGGGTTTGCCTGCCGCCGCGAGATCGTTGAGGAGCCGCTGGACTTCGGGATGAACCGTGGCAGCGGGTCCCTTGAAGGCAAAATCACTCAAGTTTTTGGCTGCGCCAAAGCCGCCGGGTATGATCAGGGCGTCGAGGTTTCCCGCCTGCACGTCTTTGAGGTCCTTGATCTCCCCGCGGGCAATCCGCGCCGATTCCACCAGCACATTGCGCTTCTCCGCCGTCACCTCCTGGGTCAGGTGATTGATCACATGGGCCTGTTCCATATTCGGCGCCATGCAGACGATCTGGGCCCCCGCCCGGTCCAGAGCCAGCAGCGTCAGGACCGCCTCGTGAATCTCCGCCCCGTCAAATACCCCACACCCCGAAAGCAGTACACCAACCTTCGCCATATGGTCTCCTCTCTCTGCTGAATGAACCGCAAAATCCACCAAGCCACATGCTATAAAACCATATCATCCCGGCTTCCTCAAGTCTTTTGAGAGTAGCCCGAGCTTTGTTGGAGCTAGTCATCTTCCCAAGCTCCAGCCTGGGAACCGGTCTGCTGGGAAGCCCTGACTTGCTGAGACGTTGGGATGCTGCGCATTACTGAGATGGCATGCGAAGCGGGAGCTTCGCTACCTGCGTTCCCAAGCTGGAGCTTGGAAACGAGCGAAAGAGCGAAGCCTCCCAGAGGGGAAGCACCTTTCCATAATCGCCGGCGGAAGATGCGGGGGTCTGCCAGGGGATCTCGCAACCCCAAGCAGTGATGCGAAAGGATCACGGCTTGGGGTTTCAAGCTATTCTAGACGCAGGCCTTGGCGGCTTTGAGGGCCGCATCGTAATCAGGCTCATGGGTGATTTCCTTGACGAGCTCGACGTAGCGCACCTCCCCTTTGCGGTCGACCACGAAAACCGCCCGGGCCAGGAGCCGCAGCTCTTTGATCAGGACCCCGTAGGCTTCACCGAAGCTGGCGTCCCGGTGGTCCGAAAGGGTGGTCACATGACTGACCCCGGCGGCGCCGCACCACCGGGCCTGAGCAAAGGGAAGGTCCATACTGACGGTAAGCACCACCACGTCTTTGCCCAAGTTGGCGGCTTCCTCGTTGAACCGGCGGGTCTCAAGGTCGCAGACCGGCGTGTCCAGGGAAGGAACCGATGAAATGATGACTACTTTCCCCGCATAGTTGGCCAGGCTCATCGGGCCAAGCCCATTGTCGAGGACCTGGAAGGCAGGGGCCTTGTCGCCCGCCTTCACTTCCTTGCCAACCAGCGTAAGGGGATTTCCTTGAAACGTTACGCCACCAGGTCGTTCTCCCATACTTTCCTCCTTTGTTGAGTCTATCCACAAGCAAAGAGCCGACAACGGCCACGATGTGCTTCTTACTACCCTGCTGACACTGGCACTGAATATTGGACAGGAAGGGTCAATAGTCAACTGTTCGCGGGAAAAATAGGCGGCGGGGCGTCCTCTTCACGGGACCCGACAATACTTGCCGGTCCCGAAGCGCCACCGCCGATATTCAGGTGGATTCAGATCAGGTGTTGCTGCCCTGCCGGTGTTCGGCGATGCGGCGATCGAACTGTTCGACCGCCCGGATGAGATCCCTTTGATCGAGTTTCTTGCGGTCCTGCAGAAGGGCGTTGAGGACGGCCTCCCGGACCACCAGGCGCAGGTCCGAGCCGGTATAGCCCTCGGTGAGGCGGGCGAGCTCGAGGGGGTCAATCTCGGCGTCCATGCGGTCGAGGACCTTTTCCAGGATGCGGCGCCGCATGTCGGCATCCGGGCGGAAGAAGCCCAGCACCTTGTCGAACCGACGCCAGGCGGCGTAATCCAGGAGCTGCGGATAGTTGGTGGCGGCGATGAGCAGCACGCTGTCCTCGATCAGGCTGATTTCATCGATGGCCTTCAGGAGCGTATTGACAGCCCGTTTGATGGCGCCGTGGTCTTCGGAACCTCTGGTCTTGGCCACGAAGTCGAACTCATCGATAAAAAGAATGCAGGGGCTGAGCTCCTTGGCCAGGAGGAAGACCTTGTCGATATTCTTCGAGGTTTCCCCCAGGTAATGGCTGGTGATCATGGAAAGCTTCACCTCGACCAGGGGCAGTCCAAACCACCGGGACAGCGCTCGCGCCGAAGAGGTCTTGCCGGTCCCCGGGGGGCCCACCAGGAGGATTTTGCCGATTTCATACAGGCCCACATCCTTGAGGTATTGCCGATGCTCAAGGGCCTTGCCGGCCTTGGCGATCTCCTCCCGCTGCTCCTCGGTCAGCACCAGATCGTCCAGTTGGTCCCGCACATCCTCCGGGGCCCGGATGGTTGCCAGCTTGAGCAGTTCATCCGCTTCTTTCTTGTCGCTGCAGAGTTTTTTGATCTTGGCCTCGATCAATTCCCGATCGGCGGAGAACGGCTGATTCCGGGAGCGCACCTCAGCATAGCTGACCTCCAGGGTGCCGTGGTTCTCATAGAATGAGGCGAGTACCGGATTGGCCCTGATGAGGGGGAGCGAATCCTGGCCGGCGAACCAGCCGGCCGCGGTATCGAAGCTCGTGAGTCGCAACTGAAACCCGATCTCTTCGTAGATTATGAAAGGCAGCTCCTTGATGAGCCGCCGGATACGGTCCTGTCCCGAAATCTTTTCGGCGGCTTTGAGGGTAACGTTCAGCGGCCGGTTGACGCCCTTGGTCTCAGGATTGAAGTAGTATTTCCGTATTTTGGGTGGCAGGTCGTCCTCGTTGAGGTCCTCCGACCGGTTAAAGATCTCGGCAGTGAGCAGCAGTTCCACAATCTCCAGCGTATCCGGCTTCTCGGCACCCATCATTCCAACTCCGCATGCATGAGGATCTTCCATGGCTCAAGGGTGAGCACACCTTCTTCCCGACGAAGCGAAGTTAATAAGCTGAAAGCCGGGCAGTGTCAATCAAAAGCAAAAGTAACGGCGGCTAGCGCGGGAAGAGCCGTGACGTCGGATCGAGACAGTTGGTGCGATTGAGGCCCAGGAGCCTCCGAATCTTCTCAAGGCTTGTTTCCTCGCGGGGTTCGCAGCACATGTCACCCAGCATGAGGTCAAAGTCCTCATCAAGAATGGCAAAGCCGTTCACCCTGTTCCTCTCCTCGTATTCTTCACGCCGGTTCATGGTCCTACCTCCTTGCCCCAAAGCAGGCAGCGTTTAGCCGGTTGTCATTGCCTACCGTCTTCAGTCTGGAGGTAACCTAACATGAGGGAGGTTAAGTTGAGGTTGAAAGGCGGGATTGGGCTAACGCGGCTTTTGGAAGACTTGATGACCCCAGAGCCATTCATCGCGCCAGACTTCCACGAAGCCCAGTTCATGCAGGCGATCGAGGGTCGGCCCAAAATCCTGGACGATGTGATGAGGGCGGTCTTCGTCCACTTCCGAGTGAAAACGGCCAAAGAGAAAGCCTCCGGGCTTCATGCTTTGCCAGAGGTCGGTCACGGTCTGGGCAGGCTCCACCAGGTGTTCGAAAACATCCATGGCGGCCACGATATCGAAGGTCTGGGACGGCAGGCTGCTGGTCTTGAGGTCCACGAATTGTGCCGCCAGGTCCCGCAAGCAGAAACGCCACTGACTGAAATCCAGCATCGGGGAACTGATGTCGGCCAGGGTGACTTCCAATCCATGCCGGACGAAAAGAATGGCTCCGGAGCCAACGCCGGCGCCGAAATCCAGATAGCATTCGCAGCCATGCATCAGGGCAAACCGGAGCGCCACGACATAGGCAAGCGGGGAAGTGTCGTCGCCCAGGGTGTGCCACCCCATCAGCTCATAGATCATCGCCTCGCTCTCGTTGTAAAACCTGGCAACGCTCTGCTGATCCGCCCGGTCCACCGCGCCGCACCATTCGTCCTTGACGTCGGCCAGGGCACGGGCACAACGGCGCTCTATTTCAGACAAATCCCCACAGCCAAAAAACCTGGCCAGCTCCGCATGCAGGCTTTCCCGCAGATCCTCGCGGCCTTCACAGATCAAGGCCTGTTCCCACAGGCTTCGATATTCGGCAAGACCTCTTTCCTGTTCTTCATTGAACTGTTCAAGAGTGAGCAGGTGCCGATCGACATCCTGCCACAGCGCTTTGAGCCGGTCAGGTAACAGCTGGTTCGCCAACAAATTCCTCCTGCCA
>CAZDKX010000366.1:0-4524 GCA_964505935.1 uncultured Syntrophobacteraceae bacterium
GTCGAGGCTTCCAAGTATGATCTCAACTACATCAAGATGCCGGGCGGCAATATCGGCAACATGGTGAACGGCGCCGGTCTGGCCATGGCGACCATGGATATCATTCAACAGGCCGGAGCGGCCCCCGCAAACTTCCTGGATGTGGGTGGCGGCGCCAGTGCCGAGCAGGTGGAAAACGGCTTCCGGATCATCCTGGCCGACCCCGCAGTCAAGGGGGTACTGATCAACATTTTCGGCGGCATTCTGCGATGCGACCGGCTGGCCAACGGTGTGGTCGAAGCGGCCAAGAAGGTCGGTATCAAGATTCCCGTGGTCATCCGCATGGAAGGTACCAACGTGGAGCAGGGCCGGGAGATCCTGGCGAAGTCCGGGCTTAACCTGATAACGGCAAAAGACGTCTCAGACGCCGCCCAAAAAATTGCAGCCGTCGCAAAAGGGTAGAAGGGGGAGATCTCATGAGCATTTGGGTGGACAAGAATACAAGGTTGATGGTTCAGGGTATTACGGGACGTGAGGGTCAGTTCCACACGATGAACTGCAAGGCCTACGGCACGAACGTGGTGGCGGGTGTGACTCCCGGCAAAGGCGGCCAGAACGTTGAAGGCATTCCGGTTTTTAATACGGTAGCCAAGGCGGTCAAGGAAACCGGCGCCAATGCGGCCATGGTTTTTGTGCCGCCTCCCTTCTGTGCGGATGCCATTCTGGAATCCATCGAGGCTGGCATTCCCCTGATCGTGGCCATTACCGAAGGCATTCCGGTGATGGACATGCTGAAGGTCAAGAATTACCTCAAGAGCGGCAAGAGCCGGCTCATCGGTCCCAACTGTCCCGGGATCATCACTCCCGGCCAGTGCAAGATCGGCATTCAGCCGGGCCACATTCATACCCCCGGCCCCGTCGGCATCGTCTCCCGCTCTGGGACCCTCACCTATGAAGCGGTGCACCAGATCGGCAGCATGGGGATCGGTCAGAGCACGGTTATCGGCATCGGTGGCGATCCCGTCAACGGCACGAACTTCATCGATTGCCTCGGCGCGTTTCAGGCCGACCCGGAAACCAAGGCCATCATCATGGTGGGTGAAATCGGCGGCTCCGCCGAGGAAGATGCGGCTGATTTCGTGAAGGCGAACGTAACGAAACCGGTCATCGGCTTCATCGCCGGTCTCACCGCTCCTCCGGGACGCCGTATGGGCCATGCCGGCGCCATCATCAGCGGCTCGAGCGGTACCGCTCAGGGCAAGATCAAAGCCATGCAGGCCGCCGGCATCACCGTGGTCGAGAACCTCGGCGAAATGGGCAAGATTGCGAAAACAGCGTTTGCCAAAGTCCTGTAGCCCAGCGAGTAGCACCACTAGCGTACGAGCATCAGCATTCCGGCGGCGGCCTCCCCGTCGCCGGAGCGGTTCCACGAGAGCCTCATAAAGAAAGGGGGAGA
Source organism: uncultured Syntrophobacteraceae bacterium (assembly GCA_964505935.1). GTDB lineage: Bacteria > Desulfobacterota > Syntrophobacteria > Syntrophobacterales > Syntrophobacteraceae > JADGQM01. The sequence continues at coordinate 1,436 of CAZDKX010000366.1, forward strand.
GCCTGAGGGTTCTCCCCCTTGACTTCTTTTGGAGGGAGGTCTTGCTGCTTTTCTCCCAACCTCCCGCCAAGTTGTGCCATTACCTCATCTAAATGAACCAAAGTTGTTATTGGACTGCTCCCGGAGACTTTCCACCGAGCTGCAAAAGCTTTATCCTGGACCACGCTGAATATTGCAGGGAGGATACCGATCATGAGCGAATTTCTCAAAGTCAGAACCGTTGATGAGGTGCTGGAATTGCTGAGCAGATTCGAACCGCTGCCGGAGGAAACCCTGGCGTTGGATGCCGCTTGCGGTCGCATGTTGGCGGCCCCCTTGCAGGCTCTTGAACCGGTGCCCCATTTCGACCGGGCGGTGATGGACGGCTATGCGGTGAGGGCTCGAAGCACCTTTGGGGCCTCGGAAACCCTGCCGGCCCTGCTTGAGATCAGCGGGGAAGTGACCATGGGTTCCGGGACCGCTCTCACCGTCGAGCCGGGGCAGGCTGTTGCGGTCCCTACCGGCGGCATGCTGCCCACAGGCGCCGATGCCGTGGTCATGGTCGAATACACGCAGCTGCTCGATGCCCAAACCCTGGAAGTGACCAGAGCGGTGGCCCCTGGTGAGAATGTGTTGAGGGTCGGCGAAGATATTGCCCCTGGCGAGGAATTGCTGCCCCGGGGATGGCGTCTTCGTCCGCAGGATGTGGGCATGTTTGCTGCCCTGGGGATCGCTGAAGTGAAGGTGCATCGCCGGCCCCGCGTGGCGGTGCTCTCGACCGGGGACGAAGTGATGCCGGTTTCGACCGCACCCCTCCCGCCCGGAAAGATCCGCGATGTCAACCGCTACAGCCTTGCCGCGGAAATCCAGGAAATAGGGGCAATCATCGGTTTTCAGGCGGTGGTGGAGGATCGTCTGGAAGCCCTGGTGAGCACCTGCCGGGAAGCCTTTGCCGAACATGATGTGGTGATGCTTTCGGGCGGCAGTTCGGTGGGGACGCGCGATTTCACCGTGCGCATCCTGGAAGGGTTTGCCGAAGCGGAACTGCTCGTTCACGGGGTCGCCATCCGTCCGGGAAAACCAACAATTCTGGCGCGCGTCGGCAAGAAGGTCTTCTGGGGACTGCCGGGCCAGCCGGTCTCCGCCCTGATGGTCTGTCGTGCTCTGGTTTTGCCTTCCCTGGCGGTTTTGCAGGGGATGGCAGGGGGGGGCTCCACCCTGGAAGTGGGGAATACCCGGCACGGCGTCCTCGCCAGCCGACTCCCTTCGGTCCATGGCCGTACCGACTATGTCCCGGTAGCCCTGGCCCGCGAGGGCGATGCGGTGTTGGTCAAACCCCTTTTTGGAAAATCGGCGATGATCAGCATCCTCGGGCGCGCCGACGGGTACGTTATCGTCCCCGCCCACGTCGAGGGGCTCGATGCGGGCAGCCGGATCGAGGCCCACCTTTTCACCCGCTAACGAGGTGCGGACAGCGGCAGAGCGATGGCATCATGTTGACAGTATTGGAGTTCAAGCAACCGCAGCCGGCGGAGGAGGGGCGATCGGTTCCACATCCTCCATATCGAGTTCCACGCTGACCGAGCGACAGATGATATCAACACTCACGATCAGGCGCCCCTTCTTCGGGTTCTGCCTGAGCAATATGCCCATGCATCCAGCCAATGGCCCGCGAAGGACGTGCACCCAGTCACCCTCCTTCAAATACGGATTCAACTGGATAGGCTGAGGTGAGTGGAGCATGGTCTGCAGGCTCTCGATCTGATAAGACGGTATCGCCAGCGGCCCTTCCGAATTGCCGATGAGGGTCAAGGCCCCCGGCGTTTTCAGAATGTGAACGTGGGTTGGGTTGTCGAGTACCGTTCGGATGAAAAGGTAGCCCGGGAACAACGGTACGGAGACTCTCTTGCGACGGTCCCGCCGCTTGCTCCAGCGCTCAAAGAGCGGCAGAAAGGCGTTGATCTCCTTTTGCTCCAGGCGTTTGGTGACTTCCCGTTCGTGGTTTACCTGGACGTAAAGAGCAAACCAGGACTCCTCCAGGGTGGCTTCTTCCAGGGATGTCAGAGCATCCTCGGGAGTGACGAGTACCGATGGCGCGGGCGTGAGATCGTGGTCCGTTTCTCTGGGGGTGCTCATGGAGTCTATTCCTGGCCTCATTGCATGCACGGAAGGCGCAAAAACCGTGGAACAATATTGAAGATTTGCCTTCTGCCCGCGACGACACCATGTCTCAGGCGTTTCAGGTTAGCCCCGCTTGCGATGCAATCACCGGGGTCGCTACCTCCCATTCAAGTTCCTATTTTTTGGGCATTATAGCTCACGCAAACGCGAAATTTCAAGAATCAAGCAATCTCTCGACTCACCACGACCACAGGACCTCACACGCAAACCCTTGCAATGAAATAATCCCAGTCCAAAGCTGCCACCAGTCTGGGAACGCCAGGAATTGGGCCTGGTTTTTTATATGTCATTATTGACATATAAAAATGACGAGAGTAAGGTAATGGTGAGGTTCGGTCGGTACCAGTTGCCTATGACACTGCAAAGGGGAGGTTATCTGCGGATGGAATTCAAATCGATACTCACGACGTGCCCAATTTGCGCTTGTGGCTGTGGGATGTGGCTCGAGGTGTTGGACGGCCGAATCGTCCAGACCTTACCGTCAAAGACCAGTCCTACCAACAAGGGGAAGCTCTGCATCAAAGGCTGGAACGTCCACGAATTCATCCAGCATCCTGACCGGCTCAAAACGCCCCTTATCCGGGAGAACGGGGCCTTTCGGGAGGCATCCTGGGACGAGGCCCTGGGCCATGCCGCCAAAGAGCTTCGAAGGATCAGGGATGAACACGGACCTGACAGCATCGGCTTTCTCAGTTCCGCCCGCTGTGTCAATGAAGAGAATTACGTCCTTCAGAAGTTTGCGCGCACCGCAATCGGCACCAACAACGTCGATCATTGCGCCCGTCTCTGACACGGTCCCACGGTGGCAGGTCTTGCCCTCGCCTTTGGAAGCGGCGCCATGACCAACTCCTTTGATGAACTGGAAGACGCCAATTGCATTTTCGCCATCGGTTCCAATACGACGGTCGCCCATCCCATCGTGGCGACGC
>CAZDKX010000367.1:0-4523 GCA_964505935.1 uncultured Syntrophobacteraceae bacterium
GAAAAAGCCCGTATTGCTTAGCATGCCCCATGGCAGATTGCAAGGAAAAATTGACAGAGGAAATGGGTTGAGAAGACGATCCGATCCTGCCATACTATGAGTGAATAAGGGAACCATAGAAATCATCCCATTTCATCTCGCCTTCTAGGTCCATGGTATGGGAATTTCGGCTCTGGTCGGCAGAAGCAGGAGAATGAAAGCGGTCACTGCTTGTTTTATCTTTTGAGGAACGCTTCCATGTTCGATCTTCACAATCACTGTCTTCCCGGATTGGATGACGGTTCATGCGATTGGCAAGAGAGTTTGGCGATGGCGCGCGTGGCGGTGGAGGACGGTATTGAGGGGGTGGTGTGCACCCCCCACTGGGTGCGGGGGGCCTATGAAAACACCCGAGAGATAACCATGCAGGCCATGGCGGAATATCGGAAGCAGTTGGATGCTCATGGGATTCCTCTGCGGATTTACCCCGGCTCTGAAGTCCGTCTGGAGATTGGCCTCCATCAAGCCATCGAAGCGGGCGAGGTCCTGACCATCAACGATACCATGACCGTCGTACTCGTCGAATTGCCGACGGACGTTTTGCCGGGCAACCTGGAAGAGCTCTTCTGGGACCTGCAGATGCGGGGGCTCAGACCCGTGATCAGCCATCCCGAGCGCAATCTGGCGTTCCTGAGAAACCCGGCGCGGCTCTTCAAACTGACCGAAATGGGGGTCCTGACTCAGATAACCGGTGCAAGCCTTTTGGGGCTTTTCGGAGAGCGGGTGCAGCAATTTACCGTGATGCTTCTGCAACACCGCATGGCCCATATCCTTGCTTCGGACGCCCATGGGGCCACCGCCCGCCCCCCCCGCCTGGCCGATGCCTGTGAAGCAGCGGCGGGCATTGTGGGTTCCGACATGGCGATGCAGATGGTGCGTGATATCCCCTGGCAGATCATTCAGGGAGAGCCGGTGTCAACCTGTGATCCCTTGCCCCTTAAGATTCGGACACCGAAGACAGCTTTCTGGAAAAGACCGTTTTCCTTTTTGGGGCTGGCGCGCAAACCCCACCTGTGAGAAGGGGGCGGGAGCAAAGAGTTGTCGTAATAGGTGCCGCTCTCAGTGGTGAGGAAAGGAGAGGAAACGATGGCCGAAGGCAGTGAAAAGCGCTCCGCCGTGTTGCCCCCGACCCTCCCCGAGGAATTCCTGCAACCCATCGCAGACGCGTCGAAGCGCCTGGGAATGTCAGTCTCGGAAGTCGTCCGGGCCGCCCTGCATCAATTCCTGCATCATGCTCAGGCACAGAATGCGGTCTATTTGTCGGCTCCCGTGGATGCTTTGATGAAAGGTTGCTACGAGGAAAACACGACGATTCGAGAGTTGAGGCAGCATGGCAACTTCGGGTTGGGGACCTTTAACGACCTGGACGGGGAAATGATGATGCTGGATGGCACCGTCTACCAGCTGAAGGAAGATGGTTTTGCCCATGAGGTGAGCGATACGGCGGAGACGCCGTTTTCCTGCGTGACCTTCTTCAGACCGGCCACCGTGGAGGAAATCGAGCAGGACCTGGATTACGTCGGGTTCAAAAACCTGCTCGAGCGACTCCTACCTTCTCCCAACGTCTTTTCGGCGGTCCGGATTGATGGTGAATTCAGCGCCATCCGGGTGTGGTCCGTGCCCAAGCAGGAGGCGTGGCGGCCCATTTCGGAGGTGAAGCCCAAGGTCTTCGAGTATCAGCAGGTGCGGGGTACCCTGGCCGGGTTCTTCACCCCCCGGTTTATCAAATCGCTCCTCCATCCCGGATATCATCTGCACTTCCTGACCGAGGACCGCCTCCATGGAGGGCACCTGGACCAGTGCCAGGTAAAGCGGCCAACCATTAGCATTCAAACCATCCCGCGACTCGAGCTCAACCTGCCGATCACCATCGATTACCTGACGGCGCGCCTGGTCTAGCAGCCTTCCCGGCGCAACCAGCCCTGATTTTGAACCCTGTCTCCTCTACGAAAGCCGCGGAAGGAGGCTAAGGGCAGATGAAGCTCTCATTGAAGGCCTGAACCTTATCGGGATTGCCGCCAGTCCTGCAGATAGCGATAGGCTCTCCGGGCCGCATCTTCCGGCTGTTCTTCGTAGGTGTAGAGCTCTACCGTAACGAAACCTTCATAACCGATCCGGGAGATGGCCTGGAGCACGCGGGCCAGGTCGATCGCCCCTTCCCCAGGCATCAGATGATAGTGTTCGCGCGATGCCGCAATGTCCTCCAGATGAAAGTGATGAATGGCCGGCTGTAGCTGCTGGATAACCCGGACGGGGTCTTCCCCGACGCAGAAGAAATGGCCGATATCGCAGTTGAGGCCGAAAACCTCCGGGTCGAGTTCGGCGAAGAGGCTGGAAAACTGGCTGCTGTTTTCAATGAGCAGACCCGGTTCGGGCTCGATGAGGATGCGGATGCCTTGTTTTCGGGCGGGTTCGGTGACCGTCTGGAGTCCCTCCCTGAAGAGGCGCAATCCTTCCTCCGGGGGCATACCCAGCAGCGGGCCGCCGGGTTCGGTCGACAACGTATGCACGCCAAGGCTTGCCGCCAGCTCAATGCAGCGCAAGGTGTAGTTGACCCGCTTCGCCCTCAAGGCGGGGTCGGGCTCAATCCATGTCGGGTGGTAGGTGTCCCCGTCCGCATGATGCATGAAGGCGTTGAGGTTGGAAATGGCCATCCCCGCGTCATCCAGGGCTTTCCTGAGGTCTCTGAGGTCATCTTTCGTCAGATGATTCGGATAGGCATGGGGGATGTCGGCCATGATCTCGATTCCCTCATACCCGATGGCAGAGAGCAGGCGGATGGTGTTGAGCAGACTATGTCGGCGAAAGGCATTGGAACTGAAAGCAAACTTCACGGCAATTCCTCTTTCGTCTCGATAAGGAGTTTTTCAAGGTAGCGAAAGGCTTGCCTCGCTGCCTCATCCGGCTCGTGCGGAAACGTGTAGAGCTCCACGGTGAGGAAACCGTCGTAGGCATATTTCTTGAGGATCTGCATAAGGTTGGGGAAATCCATGTCCCCTTGGCCGGGAATCAGATGATAGTGCTTGCGGCCACGGATGTCCTCGAGGTGGATGTTGTAGATCCGCGGTGACAGACTGGCAATAACGGTTTCCGGATCTTCCCCCAGGACATGACTGTGGCCCAGATCCAGGTTCGCTCCCAGGAAAGGGGAAGCCATGGCCTCCATGAGCTGCAGCAGCTCTTCGCAGCGCTCCACCAGGAGCCCGGGCTCGTATTCAATGCCAACCCTGACGCCGACTCTTTCGGCATGAGCCAGCACGGTTTCGAGGGAACCCTGGAGCAGCTCCAGGGCCTTATCCGGACTGCTTCCGGGAACAACACGTCCGGAGGTAAGGCTCACATTCCGGCAACCCAAAATGGCGGCAAGATCAAGGCATCGTTTCGAATACTCGATGCGCCATTTCCTTGCCGTCTCATCGGGATTGGCGAGCGAAGGTTCAAAGAGCGGTTCCCAGAAGGGCCGCCCGTAGTAGCCCATGGCGGTATTGGCATTGATGTTGGCTACCGCCAATCCCCACGCGTCCAGAACGGCGGTGAGTTCTGCCAGCCCCGATTCAGTCAGGGAACACGGGTAAAGATGGGGAACGTCAGCGAGCAATTCCACCCCACCGTAGCCGGCCGCCGCGATCCTGGCCACCGCTTCGGCGACGGGATACGCAGTATAAGCATTCGTGCTGAAAGCAAGGTTCATGATGCTCTCAAAACTCGACACCGGAAGCTAAAAACTGGAAAACCCGGTACTCGTGATGCTGTCTTCCGACATCCGACATCCAACATCCGACATCCGACATCCGAAATCCGAAATCCGAAATCCAACATCCAACATCCAACATCCAACATCCGACATCCAACATCCAACATCCGACATCCAACATCCGACATCCGACATCCGACATCCGAAATCCGAAATCCGAAATCCGAAATCCGAAATCATATTCTCCCCCCCCGGTAGGCGGTCCGGTCCAGGGGGAGCGGGGCACAGTTCGGAGGAAGGCTGCCGCTCTCGATGACGACATCGATGGTGATGCCGCCGCGCGCGCTCCATAGCCCGGCAACCCTGAGGTATTTGGGCTGCAGGGACGCTTTCAGGCGACTGTGAAGGTAAGCGGTGCAATCTTCATTGAAGATGCCGAAATTGCGGAAACTCTCCAGAAATAGCTTGAAAGACTTGCTCTCGACCAGTTTGTCGCCGGGCACGTAATCGATGATGAGGACGGCAAAATCCGGCTGGCCGGTAATGGGGCACAGCGTTGTGAGTTCGGGTGCCGTGAGGCGGACCACATAGTCGAGGGTTGGGTTTTGATTTGGAAAAGTATCGAGTAACGCATCTTCCGGGCGAGCAGGAATGTCAACGATTTTGCCCAACTGCTTCAGTTCGGTGTAAGATCCGCCACTCATCTTCAGCTCCACCTTGCTTTCGTGGCTCATCGCGGATTAGCGTGATAAACCGCCAGGCCCGCCAGGATTCGACAACCGTCATTCCG
>CAZDKX010000368.1:0-4510 GCA_964505935.1 uncultured Syntrophobacteraceae bacterium
TGGGAGGTTAAGAGCCAGAAGGGGACGGTTGGAGGGCTTGGGCGAGGGGGCATGCACTATCCGTCATTCCCGCATGCTTTTAGCGGGAATCCAGTTTTGTCCTCCCCCATCCGTAAAGGTTGGCGAGCAGAGACAACCCTGGGAGCTTGGATGGACCGAAATGAAGTGTTCTCATGATTTCGTGGAGCCTTTGAGGCATACTTTTGATAACCTCTCTGCCGTCTCCGGCTTGGAGCATGGGATATTCACCCGCCATGGCGGGGTCAGCCGGGGGCCTTACGCCACGCTCAATGTGGCCTGGAACAATGGCGATGCTCCCGAAGCGGTGGCGGCAAACCTGCTCAACGTCAAACAGGTCATAGGGGTGGAACCGCTGGTGGCGAGCAGGCAGGTTCACGGCGACACCATTCATGTGGTGGATCGTCGCTGCCTGGGAGAGGCGACCGAGCGCCACCCGATCCTGCTCACCCCGCCGGGGGACGCTCTGGTAACCGATCAGCAGGGCGTTGGGCTCCTGATCAAGATTGCCGATTGCCAGGCGATCTTCCTTGTCGATCCGGTGCGGCGGGTCATTGCCAACGTTCATTGCGGCTGGCGGGGAAGTGCCGGGGAAATCCCCGTCAAGGTGGTTGCTCTGCTGCGTGAGCGGTTTGGCTGTCGTCCCCAGGACATCCTGGCCGGCATCTCGCCTTCCCTGGGTCCCTGCTGCGCTGAATTTCGGAACTATGTCGAGGAGCTCCCCGCTTCCTTCTGGCGGTTTCAGACCAGGCCCACCTATTTCGACTTCTGGGCCATCACCCGCTGGCAGCTGGTGAACGCAGGATTGCGACCCGAACATATCGAGGTTGCCAACCGCTGTACCGTGTGCGAAACGAGCATGTTTTTCTCGTATCGGGGAGAAAAGACCACCGGCCGGAATGCCGCCGTGCTGGCATGGCATTGACCGGCCAGGGAAGGGACCCATGGCCAAATATCAGGAGGAGGCGCTGCTGCTCGAACAACAGGCAGTCGCGGAGCGCACCTACCGGTTGCGGCTCCGTTGCGAGCGCATCGCTGCGACGGCGCGGGCCGGCCAGTTCCTCATGCTCCAGGTCCGCAGCGGCAGCGACCCGCTGCTCAAACGCCCCTTTTCGTTCCATCGCATCCTGCCCCATGAGGGGGTGATCGAGATCCTCTACCGCGTGACCGGGCAGGGCACCTGGTGGCTTTCCCAATGCCGTCCCGGAACCTCTCTGAGTGCCGTCGGGCCCCTGGGGAACGGCTTCAGCCTGCCCAGCCGGGAACAACGGGTGGTAGCGCTCATGGCCGGCGGCATTGGCATCGCGCCTTTTCACGAGCTGATGACGAAGATCGTTGCCGCCAACTGGGCTGAAGGCCATGATCTTCATCTTTTCTATGGGGTGCGGACGGCGGCGGAGATGATCCCGACGGGGCCCTACGAGGACTTGGGGATCACGGTACATTGCAGCACCGATGACGGGACGCTGGGGTTTAGGGGAGTCATCACTCACCTTTTCGAATCGCTGACCGGGTCGGATCGGCTCCGCCCGACGTTGCTCTACGCGTGCGGACCGCTCGTCATGCAGGTCCAGGTAGCCAGGTGGGCCCTGGCTGCAGACGTTCCCGCCCAGCTTTCCCTGGAATCGCTCATGGCGTGCGGCATCGGGGCCTGCCTGGGCTGCGCCTTGCCCGCCCCCCACCCGGATGATCCGAGTGCCGACAACTACCTTCACGTCTGCAAGGACGGTCCTATCTTTCAAGCAGGATCAATCGCATGGACCAGGCTTCAAAGGCAGCTGATAACGCCCCCGATTTATCGGTACAGCTAGGACCGCTGCACCTCAGGAACCCGGTGCTGGTGGCTTCCGGCACCTTCGGGTACGGTGAGGAGTATGCCGACTTCATCGACCTCGATCAGCTGGGGGCGGTGGTGGTCAAGGGGATTTCTCTTAAACCCCGCCCCGGCAATCCTCCCCCCCGCCTGGTGGAAACCGCCTCCGGGCTGATCAACGCCATCGGTTTGGAAAATGTCGGGGTGGCATCCTTTCTGGCAGACAAGCTGCCTTTTCTGCGGGCCCGGCAGGTGCCGGTGATCGTCAACATCTTTGGGAACACGGTGGCAGACTATGCGGAGCTGGCATCACATCTCGACGGGGTGGACGGGGTCACTGCCCTCGAAATCAATATCAGCTGCCCCAACGTCAAGAAAGGAGGCATGCTTTTCGGCACGAACCCCGAGACTGCCGCCGAAGTGGTGCGGGCCGTTCGCCGCCGCACGACCCTGCCGCTCATCACCAAGCTCACCCCCAACGTGACCGGTATTGGGGTAATTGCCCGCGCGGTCGCCGATGCCGGCAGTGATATTCTGTCATGCATCAACACCGTGGCGGCCATGGCGGTGGATGTGTTTTCCCGGCGGCCCAAGCTGGCGAACATCATCGGCGGGCTTTCGGGGCCGGCGATCAAGCCGATTGCGCTGCGCTGTACCTATGAAGTCCTGCAGGCGGTTACCTGCCCGGTGATCGGGATCGGCGGGATCATGAAGGCGACGGATGCCCTTGAGTTCCTGCTGCTGGGCGCGCGCGCCGTACAGGTGGGGACGGCCAACTTTGTGAATCCCAGGGTTTCTCAGGAGATCGTCTCGGGACTCCGAAGATTCCTGCGGGTCGAAGGCCTGAGACGCCTGGAGGATTTCATTGGTACCCTGGACACTCGCTGTGTCTTTCCTTTCGCAGAAGAAGGATGTGGGCTCGATGATGGGTAATGGGTGATGATGGAAGGGTAGGTTGGGTTGAGCGGAGCGAAACCCAACAACATATTATAATTCTTCCTTTTTGCTCGTGCCGCATTTGTTGGGTTTCGCGAAAAGCTGCTCAACCCAACCTACGGAACTGCATCTTTCCCTTCGCGGAGGCAGGATGTGAACTGAGGGAAGGGCCAGGTGCCGAGTCCTGAGTGCTGAGAGGGCCGTGGCACGAGTCGTGGGCGGGCGGTTCAGGGGCTGCGCAGAAAATCCCTTCCTTCCTGACGGCATGCGGCCATGGCTTGCGGGTGCTGGAGGATGGCGCCGCGCTCTTCAAGTTCCTTGAACGAGAGTTCCCCCGCGTAGTGGACCCCCAGAGCATCGAAAAAATATTTCATGGTCAGCACGGAGCCTTCAAAAAGCCGCTTGCCGCGAGTGGCGCCCGCCAGCAGCAGGAAGCCTTTGCGCGCCGGCGTCTCCTCGATTCCTCGTCCTGCTCTTCTGGCTATTTCCCGCTTCATGTAGAGGGCCTGCGTCCGGTCCACGAGGAGCTTGAGTTGAGCGGTGACGTTATAGAAATAAATGGGTGAGGCCACCACAAGGTATCGAGCCTCCTCCAGCAGCGGATAGACCTGCTGCATATCATCTTTCTGGATGCACACGCCGGTGCGGTCACAATGCCCGCACCCAAGGCACCCATGAATGTCGAGGTCACGAACGTAAAGCCGTCGGGTCTCGCGGCCTGCCGCTTCCGCCCCCTCCAGGAAAGCATCGAGCATCTGATCGGTATTTCCGGACTTTCGGGGTGAGCCATAGATTCCAACGACTGGCATGAGATCGTCCTTTCGCTAAGGCGTTGTCCGCAAACAAGTCATCTTCTTTCACCACGAAGGGCACGAAGAACACGAAGGGTTTTGCCTGCGTGTTTGATCAGTTTTTCGTGTGACTTCGCGGATGAGAATAGTACTCACAAAGCCTACCGGCTATTCTTGGACGCCTCCCAACTGTCAGCTGTTGCTTTTGGTGCCGGCGGACCTGGCGATCAGGGCCGGGGCGAGTGAGCTTTGCACCTGGGCAAGCAGGAAGGGGTGTACCAGCGAGGTGCCGCCAATGACATGACCGTTGTGAAGATAGGCGTCGGTTCCCCAGAAATCGCTAACCGTGCCCCCGGCCTCGGTGACCAGCAGGCTGCCTGCGGCGATGTCCCAGGCTTTGAGGCCTGCTTCCCAGAAGCCGTCCACTCGTCCCGCCGCCAGATAGGCCAGATCAAGAGCGGCGGCTCCCGCCCGACGGATGCCGCTGACTTCCTGGAAGATGCCGCGGAAAGTGTCCAGGTAAGGCTCGATAAGGTCTCTAATGCGATGGGGAAAACCGGTGGCGATGAGGGTTTCGTTAAGGGCCCCCGGCTGGCTGGTGCGGATTGGCTGCCCATTGAGATAGGCGCCGTGGCCGCGGTGGGCGGAAAACAATTCCTGGCGCAGGGGATCGAGCACAAAGCCATGGATTGGTTTCTGGTCTTCGCAGATGGCGATGGAAACCGCAACGAAAGGAAAACCGTGAATGAAGTTGGCGGTGCCGTCGAGGGGGTCGATGACCCAGGAAATACCGTCCTGCAGGCCCTCGTTGGGGCTCTCTTCAGACATGATGCGATGATCGGGAAAGTATTTCCGGATGCGGTCGATGATCAGGGCTTCTGCCTCTTTGTCGATTGTCGTGACATAGTCGAAGGGGGCTTTGGTCTGGACGTCAGCAAAGCTGATCGTACCC
>CAZDKX010000369.1:0-4509 GCA_964505935.1 uncultured Syntrophobacteraceae bacterium
GGGGTTCGAGTCCCCCCTTCGGCACCATTTACAAGGGGTTACAGCTAACAGGCTGCAACCCCTTCTTTTTTTGTTTCAGGGATGTGGCCAGGCTTCAAAAAGCCCTGTGTTTTCCCCCTGTTTGCAAAAAGGGGTCAAAGCGCAGGGTCAAACATGCCGTACGCCGGCGTGGGCCGCAGCCATGTCACAAGCCAGCGCAGCACTCCAGGGCCGAAGGGAAGCACTCTCACCCCCACGGTCCTCGTCACGATTTCTCCCCGGCGATTCTCAGTCGGCGGTGCACTCCATCCGGCGGTCCTCGCCGACCTACCTTTACCTTAAGGGCAATCTTTACTATTTTCGGTATGCTTTCCCAAAAGCATACCGGGATCTATTGGGTCACACTGAAATCCGCATCAGTTTGAAGACTGGATATGTCCGGGAGGCTCGGCATAGAGCGTCGGGTTTATATGCCCTGTTGCTAAAGCTTGTTGGGGGTGGACTGTTGGATTATCAAGAAATTCGATCACAGTTGGCTCAGTGGTTAGCCTGCTTGCTGGAAGAGCCAAATAAACAACCAATTTCTCAAAAAGAAATTCGGGAAAGGCTCAATGGCTATCTTCGTGCTCTTTTAGAGAAGGATGACATGAATATTCATCCGCGCAAGGGCGTGAGTGGTCCTGGGATTGAGTTGACGGCTGCTCAACTTTTAGCAAGTAATGCCAGCCTCATGAGTCGTTTTGTTGATAATCCTGATTCGTTAGTGAAGTCTGTTGTAGAGTGTATCCCGGTGTTGATATCGGAAGGAGTTTTTAAGCCTGAGGAGATTTCAAATGAGAATGTTTTGCAAATTGTAAAAGCGCATTTGAAAATACAAGTGCTGAACAGTAAGATTAAAGCGGCGAGAGCGAATGGTGATTACCTCATGGAGCAGACTGTTTTTGCGGCTCCTTATAAACCATATCCTCCTGTTATTGAAGAAGTAGTTGTCGAAAAAGGGCAGTCTGATTCTGTTGGTGGGGAATTATTGTCTGAATTTATTGAAAAGTACATTCAAACAAAGCTTTCTGATGGAGCCTGGAAAGATCACGGTGTTGCGGATCATAGGGGGAGGCTCGTTAACTTGGTAGAAATCCTGGGGGATAAAGCTGCCTCTGATGTTTCTCGGGATGATATGCGCTATTTTCGGGATGTTTTGCGCAAATTGCCGCCCAATAGAACAAAGTTGAAAGAATATAAAGGGAAAGCAATCAGCGATATTTTAGAAATGACCCCTGCTCGCGTACTGAGTGTCAAGACAGTTAATGTGATCGTTGAAACGGCATCAAGCATGTTTGATTGGGGTATGCGGGAAGGGCATTTAGCCCAGAATCCAGCTAAAGGGCTTTCTATTAAGGACGATAGACAAGAGATTGGCCTGCGTGATGCTTTTTCCCCTGAGGATATCCAAAAGATTTTTGCAAGCGATCATTATGTAAAAGGAGATTTTAAACAACCTTCTTTCTTCTGGGCTCCACTTATAGCTGTCTATACGGGTATGCGACTCGAAGAGGTGTGCCAGTTGAGTCTCGATGACATATATGAATCCGAACAAGGTCGTGTATGGGTCATAGATGTCAATGCCAATCCTTATCGTGATGGTACCGAACGGAAGTTATTAAAAAATAAAAACGCCGCACGCATCATTCCTATCCATCAGGATTTGATTCAGGTTGGGCTTCTTGATTATCACGCGTCGCTCAAGAAAAAAGGGGTTGAAAGGCTTTTCCCCGAATTAAATAAGACTGCTTTGTCGCCCAAGTTTGGCAAGCAGCCTGGAAAGTCCTTTGGAAAATTGGTCAGAGCATTAGACCTTGGGGGGAATAAAACGTTTCATTCGTTGCGGCATTCTTTTAGTGATTTCTTTAAGGTGAAAGGACTGCATAACGATACTTTTCGACAGATCTTTGGACATGAAATACCGGAGCTGGCCGGAAGGCAGTATGGTTCAAAGTTTGATGTCAGGACGTGTTATGAGGAGGTTGTGTCAAAGCTTGATTATGGCATTGATATTTCTCTGGTCAACGCCAAGCCGTATCTGTGATTGATTTTTGTCGTATCTTATTCGTGTTTTCCATTGATTGGTGTTGTTCAAGTTTTTTCAGATATATATTATTGGTCTGAAGCGAGAGATCATATCCGATCTGACGCCAGTTGAGGCGATCGAGGAGAACTTCTAGACCAGTGGGTACAGTATGGAGAACTATCAATCGACAGAAATTTCAGAATTGGCCAAGGCTCTCATTAACGTGCAACGAACAATTCAGCCTGCGGTGAAGGATGCTACCAATCCCTTTGTCCAAAATCGGTACGCGACGCTCAATAGCGTCATGGACTCCTGCCGCGAAGCCTTGCTCGGCAACAGCATTTGGATGACGCAATTCCCGGTACCGGCCGAGCCTGGTTATCTGGGGCTGGTCACGAAGTTGACCCATGCCGAATCCGGCCAATGGCAATCCTCACTGGCTGTGGTGCCGTTACCCAAAGCTGACCCTCAGGGCATGGGCAGCGCCATGACCTATGCCAGGCGGTACGCTCTCAGTGCCATGCTGGGGATCGTCACGGACGACGATGATGGCGAAGATGCAAAATTGCCCACGAAAACGGCTGGACCTTCGAGAAGGCCGCAGAATGCCCCTCTGACGCACAAAGCCCCTGGCCCGAACCAAGCCGATAAAAACGCCTCAACCCCTAAACCCGGCGCTCAGAACTCATTGCCTGCCTTGCCCAAAATCGACGGCATCACCTACCAGTCCGTGTCCGCCCAGGATGGCCGTCCCTGTGTGGTGGCCACGGGCAATACGGCAGCCAAGAAAGAACTCCTTTCCGGGGCGGGATTCAAGTGGAACCCGCAACGCAAGATGTGGTGGATGTATGCCGATATCTCCTGATCTCGCACCGAACCAAATCCGAACGTAAGAGGGCTGCCCCAAAAGGGTGGCCCTCTTCGCTTGTGGAGGCTACCCCATGTCCCAAACCGCATCACTCAGTTCGGACCAAGCTCCGGCCTTGCTGGCTATCCTCGCCCAAGGCTTGCAGCGACACGCCGAAATTGCCACGGCGGCGACACTCGGTGACCGCAGTCGCTATATTGGCCTCAGCGACATCGGCCGTGGCCTGGACTGTCTCCGGGCCACGGTGGCTGGCAAACTCCCTCCCGCCAATTCTCCTCTCCCACAGTCGGACCGTGCCCAGGCCAGCACCCTTTCCAGACAACTCACCCTGCAGCGCGGGCATTGCTTTGAAAGATTGGTTGGCCAAGCCCTGGCGGCGAATCAGCTCAATACGCTTCACCAACTCGAAATTGATGTTGTCCACCAGGGCACACCCATCAAAGCCCATCTCGATTTTGTCCTGGTGAGCGATGCCCCTGGCCCCACGGTGCGCATCCTGGAATGCAAAAGCACCAAACGGCTGCCGGAAACGCTCCACGCCTCTTACGAGTCCCAAGTGTACGGGCAGGTTGGCTTACTCAAGGCGGCTTGGAATACCCCGGCATTTCATCTCCGGGATCCGACCGGCACCGTCCTTTACGCCGGGTTGACCTTCCCGGAACTGTGCCAGGCGCAATTCGGCCTCAGCCTGCCGAGCACCCCCAGCCAGGTCGACCTGGACGCCTGGGTACTATGCCTCTCCATGACAGACGCCAAAGTCTTCGGTCCCTACCGACCCCATCAAGCCATGCTGACGCTGTGCCTCAAGACAGCTGGAACGATTTGGCAGCATCTCCAAGATTGCCTGGCAGGCAATGGGGACATCGACAGCTTGCCCATGGCCACCGGTTGCCATCCGCTCTGTGCCTTTTGTGACTGGAATGCCCAGTGCCCGAAATTCGATGGTCCTGATCAGCCTAGCTGGGAAGGGGATCTTCAAGCACTGAACACCCTCAAGGCCAGCAGAGCCACCTTGGAGGAAGTCATCCAAGAAAAGGAAGCGGTCATCAAAGCCGCCTATGCCTTCACACCAACCCAGGGGGGTTGGATCCATGCAGGGGCCTACCGCTTTAAAGTCGCCCAACAAGCCGGACGCCGAACCTTGGATAAGGACAAGCTCCGGCTGGAACTCATCGGTCTCACCGGTTCGCATGACGAAGCGGACCAGCTGCTGGCACGTTGCGAATCACAGGGGCAACCCTTCGACCGCCTGACTATCAGCCCGATCAACCAAAAACGCACGGCCACCCCGCAACGGGTGGCCGCTTCGTTTCAAACTCCGAAATGATGGAGACACCCCATGCACGAGAGCCTGTCTGAACTGAGCCTCCTTGCGCCAACCGCGTTGGACGCCGGCCAGGTGTTTAGCGGCACCCCGTCCGGAAAACTCGTCCAGGGATTTGCCGCGCCGTGTTCCTACACGCCCACGCCGTCACCGGACTACATCTTCCACGAATCCAGCCGGGACATCATCGTCTGGTTCTTGGAACGCAGCGATCCGCTTGACCTGCCCGGGTCTTTTCGGACCATCTGAAACTTGAGAAGGTGGCTCTCGACG
>CAZDKX010000370.1:0-4488 GCA_964505935.1 uncultured Syntrophobacteraceae bacterium
ATGCGGTCCTGGCCGAGATGGAACGCGAGCTCCTCCGCAAAGGCCTCGCCGCCTGCGGCTCGGTCTCGGCCCTCGCCAAGCATTTCAACGTCGACCGGACCACCATCTTCCGCAAATTGAAAAAGCATGCATTGCGTTGATTTGAGCTGAACAAAGGCTTAATGAACAGCTCCCTGCCCCGTGACTCCTCGAAAGAGCATCGGGAATGCTTCTTTCAAATCTGCATAATAATACATATGATAATGCCTTCTGGGAATGCATCACTGCCATGCGAGATGAGGACATTGATACCTCAGAGATCCCTGAGATCACGGAAGAACAAATGAAAAGGGCCACCTTACGTGCTGGGGGCAGGCCCATCAAGAAGGGAAAGGTCCGGATCAACATCCTGCTGGATGCAGAGGTGGTCGCACACTTCAAATTTCAGGCGGGTGAAAGAGGTTATCAGACCCTCATCAATGAAGCGCTGAAGGCGAGCTTGCGTGAGCATGGCCTGGAAGCTGCCATACGTCGGATCATTCGTGAGGAGCTGCGTGCTGCCGGGTAATTGCCGGACGGTGGTGCCCGATCCCTTATGTGGCGTCCACGCGGAAACGCACCAACGCCGGGATTATTCAACTGTTTGCTCCGGCAGATAGGCGAAGCCGTGCTCAACCATTTTCTGACCACTGGGAAGCGGATGCCGCTCCATGAGGCTGTAGCCATGGCCCAGGCATCCGGCCAGCCTTGAGGCAACCGAACCGGCACCTTTAAGCGTACACCAACTCCGCAGGACAATCGGCGGCAACAAGCAACACCGGTTACTCGATCGAGTCGATCATCCCGCCTCGCGTTTGGATCAGAAACCACGCAACCTGCTACCTGAAACATGTTGCTGGTTTTCCTCTTATGGCGTATTCTTTCGCCGGTGTTTGCCGTGAAAAATGGTAAACAGTCTTAACCACTTGTCGTGAGCCTGCTCGGTCTGGATTGAGTGAGGCTTTTCCGGATCTTGTTCCGCACCTGATTGAGCAATGTCACTCAAGCAAAACGTGCCAGGCCCCTTGGAGTGTTTCTTATTAAAGTGCCTGAGATCTCAACTCCTGCTCAACTAGCTGTCTATTATGCAGGATGGGGTGATGGTAGGAAATCATGACGTTTCTTTATGGGGCACAAGAGGAAAAGGGGATATACATGCTCTGCGCGTTCACTTTCCGCATCACGGTACCAACTCCATGACTCATGCGAACCAGTTTGTGGCAACTTTTCCAGTGACAAGTAGCGAGCCTTCGTCAATGTCAGATGTTTGAGGCGTTCATGGAAGAATTCGAATTCAAGCTGGTCGGCCCACTTGTTCATGACGGCGTTCCCATTTACGTAGCGATAAGCGCTCTTGACAACTTCCAGGCCATAGTGGACAAGACCTACCTTGTTGCAGCAGGTCTGCAGAGGATGACAGGCAAGGAAAGGGAGTGTTTCCAGCTGCGGGCAAAGAGCTTTCAAATCAGCTCCTTCATCACAAATCTCGAAATATTCCTCTGCGGTGTCCAACTGGTTCTACCGCTCGCAAGCGCATTGGGACCCCAGAATGTGTGGGAATACACGAAGGAGACTTTCAAGTTCTTGAAGCTTGTCTGTACCGCAACCCGCTCTGGGGAAAAGCCTTTATATGAATTCAAGGAAAACAAAGACTTTATGGTTCATACAGGCGATATCCACCAACATTTCCATGGCCCCGTATTTCAAATAGGCGAAAAAGCGTTACCGAAGTATCAAGATCTTGCACACATTCTTGAGCCAGGCAAAATCGAATCCATCTCAGCAGGGTCCCGGGGAAATCCAGAGATCTCTTTGCAAATTGAGGATCGTACATTATTTGACCTACCCACCGCTCTCCAAAACGAGCCAGTTCATATTGAATGTGAGATATTCGATTTCAATAAATACAGGAACAGCGGCAGGCTGAGGGTCAACGAGGGCCAAGTGATCCCATCTGGCGACTACAGCTTTTCTATCTTTGGCACGCAAGATAATGTGAATTACATCTACTCAATGCTGAAGCCACTGGTAGCAGTCGTATGTCTGGTTGAAATAGCTACCACTCCATTTGGAACGGAGAAAATCGCGCAGCTGCATGTAACAGGTGTTAGCTCCTAACCCGTCGCTCCAGCACACCGCGCGGGAACGGATGTTGGCTTACCTCAACTTCCTCGGCACGCGGCCGCTGAACTTTTCGTTGGGCATTGATATGAACTGGTTCCTTGAATTCGTAAGTTTCTTGGAGAAATTCCCACCGGCCTTCTGGGGCGTGGTCGTTGGTTCATTCTTCTCGCTAGGGGGTGTGGTACTGACAAATCGTGCCAACGACCGACGAATGCAGGCACAGCTTGCTCATGAGCGAGAACTGCGAAATAAGGAACGCGAGCTTGCGTTACGAAAAGAAGTCTACTTGGCTGCCGCAGAGGCCATTTCCGCAGGTTTCATATCAGTCAGCAAGTTCTCAAATCTCGACATCCCGCCCGATAAGGTAACCGGCGAGTATCTCGACAAGGCCCCCGCCATCGCCAAGGTGCATGTCATCGCAACGGAAGCGACAGCGCGAGCGGTCGTAAGCGTCGTTGGTGAACTGTCGGCAACGTTTCTTCGACTGTTCGCAAAGCGGGTGCCGTTGATGCTCCAAAAACAGCAGCTGACCACATTGGACGCACAGATTAGCGGGTTTGGAAAGGAGCGCGATCGCATGGTCGAGCTAATGAAGCAGCATAATCTGGAGGGCAGCGTTGACGATCGTCGCTGGGGCGTGATCCAAGGGACCTTCGATTTTGAACAGAAACGGGTGACTGAGGCACTGGAGCAAAGGAAAGCGCTGACGGGTGCACTCTATGCGCTTCAACTGGAGTATATGAAAGACTGCCTTGAGGAAACGATGAGACTAGGCCGACTGCTGGTCCCCGCAATCATCTCCGTTCGCAAAGAGCTTGATCTGCCGCTTGACGAAGCCACGTACGTACAGGTAGTCGAAGAATCCCCTGCAAACCAGAGAAAAAGCCTCGCTGAGTTTTTGCAGCAGGCGCGTTACTTTGTAGAGGGCCAACCCGGCGCCGTCGTCCAACCGCACCATTAGCGTCCGTGGACTAAAGACGCAGGCCGCATGAGGAAAATCATTAATGGCAAGAACAAAGTCTGAATCCAAACGTCCGATTGAATCCTACGAGCATTTGGATAAGCAGCGGGTGAACAATCCTCCCGTCGGGCTGGTCACGCCCGACACGGACCCCGATGCGGGCACAAAGCGTACCTACGCCTACGATCCCCATCTGGACCCGCAACTCCAATGGGCGGGAAAGGAGGAACACACATCCTTTGAGGTGCCAACCGTCTCGTTGCATGTCCACGAGCGGATTGATCCACGCACCATCGTCGAGGCAGTGCGCAAGCAGAGCGGCAAGGGAGCATTTCGGCAGCTCTCATTGTTTGAGGCTGAACGCAAAGAGCCCCTCCGGGAGGCTATCGAGTTCTACCGGCACGCCCACGGCTGGTCGAACCGGCTGATCGCCGGTGACAGCATGCTGGTGATGAACTCGCTTCTGGAAAAGGAGGGCTTGGCCGGCAAAATGCAAATGATCTACATCGACCCGCCCTACGGCATCAAGTACGGTTCTAACTTCCAGCCCTTTGTCAACAAGCGCGATGTGAAGGACGGTAAGGACGAGGATCTTACCGGCGAGCCGGAGCAGATCCGCGCCTTCCGCGACACCTGGGAACTCGGCATCCACTCCTACCTCACC
The DNA here is from genome assembly GCA_964505935.1 of uncultured Syntrophobacteraceae bacterium. GTDB lineage: Bacteria > Desulfobacterota > Syntrophobacteria > Syntrophobacterales > Syntrophobacteraceae > JADGQM01. The sequence goes on from CAZDKX010000370.1 coordinate 3,768, forward strand.
TACCTGCGCGACCGCCTGCTGCTCGCCCGCGAGTTGCTGACCGAATCGGGCAGTGTGTTAGTCCAGATCAGTGACGAAAACGTCCACCACGTGCGCGAGTTGATGGATGAGGTGTTCGGGGCGAGGAACTGCTGCGCGAACATTACGTTCATAAAGACAGCGGCACAATCCAGTGAGTTACTTTCGGGTGTTTGCGATTACCTACTTTGGTACACACGCGACAAGCAACGGGTCAAATATCGTCAGCTTTACAGGGACAAGACGGAGCTGTCAACCTTGCGTGAAGCATATTCCTGGCTGCTATTACCCGATGGTTCCGCACGTAAAGCGAGCGATGCGGAATTGGATAATACAGAGCGGCTTCCAAGAGGAACAAAATTGTTCCGCTTCAGCCCACTTACATCGCAGCGTCCGCCTGGTTCATTCCCATTCAGCTTCAAAGGCGAAACGTTTTTGCCTGGAAAGCAGTACTGGAAGACGCATGAACAAGGCTTGAAACGCTGCGCGGAGGCAAATCGGCTCCAGTCATCGGGGCGAACTTTGTTCTACAGGATGTTTTTGGATGATTTTCCGTGCGTAGTTTACAGCAATATATGGACGGACACTCAGCCGAGCTTTGGCGACAAGGTTTTTGTAGTGCAGACAGCAACTAAAGTCATTCAGCGCTGCCTCCTCATGACCACCGATCCCGGCGATCTGGTATTCGACCCCACCTGTGGCA
>CAZDKX010000371.1:0-4457 GCA_964505935.1 uncultured Syntrophobacteraceae bacterium
CAATACCTTTCTGGGGTCTTTCGTGGTGCTCAACAACTCGAGTCTCCGTTTCATTCGCGGTTATCTCCTGAATGACATCCTGGCCATCGTTCGAAAGCCATGACCAACGGAAATAAGCGTCGTTCTACCTTCCTGCGCCTGATCCTTAGCCCCTTCCACTTTTCACCCTTCACTCTTCACTCTTCATTTCCCCACCACGCGAACGCCGCACCGCGGACAGAAAGCAAACGATGCTTCGAGGGGATAGCCACATTGGGAGCAACTGGTCTTAGTGATCACGGCAGGGGTCGGTCGGAAACCTTCATCCGGTGAGGATACCACCCCGCAGCGGTCGCAGATGACCACCGGCTCTCCCCGCTTGACCGGAAAGAGCGGAATGAAGAAGAGGCTCAAGTAGTGATCGACCCGCTTCAACCTGCCCTGGGCCAGTCCGCAGGCCGGGCATAAACGAGGCGTATCGTCGAGCGTAGTGGTGCGGGGTTGGACTCCTCCGATGACGAAAAACATCGATGTTCCCCTATCCGTGCCGATGAGGCCGGACCCCTTCTGTCATCTCACGCAAAAGCCGCGGGAAGAACACGCGAGCGTCTTATCACCCCAACCGGGGGTTGATGTGAAAAGCCCTCCTGGGGTAACACCGCTCCGGCACCCTGGGTGCAATCATGGCAGCCAGGCCGGCGCTCACACCATGAACCGTCAGCTTGTTGTTTACCACATTTATCCGGGAAAGGCTATCCAGCAGAAATGAGAGCTCCCGCCCAGGCTCAGCGGGTCGCGGCCTTGAGTGCCCGCACGGCATCACCCATGCGGGCGACCAGGGTCGGATCGTCCAGGTGCTCCTCGATGAGCCGCTCGAAGGCGGAGCCCACCACCACGCCATCGGCGAGGGCGCCCACCGCGCGAACCTGCTCCGGGTTCGAAATACCAAAGCCTACGCAGATCGGTATGCCCCGGGCACAGGACCGAAGCGGTGCGATCACACCGGATAGCTCCTTGAGGTCCAGGCCCTTGCTGCCGGTAACCCCGGTCATGGAAACCAGGTAGAGAAAGCCGGACGCTTGTTTGGCAATGGCCGCCATCCGGTCGGGAGGCGTCGTCGGCGCTACCAGCCGAATGAGGGCCAGTTCGTTGTCCGCCCATTGCGCAGTCATTTCCGCGGATTCTTCGGGAGGCAGATCGACGACCAGCACCCCATCCACATCGGCAGCCCGGGCGTCGGTGTGGAACCGCCCCGGCCCATGGGCGAGAATGGGGTTGTAGTAGCTGAAAAGCACGATGGGAATCTCGGTGGTGCGGCGGAGCTCCCGCGCCATCTCGAGGACTTTGCTCAGGGTCACCCCGGCCTTCAGGGCGCGGCCGGAAGAGCGCTGAATCACCGGCCCGTCCGCCGTGGGGTCGGAAAACGGCACCCCCAGCTCCAGGATGTCCAAACCGGCGGCGCACATGGCTTTGATCAGGTTCAGGGATACCTCCGCATTGGGATCTCCCGCCGTAACAAACCCTACCAGGGCCTTCTCATTCTTTTTCTGCAGCTCTTGGAATACGCTGGCGATGCGATTCATGCTTTTGCTCCTTCAAGACTTCGAGCCAGTGCCCGCTTGCTGGGCGGATACGATTCCCAGGTCCTTGTCGCCGCGTCCGGAGAGGCAGACCATGATCGTCTCATTCGAAGGCCGTCCGGCGGCTTCCATCATTGCCTGAGCCAAGGCGTGAGAACTCTCCAGGGCAGGGATGATCCCTTCCGCAGCGCAGAGCGCGTGGAAGGCGGCGAGCGCCTGATCGTCGCGGATGGCTTCGTAGCGCACGCGACCGCAGTCCTTGAATAGGGAATGTTCGGGACCCACGCCGGGATAGTCGAGCCCGGCGGAGATGGAATGCGCTTCCAGGATCTGGCCGTCGCCATCCTGCAGGACGTAGGATTTGGAACCGTGCAGGACGCCCACGGCCCCGGCACCGAGGGTCGCGGCATGCTTGCCCGTCTCGATACCCAGCCCGGCGGCTTCCACCCCAACCATGGCCACCCCATCTTCCAGAAAGGGGTAGAACAGCCCCATGGCGTTGCTGCCGCCCCCCACACAGGCCACGAGCAGATCCGGAAGACGGCCGGTAATAGCCAGGACCTGCCCTCGGGCCTCATCGCCAATGACCCGTTGAAAGTTCCGTACCATCAAGGGATAGGGATGAGGACCCGCTACCGAGCCGATGATGTAAAAGGTGTCCCGCACCGCCGACACCCAATAGCGGATGGCTTCGCTCATGGCGTCCTTGAGGGTCCCGGTGCCCGTGGCGACCGGCACCACTTCCGCCCCCAGCAGATGCATCCGTTGGACGTTGGCCGCCTGGCGCCGGATGTCCTCGGTACCCATGAAGATGCGGCATTCCATGCCGAAAAGCGCCGCGACCGTCGCCGTCGCCACCCCGTGCTGGCCCGCGCCGGTCTCGGCAATCACCTTCCGCTTGCCCATCCACCGGGCCAGCAGCGCCTGTCCCAGGGTGTTGTTGATCTTATGCGCGCCAGTGTGCGCCAGATCCTCCCGTTTGAGATAGATGGCCGCCCCGCCCACGCTGGCGCTCAAGCGCCCGGCATGGAACAAGGGGGTGGGCCGGCCGGCATAATGACGCAAAAGCTCTCCCAGTTCCTGCTGAAACGCTTCCTGCCCGCTGATCCGCTGGTAGGCCTCATCCAGCTCCAGTAGCGCCGGCATGAGCGTTTCCGCCACATAGCGCCCGCCATAGGGGCCGAAATGGCCCATGGGATCGGGATAGGAAGAGAGTGCTGGGTGCTGAGTGCTGAGTGCTGAGAGGGGTGTTGGTGTCATGGAAAGATCCTCCTTGGTTTTCTGGGACTGTTGGTCGAGGCCACAGCTTCGAGCAGGCGTTTGACTTTGTTCATATCTTTTCTCCCGGGTGATGCTTCCACTCCCGAGCTGACGTCGATGGCATCGGGCAGGGCTGCCTGAATGGCCTGGGAGACGTTGTCCGCGTTGAGGCCGCCCGCCAGGATCACGGGGTGCTCCGCGGCAAGCTCTGCGGCGGCGCTCCAGTTCCAGGCCAGCGCGTTGCCGCCGGGGAGCGGCCCGCCGGCACACTCGACCAGATAGGCCGAAGCGCCGAAAGAAGCCACCTGCGCAAGGGACGGCGTCCCGTTTGCGAAGACGGCTTTGATCACGGCGACCCCCTTGCTTTGAAGCCCCTCCACAAGCTCGGGGGGCTCCTGTCCATGCAGCTGCACCGCCGTCAACCCACATCGTGCCATCTTATCGAGGATTACCGTGAAGGGTGCGTTCACGAACACCCCTACCCGGCAAACCGTGGGCGGGAGGCTCAGCAGGATCGTTCGAGCCTGTTCGTCACTCACATGCCGGGGACTTGGCGGATAGAACACACAGCCGACGGCGTCCACCCCCAGTTCAACGCAGGCCAGGGCCTCCTCCACCCGTGTCAGGCCGCAGACCTTGACCTGGAGTGTGGAGATGCTGCTTTCGATGCCGGTCATCCTTGCCTGTCCTCTCAACGTGAAGGTCTCTCGTGCCGTCACGGCAGCCTGGCACCTGGTTCCTAAGTACGGCGCCACAGATCAAAGTGACCATTATCACCGGCCGTCATTCCCGCGTGCTTCCGCCGGGAATCCATAAGAAAGTCCTGGATGCCCGCCTGGAGCTTGCGGGCATGACAAATGGATGCTGGACACTCGTTTGTGTGGCGCTGCACTAAGAGACTATCTCAAAACTCCCCTCCCTTGTTGGGAGGGGTTGGGGGAGGGTGAGGAAACAGCTGAACAGCACCCCCACCCAGCCTCCCCCATCGAGAGGGAGGAGCAAAAGCCCATTTTGAGATAGTCTCCAAGTGCTTGATTGGGCTAATCCTTGAGATTATGCCGCCCCGCCTCACTCGTCATTCCGGCACGCTTCTGGCCGGAATCCAGGGGCTGGCATACTTCCTGGACCTCGGCCTAAAACCTGCCGGGGTGACGGTTTCTGAATATGTCATAATTTATGAAATTACACACTGGACTGGTGTATCCAGTCCCAGAAGGCCCCGGAGCTGCCCTTCGGCATCGCGGGCCCGCACCAGGCTTTCGCCGATGAGGAAATTCCAGATCCCTGCCTTCAACAGGCTTTCGATTTGCCCCCGGTCGTGGATCCCACTCTCGGCCACCGCCACCTGTCCATCCGCCAGGCCTTGAGCCAGGCGGACCGATGTCCGGATATCGGTGTGAAAGGATGTCAGATCACGATTGTTGATTCCGATCAGGGTGGCGCCCGCTTGCGTCGCTTCGGCCATTTCCTCCTCCGAATGCACCTCCACCAACGCGTCCAGGCACAGTTCCCGACAGAGGTCGAGAAGTTCCCGGAGCGTTTCCCGGCTTAGCGCCCGCACGATCAGCAGCACCGCATCGGCACCCATGGCAGCGGTTTCATAGAGCTGATAGGCGCAAATGATGAAATCCTTCCTCA
>CAZDKX010000372.1:0-4412 GCA_964505935.1 uncultured Syntrophobacteraceae bacterium
GGTATGATCGGCTGACTATTCCAGGAGAGGAGGACAGCCGATGGCAATCAAGTACCCGTTAGAAACGCAATCCCGCTTGCAGGAAGTCTCAGCGATTTTCGCCCACTGGCGCAGCACCGGCAAGCCACGCAACCGCATTCCCGAAGAGTTGTGGCAGGCCGCCGTCGATCTTGCGCCCTGCTATTCCACCCACCGGATTGCGAAGGCTCTGAGACTCAACTACACTGAACTGAAGCACCGTATCGGAAAGCGTCTCTCTGAAGAGCATCCGGCACAGTTTGTCGAGATCGACATGCGGCAGCTTTGGTCAACAGCCCCATGTGTCCTGGAGCTTCGCTCCCCTACGGGCTTTGAGCTGAAGATCCACAACGTTGAGCGGCTCCAGCCGCAACTGACGTCCTTGGTCAGCTGTTTTCTCGGGCAACGACGATGATCCAGATCATTCCCCAGATGCGCATCTTCCTTTGCGTGGAGCCGGTTGATTTCCGCAATTATGTGAAGTCCGGCGTTATGTGGAGCTGGGATTCAAAGACCGCTTTACGACATGCTTCGGCACTTTCCCACTCCACATAACGTAGCGATCCTATTGAGAATGCAATAACGCAAGCAACTTGTCCGGCGGACGAAAGTGCCCACGCCGCAGGGAGGGTGGCGTGATTGCCGCCAGAGCTTCCATTTTCTCCTTCGGGTCTGCACGAAGATAAATCTCGGTACTTCGAACGCTGGCATGACCAAGCCACAGGGCAACTCTCCTAACGTCGTGGGTAGCCTGCAATGTGTGCATGGCACATGTGTGGCGCAAGACATGCGGAGAGACACGTTTTCTGACGAGCGATGGTTCTTTCCCCATGGTCGAATTTACATACTTGGCGAGGATATACTCAAACCCGTACCTTGTCAGCGGAACGCCTCGTGCATTAAGAAAAACTTCAGGCACTGGGCAGTCTTTGCGGATGTTCAGCCACGATCGAAGTGCTGTAGCCGTTTGTTTCCACAAAGGTAGCACTCTTTCCCTTCTACCCTTGCCCAACACATGAATCATGGGATGGGGTTGCATTTCGAGCTGGTCTAATCGAAGTCCAATCAATTCCGATACTCGAAGCCCTGCCGCGAAGGCCAGATGCAGCATGGCACGGTCACGTATACCTTCGCGGGTATTTGGATCCGGTGCATCCAACAAAGCCTGGACTTCTGTGAGGGTCAAATAGCCGATGAGAGCCTCCGTGGTTCTTTTCGCAGGTATGGCGTGAATTCGCCGAGCCTGGTCAAGGCATGACGGCAGCCGGTATTCCAAGAACCGAAAGAAAGACTTGATGGCGGCCAGCCTTGCGTTGCGCGTTTGCGGGGTGTTCTTTCTTTCAGTTTCAAGATGCTGTAGAAAAGAGAGGATGAGCGGCGCATCCAGCTCTTCAAGGCTGAGCGAAGAAGGTTGTTTTTTGAGCCTCCGGGCGGCAAAACAGACAAGGAGCTGAAACGTGTAGGCATAGCTGTCACAAGTATGTGGGCTTGCCTGTCTTTCCTGCGGAAGATGCTCGTGAAGAAAGCTGCACATATGTTGGCTCAATGCGGTCATGGGTGGCCCCCTGTGTAGAATGCCTCACTTAATGCTGCAATGTTCCGCATCAATGTGGGCGTCGCCTGAAGATACCAATAAGTATCAGATACGTGAGTATGTCCGAGGTAGGTGCTCAGGGTGGTCAGGTGGCGGGCAACCGCTTCACGGTTTTCGGCACACCTTTCAAGAGAGCGAACGGCAAAGGTATGCCTCAAGTCATGCAGCCTCGGTCCCCGATGGTCAGGTCCCTTTCGCAATCCGATCGATCGTGCGAGGTTTAGGAATACCGCATTGACAGTGCTATAGGGCAAGGATGTTCCTTGATTGGAGACAAAGACCGCGGTCTCGGGTGTTGCCAGACGATATCGTACTGCCAAATAGAGATCGAGGCCACATCGAGTGGTGTCGTGGATCGGGAGGAGACGACTCTTGCGGAACTTTGTCTCACGAATGATCAGCCCATCATCAGTAATGTCGTCGACAAGGAGCGCAAGGGCTTCAGAGATACGCATTCCCGTGGCGGCGATCAGAGCAAAGAGGGTCGAATAGGTCTGCGGCCTTAGCGAACCCCGTGGCGGCAGATTCGCCGCTGCTCGCAAGAGGGTTGCAAGTTCCTCGGATGTGAAGACGTGTGGATTGGGGCGTCTGTTTTGCCTATGTCCAAAAGCATCATCTGGCGGTATCTGATGACGATCATCCTCGGCGTGCAGCACTTTGGCCAACCGGCGCACCGTCAGCAGTCGATTGCGTCGCTGTGGTGCGGAAGGAGCTTGCGCAGCCCAACGCAGAACAGTTTCCGTGCATATAAAATAATCGCCACCAACTTCTGAAAAGGCGGCAAAGCTGCGCAAGAGGGAAGCCTGGACGCGGTACTTGAACCCCATGGCACGATGCAATTCGAGGTAACGATCGATATCGTCGCTCAACATGGCGCTCCCTCCGGCCAGGGTTGGGCAACCATCCGCAGCATTTGGACATCCACTTTGGCATAATGAGCCGTAGTATCCGATGAGCGATGACGCAGTAAGGTCGCAATCACATCCAGTGTTGCCCCGGCACGCAGCATCATAGTCGCAGCCGAGTGCCGCAGAAGATTGGCGCCGCGCGACGGAGCATTTGCGATACCGGCTCGCTGTAGCGCAGTGCGTACAATATCCGACACGCTCGAGGCAGATACAAAAGCACGATGCGGGGCCTGGGCGCATAGGAAGATGTTCTTGAGGGGAACCTTGGGGCGTGCCGTCTTCAGGTAAGCCAAAAGTGCATCTCCGACTTCCTGTGGCAGAGGAAGGCGCACTTCTGTGCGGCCTTTACCCTGAACGCGGAAAGTGCCATCGAGCCAGTCTATATCGTCAATGCGCATGGCAGTAATGTCGCCGGCGCGAAGACCCAGCCTGGCCAAAAACAGCAGAACTGCACGGTCACGAACGCCTTGTCGTGTGCTCACATCACATGAGGCGATGAGACGATCCACAGATTCTGCATTCAGATAGCGAGGCAGAGATGAGAGTCTCCATTCCGGCACCGTTGGCACTGCCTGGTCGAGACCCGGCCGACAATCCCCATGCGAAGCCAGAAAGCGCAGGTAGGCACGTAGTGCCGTGGTGATTGTTTTGGCTTGCGCACGGCTGCATCGGCGCGCCTCGGCTAGAATGGTTTGTCGAATCGATGCAACATCGTAGTTTCCAGGTTCAGCCCCGAGGGAGGGAAGCAACTTGATGATCAACCGCTCATATCGGTCTACCGTGCGTTCGGATAGGCCCCGGTGCTGCAACAGCCACTGGCGGAAATCATTCAAGCCAGAGTGCTTGCATCCCGGTGCTGGGGATGGAGACTTCGCCACTCCATTTGCCCGCAAGTAATCGAAAAAACGCTTAACACGTTTAAAGTACCGTCCGGACACTCCTGTTGATTTACCATGGCTTCCCGGATAGACGCAGGGCCCGCAATGCGCACCAAAGTCACCAACAATTCTCTCATCGATCTGCTCGATCCCTATGCCGCGCTGGTCGAGCCAAATGCCGAAATGCATGGCTGACCGTAGGTAATCAGTGATCGTTAACCGAGTGTAGCCGACTGAGATGAGGGCTGAAGCGAAAGCATCCAGGTAAGGGGTGATGCAGCATGGTCCAACAGAAGGAATGCGCATCAAAAGATCATTTTGCTCTATCATTATCATCCTCCTTTCGTCGCCGAGATAGGCGATCTCAAGGAGGATGATAATTATGTGGAGCTGAGCGACAAGAACTCTGTTCCAACACTTTAGATTCATTACTTACATTGGAAATGACAGGTTGCAGCTCCACATAACGCCGGACTTCACATAATTGCGGTTATGCAGTGCACTGCATAACCGCAAGGGAATCGATGGCCTCTGCCGGATCTGCCGTCAGGTCTTCAGACAAGATCCCTTTGAGGGTGCGCTTTTTGTCTTTTGCAGCCGGCAAAGGTCCGCCCTGAGAATCCTGACCTACGACGGGCGGGGCTTCTGGATCGCTCATAAGCGCCTCTCCACCGGCCGCTTTCACCACTGGCCCGAGCGTTCCCATTTGGACGCTCATGAGTTGCAAGCCCTCATCTGGAACTTCAAGGTACCGGCAAGGGAGGTGCAGTTCTTCAAAAAATTGCCCCGATAGATCACTTCGAGCTTGCGTTCCAGCCTCCGCTATGCTATTGGCCGGAGGGTGGACGCAAAGCTGAAGTACCGAAACCGAATCGTTACGGATGAGGATATCGCCCTCATCCAAAGCCTTATCGCGGAGCATCCGGCTGATAGCCGCCGACAGCTCTCCAAGAGGCTCTGTCAGGCATGGAACTGGGTCCAGGCCAACGGTGAGTTGCGCGATATGGTCTGCCG
>CAZDKX010000373.1:0-4409 GCA_964505935.1 uncultured Syntrophobacteraceae bacterium
GAAGGCCTCGATACCACCCCCGACGAACTCACCGCTTCACTCTACCGAAGCGCCCTGGCAAGCTGAACGGCAACTTTTTCACTTTGCTCCACCTTGCTTTCTCTTCCGCCGCCCCCTGAATATTCTTCCGCGGATGATCCCAAAAATACAATTCCGTCCCCCACCTGCCTTTAGAAACCAGCAAGGAAGCCACTTTCTCTCTTCAACCCTGTCCACCAAAATTCCACCGGAGATAGTCTAAGGTGGGCGTCATCCAAAAAAGAGCGCGACATGAGGGTATGGCTATGAAGGAGACGGATCGTCGTCGTTTGCGAAGGAGAGGTGCGATGAGGCCAGGCAGAGGGTGCTCCAGGACGCGGAAGCTTTCCGTCATCATGTTCACGTGCGTTTTGATTTCAGGCCTTGGCATCGGAAACGGATTCGCCAGCAACATAAACCTCAACAACTTTATCATCATGCCTCCGGAGTGTGCAGACTGCGGCAGCATTGCTGGAGACGGGTTATCTGCCACCCTCACCGAGAGCCTTAATGCTATGGCTGTCTCCCTGGAGAATTATGCCGTTAGCGTTCCGACCGGGGCTCTGGAACTGACCTTCGATTTTCTTCTGGCGCTCCCTTCCGGCAACGTTGATTACTTTGATTTTTTCATTTACGACACCCCCTATTCTACGGATTCCAACCTCCTGTTATTTCAGCGATTCACTACCTTGCTGCCCGAGTATTCCGGAACATCCACCTACGATGTCACATCTCTCGGCGGTAAAACCGTGGCCCTCATTTTTGGTCTAACCTCCGATATTGATTATGACCTTGAGGTTACGTCCTCGCTCACGATCAGCAATTTGATGATCAGCGACGAATCACAGCCAGGCGCCGTGCCGCTGCCGCCAACGCTTGTCCTATTTGGTTCGGGCTTGGTTGGGATGGCCTTCTTTCGAACAAGGATGCGAAGTTAGCAGCCTGTTTCAAAACAGTGATGATGATCACTTAGCATGCCCAAAAAGCTTCTCCCCGTCTCATTCGGGCCGGTGAGCAAGCATCGCAGGAAATCAAGCGTCATTTCAAGCTCTGCCGGAGTGACGCTCTGAAGCTATTGTCCAACAGCCACCCGGGTTCGAAAAGCACCAAAAACGGCGACTCCTCTATGCGGGGTCTGGTAGCGTTCATGAGCTAATGGGATACGTTGTAATGATGAGATCAAAATCTAGGAACGGCGGCAAAGGCTTTGCGCCGGCTTGGCGAAAGCTGTGGCTGGCACTCTCTTTTATTGGCATCATCCTCTTCCCGGCTGCGCCCGCCAGGCCGGAGGTCGATCTCACCAGCTCCGTTCAGGTGATTCGGGGCAGCACTTACTTCGACTATGCCCGCAATCAGACCTACTTGAGCATCTCGCTCAAGAACGTCTCCACCCACACTCTCCAGGCTCCTCTTCGGCTGGTCATCGAGAGTGTCAGTACCGCAAGAGTAACGGTGGCCAACCCCGATGGGACCACAACCGACGGCAAGCCCTATCTCGATTTCAACAGCCAGCTGGCAAACGGCGAACTCGCTCCCGGGAAAACCAGTGCGGCCCGCAACCTCAGGTTCAACAACCCCAGCCGCTTGCGCTTCACTTTCACGACGAAGCTTGCCGGTGAGATGGTGAACACCCCCCCCCTTCTGGATGCCATCAACAGCTTCTCCATCGATGAAGGAAAGACTCAGGATCTTGTGATCTCCGCAAGCGACGCCGAGGGCGATGCTCTCACCTTCAGCGTTGCCTCCCTGCCCGCCTTCGCGCAGTTCAAAGACAATCGGAACGGCACCGCCACGCTCTCCTTCGCACCCGGCTACCAGGATGCCGGCGACTACGCCATCGGCGTCTCCGTAACCGACGGCATGCTTTCCAGTTCGGCTGAGGCGGCCATCACGGTTAGGGATGCCAATCGTTCTCCCCGCATCACCTCTTCGCCGGTTACCAACGCTTTCGAGGTGACGCCGTATGGATACCAGGTCCAGGCGGAAGATCCCGACCGTGACGCCCTGCGCTTCTCGCTCACCAACGCCCCCGAGGGCATGACGATCGATCCCGGCACGGGGCTCATCTTTTGGAACCCGGTCCAAATGCAGATCGGGGTGAACGACGTCACCGTGGCGGTAAGCGACGGGAGAGGCGGCGCCGACAGCCAAAGCTATCAGGTCACGGTAACGGCAACCGTCGACCGGACGGCGCCCGTCGTCGAGCTCGTCGCTCCGACCCAGGCCCAGGCGTCCACTGTCCTGAACATCGAGGCGGTGGCCCGCGACAACGTCGGCATCACCCAGGTCTCCTTCTTTGTTGACGGCCTGCATGTCGAGGACAAAACCGTCCCGCCCTACCGCCTCGCCTACAATACCCCCGATGAGGCGGGAAGAACGGTGACCATCCGTGCCCTCGCCGCCGACACCGCGGGCAACGAGGGTGAGGCTACGGCCAGGGTGGCGGTGGTGCCTTTGCCGGACACCACGGCCCCGGTGATCGAAGCCATCCCCCTCCCCGCCGCCGCCGCGCCCGGTGAAACGGTGGCCGTACGCGCCAAAGTCACGGACGATCGAGGCGTTGCCGCAGTCCGCTTCAGCTATCAGGGAAACACCTTCGGCAGCAGCACCGCGCCCCCCTACGAGGCGGCCTTCACCGTGCCCGCGAGCGCGCTGCCCGGCAGCAGTCTCGCTCTGGACGTAGCGGTGGAAGATACGTCGCAGAACCTCGCCACGGCTCAGGTTTTCCTGCCCGTCGCCCAGGCGAAGGACGTCGATCCCCCCACCAACGTCTCCCTCACGGCCCCCACCGAGGCGGTATCCGGCATGAGCATCCTGCTGAGCGCCTCGGCTCTTGATAACGTCGGGATGATGAAAATCATCTTCTTTGCCGACGGCGTCCCGTTCACCGAGGACCCCGATGCTCCTTACGAGGCCACTTTCACCTTGCCCGCATCGAAGCCTGTGGGAAGCAAGGTGGTTCTGGCCGCTCAGGCCGTCGACTTCGCCGGCAACCGAACCAACTCCGCAACGGTATACGCCCTGGTGATTGAAGCCAGAACCGGTTTTCTGGTGGGTGAGGTCTATGATGACACCACGGGCCTGCCCGTCCCCGGGGCGGCAGTATCGGTTGTTGTCGCCGGCGGAAAGCCGCCCGCCGAGCCGGTGGCGGCCACCTCGGACGGCAGGGGCCGCTACCGCCTGCCGCTCGCTGAAGGGGCTGCCGTTCTCGAGATCAGCAAAGCTGGCTACACGTCATCCTGGCGGATGGAAACGGTCCAACCTCAAGCGGTAACCACGGCGCTGCGGGCACGGATCACTCCCGTCGCCGGTGGTTCTCCCCTTACCCGGCTGAACGGCGGCACCATCTCCCTGGACAACCAGAAGATCAGCCTCGACGTCCCCGCCGGGGCCCTGGGTGAAGACGTTGCCGTGACCTTGACCAGACTGGGTGTCCAGGCCCTCCCGGCGCCCCTTCCTCTTGGCTGGTCGCCGGTTTGCGTGATTCACGCCGGCCCCGGGACGGCCACCGTTAATGGCACCCTGCAGCTTGCCATCACCGGTGCCGAAAACCTCGGAGAAGGAAGCAGGGCGGGACTCAACGCGGCGTCTTGGGATTCCCGGGCACACCAGTGGGTACGAGCTCAGGCCGACGCCCTCCCGAGCGCGGACGGCCTTTCCGTCACCCTGCGCCGGTTGGGGACCGTGGCGCTGATAAAGCCGGATACCTCTCCTGCCGCGCCCCCGCCCCCCGCCATCGGCGAAGCCTTCAAGGGAGTGGTGCCCCAGGCCATTCCCGATGGAGTTACGGCCAGCATCCTGCCCAGCCCCAAGGTGCTCTTCATGCAACCGGGAGCAAAATCGGTTGTGAGTGCGATCCTGAACAACTCACAACCCCTCCCGAGCGGCACCCGACTTCAGGTAGATTTTTCGGAAGTCTATCACAAGATGGATGGAACTGGCTTAATCCCTCAGGGCATGACCCAGGATTTCGCCCTGTACCAGAGCGCCACCGGCTTGGAGAGCAGCTTTGCCGTCAGCCCCTCGGAAATGTTCGATCCCACACTCCTGAAGGAAGGAGTGATTACCCTTTCGGCCCACCGTCCGGCGGGTACCGACGGAAGCGGCATCGTCGGCCCCCAGGGAGGCATCATCACTTCACCCGGAGGCCTGACCCTCACCGTTCCTCCCGGAGCTCTCACCGCCGCCACCCCCGTTTCCGTTATGACCATTTCCCCGGCTGACACCGGGCTTGAAGGGGACTCGCGCCTCCTCTTCCTCGGCGGGGTGGCGCTGGATTTTGGGGACGCCCGTCTCGGAGTGGGCGCGCAGCTTTCGGTTACCCTCAAGACGGCCCCGGCCTCTGACGCGCAGGTCCTGGCGGTGCGGCCGATTCGGCTCGAGGGAGCGAC
>CAZDKX010000374.1:0-4399 GCA_964505935.1 uncultured Syntrophobacteraceae bacterium
TCCAGAGCCTTGAAGCCAGGATCTTCGCGAATGCTCCGGAGATCTTCCATGGAAAAACGATGACCTTTGCCTTCACTCCTCAGACGGTCGTGGAAACTCCAGACGGGCTTTACGCCCACATCAATCACCGGATCAGATTCCTCTCCGCCGAGCGACTTCCAACCGGACGAACACGACGCCTGACCGGAACCATCTCCAACGAAGGCGAGCAGGTCATTATCCGGGAAAACTCGCAGTGAACAAGATTTCATTGCTGTCTGCCGGAAGTGAAGCTGTCCCTGTGAATGCAGGGATCACCGATTCTTTCCCCTCTGACTTTATGTTGAGTCTTTATTTATGTTGAGAAACGGCCAAGTTGGCTTCTCTGCGGACATTCTTCCGGAATTTCACTCCACATAATATATCTGCCGGATCTACAATGATTCCAGCCAAGCCAAGATTTCTGGATCTCGTCTCCACCGAGGTTCCTTTTTGTCCGTCAAGGATTCTGCTTTCTGAAGAGCCTGGCATTTCATCTCCAGATCTATCGTGGCATATCTGTTGGTGGTGTTGATGTTGGCATGTCCCAGCCAATGGGCAATCGTGCTGAGATCAACGCCCGATTTGAGCAGGTGAACCGCGGTACTGTGTCGCACGCTATGAGGATGGAGCCGTTTCTTTTCAATCGTTGGTTGAACGGCGGCAGCTTTGCTGAGACTCCTTGCAAGAATGTATCGAACACCGAACCTGGTTAGCGGCTTACCGACATGATTTGTAAGAACGGTTGTCGGCTGTCTTTGATCAATGCCTCGTTCTTCCAGATACTCGCGCAGTAGCTGGGCTGTTTCAGGCCAAATGGGACAAATGCGTTCTTTGCGCCCTTTCCCGTTGATGCGAACACTGAAGGGCTTGGATAGCTGCAAATCATTGGCCTTCAGATCAAGCACTTCCTGAACGCGGGCACCCGTGTTGAACATAAGCGCAAGAAGGACATAATCCCTCCGGCCATCCGGTCTTGAGCGATCTAGAGTCTCAAGCAGCGCATTGATTTCCACAAATTCCAGGTACTCGATAGTACGGGTAGCCATGCGCTTGAAAGGAATGTTCAGAATGCGCTGACATTGCAAAAGGTACTCCGGATTCCTCGCGGCGGCATACCGGAAGAAACAGTGAAGGGCCGCGAGGCGGCTGTTGCGTGTAGCTATCTGGTTGTGTCGCCTTTGTTCCAGGTACTCGAGAAAGCTTATGATCTCAGCCACTCCCATATCTTCAATCCTCAAATCCGAAACGGAGACTCTCTTGTGTTGGGCTAGAAACAGAAGGAAGAGCTTGAGACTGTCCCGATAGCTGAGGATCGTGTTGGGACTGGTACCCCGAATCTTTGGCATGTAATCTGACAGGAATCCCTTTATGGTCATCCCGAGTGTAATCGATGATCCTCCTTTCATTTTGCACCTCCGTCCTCTCTTCCAGGATCTAAAAAATCGGTTGTAAGGAGAGAACCAAACTTTCCATGGAAAAGCTTGCTTGCCGCTGACCGGACCATCTCAACGGACGAGAGGTAATGATGCGTATAGGCAATGGAGATGTGTCCCATGTATGTTGACAACAGTGGGAGCTTTGCCTGGGCATCTTCGCCCGCCAGATAACAGCGTTGAAGGACATTCACGGCAAACGAGTGACGAAGATCATGGATACGAGGTGGTCTGCCTTTGTCGGTCAATATTCCCAGTGCCTTACAAAGAACAGACCAGTTACATCGAAGGCCGGTTCCCGTGTAGCCTCTTCCTTGAGTGCTGCCATGCCTGTTCCAGATTAAGGGTGAGGATGCTCCCATCGGGAACCCGCTTTTGTCACGAACGGCGAGATAGACAGCAAGCGCTTGGGCAACTGAAGGTGAGAGGGGAATGATCCTGGACTTCTTGAACTTTGTGCCTCGAACCAACAGGGTGGCTTCAGATGCATTGAAGTCCCCCAGCGTCAAACGAAGCAGCTCTCCGCGGCGCAGTCCACCACAGTACAAGAGAACAATAGCCATGTGCAGCGTCTGCGGTCGCAGAGGGGAAGATCCACAGGGCATAAGGTACTCGGTAGCTGCCAGCAGGCGAGCAATATCGGATTCAGGGAGAATATGAGGCTTGAATCCTCCCTGACCGACAGGAAAGAAGAATTGATCAGGAACAAACGTATCCGGATTCGATTTCTTCCGGTAGAGGCAAAAGCTCCGTACGAGCAGCATATGCCTTCGTTGGGACCTTGGCGGAAGATGCTCCAAGATGGCCGACCAGTGGTTAAAGATTTCGGGGGTCAAATCCTGGCAAGAGGGATAATAAGTCGCAACGAAGGCGTCGAGGTTACGGAGGATGTCGGCTTCGTAGGAGTAGGTCAGTCCAAGAGACCGCTTCAGCTGAAGATAATTCTCAACCTCCGTTGAAAGAAATCCTGTCGATGAAGTCGGTGATTTGCCCTTCGCAGGTTTGCCTTGGCCTCTTGCTCTTGAGCTGTTCTTTATAGGGCCGTGGGGTGTCGCACTTTCACTCCCGTTTCCTCTTGGTATGGGAAGAGCCACGGTGCGCAGATCCTCCGCAGCCAATCGCAAATAGGCGTGGGTGCTCTCTGTGTTTCGGTGCCCGAGGAGATCACCGATGACTTTCACCGATGTGCCTTGGCAGAGCAGGTGGACGGCATAGGAATGGCGCAAGCAATGGGGTCCGCACCGAGGGAGATTCAGACCACTCAATCGGACCCTGAGTTGAAAAAGCTCCGGAAGGGCCGTGCGCTTCAACAAACCGAAAGGCGCGCGGACGCGAAGGAACAGCTGGCGATAAGGTCCCTCCGGTCTGCTTTGCTTGAGGTATTCATAGATTACGTTCCCAGCCCCGTCCGTAAGAGGAAGGAGCAATTGGCTGGCTGTCTTACGCTGAGGTATCCGTATCGTACCGGTCCTCCAGTCAATGTCATCGAGAGTAAGGGAGATCACCTCGCAGCTTCTCAGCCCATAGGTGGCCACAAGGAACAACATGGTATAGTCACGCAGCCCATGAGGGTTTGTTCTGTCGATAGAAAACAGTAGTTGTCTGACTGTTTCCCATGGTAGATGGCGAGGAAGTCGCTCCAAATAATAGATTCTTGGACCTTCTATCATCGTGTGCAGCGGGCTATGCAAGATTCCTTGCTCATGTTGAAACCGAAGGAAAGCCCTCAGATATCCAACTGCGTGCTGGAGCGTCGGCCGATTCAGTCTTTTTGCACAGACCTGAATGAAGTCGTCTAAGGATCCTGGGGTGAGTGTCTCCCAGACTTCCCGTTTCTCGTCATATCCAATGAACTCCATAAAGCGGCGTAAACAGCCGATATGACCTCGGATGGTAGACTCCTCCAGCCCCCGTACCTTGCGCAAATGATCTATGAAGAGAGCCAGGGCAGAATTTTGTGCAGTCTTCGAAGGAGCGGGTTGAGGTTGCAGAACGTGGATCTCTATCAAGAATCGTTGAATTTGATGAATGGTCCCGGCAACACGTGGTCTGAGGTGTCGATAATGATGCCATGCTGTCTCAAGAGAACCGTTGGTTAGATCCTCCAGACACTGAGCACCACTCAGCTGCAAATAGGCATCAATTAGCCGCATGTCGTCGATTTGGTTCCGTATGGTCCTAACGCTGTAGCCTCGACTTTGGGACCATCTGGTAAAGTCTTCAAGAATTGGACCGACGACAGGAAGGGAAAGGCGTTGCGGGTAGCACTTTGGACGAAGCTTGGTAATCATGGGAACCTCCTTTTATGAAATAAAAAATCTGGCAATCAGGAGGTTCGCCATCATTTATGTCAAGTCCGCTGACTCTTCAACCAGCCATGTAGTTCCATCCAAAGCAATTTCTCAACATAAATGAACACTCAACATAAAGTCAGTTATGTTGAGCTCCACATAACTGACCGAGTGCGGCTAGAGGTCCAGGGGGTAGCGCTCCCCGCCGCCACGGGCCGAGAAATTGGGCCAGGGCAGCCAGAGAGACGGTGAAGCGAGGAATGGGTGAATCGGGGCATGGGATATAGCGATTTACGATTCACCCGTCTCACAACCCCAAGAGCAATTCAAATCCATTACCCAGGAAAGGAGAAGGAACCATGCTCAATTCCGTGTCGGTCATCGGCAACCTCGGCCAGGATCCGGATGTGCGCTACACCCAGCAAGGCCTGGCCGTCGCAAACCTCAACATCGCCGTTTCGGAGCACTACCGGGACAGCAACGGCGAATCCCAGAAGCGCACTCACTGGTTTCGGGCGGCTGCCTTCGGGCGCACCGCCGAAATCGCGGGGGAGTACCTGAAGAAGGGCTCCAAAGTCGGCGTCTCGGGCCAGCTTGTTCAGCGCACCTGGCAGGATGACCAGGGCAACAACAAGAGCTCGGTTGAGATCAGAA
>CAZDKX010000375.1:0-4396 GCA_964505935.1 uncultured Syntrophobacteraceae bacterium
ATACTACGGAAGTCACTGACCTACACACTAGCGCGCCTCCTCTCTACTCGACGGTAAAAGAAGGTGCTATCTGCTACCGATAACGCGTGAACCAGAGTCGCGCCGGACGCTGAGATGTCTTGGCTGCGGCTGAAAGGAATCCTCATGGAAAAGACGGGCCACGAAGAGCCGGTTTCCCGGAATCGATGGAACCAGCTCAAATCATGCATCTTCCTGCACTGCCTCAAAGATACCGAAATTCATCAAGATCTGTCCGACAAGAACACCTTTTTCGCCTGGCAGCGCAATCACATGGCCAATGAAAGAACGTTCCTGGCATGGTGCCGCACCGGGATCTCTCTCATCGTCTTCAGCTTCGTTATCGAGCGCTTCGACCTCCTGATCCGGGAGTTGAGGTTCATGTCTCCGTCCCCGGCGAAGTTTGTGCAGATGGAAAAGACCCATTATCTGAGCCTCATCACGTTCATCCTGGGGGCCTTCATCATTCTCCTGGCGGGCTGGCGCTTCTTTGATTTGCGTCGTCACATCAACCGCGGCGAATCCGATTTCTCTGCCCTGCCCGATGTCTTCCTGCTGACCTCAATCCTCCTGACCCTGGCCATGGTCTTTTTTCTGTTTGTTTTCCTCTATTGAAAAAGTAATATGCCTCTCTGCGACCGAAGGGAGCACCGATCTCGAAGCGAAAAGGGAACTGATCATGCACATCTTGATTCTCGGGGCGGGGGCCCTGGGTAGCCTGCTGGGGGCGAGACTGTCACAGGCTGACGACGTCAGGATCTCCCTGTTGACTACGGACAGTGGGCACGTCCAGATGGTTCGGCAGGGCGGTTTGGTGGTTGAGGAACTGGATGGCGGCACGAGCCGTTACCGACTCTCCGCCTTCGATGACGCGCGAACGCTCGAGTATGCACCCGACCTGGTCCTGGTAACGGTCAAGTCTCACAGTATCGAGGCTGCCGTTTCGAGCGTGGGCGAGCAGTGTCATGCCGGTACCCTCTTTCTTACGCTCCAGAACGGCATCGGCAATTGGGAGCGCATTGCCAGACTGGTGGGCGAGGGATCGGTACTGGTCGGTACCACTGCTCAGGGGGCTACCCTGCTCGAGCCCGGCAGGATCCGCCATGGGGGCAATGGTCCCACTTATCTCGGAGAACCGGAAGGCGCGCCATCGCCTCGGGTGCGGCGGTTGGTCGAGAAATTTCAGCAGGCGGGACTCAAGGCGGAAGCCCGGGAAGTGATGGCACAGCTCATCTGGGAAAAGCTCCAGGTCAATGTCGGCATCAATGCCATTACTGCTCTGACCGGCATCAAGAACGGGTTTATTGCCGCTGCGCCGGCGGCCCGTGACCTCTGCCGGGCGGCTGTGGAGGAGGCCATGCTGGTGGCCGCGGCCAAGGGTTTTGCCATGCCCGACGACATGGTTGAGCGCGTTCTGGCCATCGCTCAGGCAACTTCCGTGAATCGTTCTTCCATGGGGCAGGATGTGGACCACCGGAAACGGACCGAAATTGATGCGATCAATGGTGCCATCGTCACCTTGGGAGAGCAGCTTCGGTTACCCACGCCGGTTAATCGGACCCTGGTGCAGTTGGTCAGGGTTCTGGAAGCCCATTATCTGAAGAGTGAGGAGTGAGGCATCAGGGGTGAGGAGGTGAGGGTATCAGCGATTCGAAGTGGCCTGTGGGAGCGGCTTTCAGCCGCGATAAAATGAGCCATCATCTGTCACCGTTTATGGCTCCTCGAATGAACGCCAATCCAGCTTACGAAAGGTACGGCCCATGACTAAGCGTGTCACCGTTCCCGAGATCATGGCGGCCAAAGGTAAACGGAAGCTTACCGAAATGACTGCCTACGACTATCCCACCGCTCTTTGGGTGGATCAGAGCGGCATCGATATGATTCTGGTAGGGGATTCCCTGGCGATGGTGGTGCTGGGACATGAGGATACTCTTTCCATCACCATGGACGAGATGCTTCACCATACGCGGGCTGTTGCCCGCACTGCGCAGCACGCACTGGTTATCGGCGACCTGCCGTTTCTTTCGTATCAGGTGAGCGTGGAGCAGGCGGTGGTGAATGCCGGCCGGTTTATCAAGGAAGCTCGCGCCAATGCGGTGAAACTCGAAGGGGGCCGCCGCGTGGTGCCGCAGATCAAAGCCATTGTCGAGGCGCAGATTCCGGTACAGGGTCACTTGGGGCTCACTCCGCAGAGTTCGGCGGCCTTTGGTGGCTTCAAGGTCCAGGGGAAAACCGCCGAGGCTGCCAAAGAGCTCATCGAGGACGCGCAGGCGTTGACCGAAGCAGGCTGTTTCAGCATTGTCCTGGAAGGCATCCCCGCTCCCATCGCCACCATGGTCACCGAGGCCATCCCCATTCCCACCATCGGCATTGGGGCCGGCCCCGACTGCGATGGCCAGGTGCTGGTCGTCCATGACCTGCTGGGGCTTTTCGAACGGTTTACGCCCAAGTTTGTGAAGCAGTACGCTCGCCTGGCGGGACCGGTGAGAGAGGCCCTGGCGGCTTTTCGGGAGGAAGTGGAAAAGGGGATTTTCCCCGGTCCCGAACACAGCTTCACCATCGATGGGCAGGAAGTTGCGAAACTGGGCGGAAGCCGGAAAAAGCGTTCGAAGTAGCGACAGGCTGCTAAGGCAGGGCCTTCCCCTTGATCTTACGCAGATACTGACCCAGAGCCATGAGGGGGAAACAGTTCCGATAGTTGTGATAGCGGATAAAAAAGTGTTTCGGGAAGCCGGTGCCGGTGAAATAGCGCTCTTCCCAGGTGCCGTCGGGCCTCTGGGTATTGAGGAGGTATTGAATGCCCCGCCGGACTTCGAGGCTGTCTTCCTCTCCGCCCGCCAGCAGAGCCATGAGCGCCCACGCCGTCTGTGAGGCGGTACTGGGCCCCTGACCGCGAAGCTCGGGATGGGCATAGGACTCACACGTTTCCCCCCAGCCGCCGTCGTGGTTCTGCTGTTCCTTGAGCCAGCTCAGAGCCGCCTGAATCCAGGGGGCTTTGGGGTCTTCGCCGATGTTCGCCAATCCCATGAGTACCCGCCAGGTTCCGTAGATATAGTTTACGCCCCAGCGCCCCCACCAGCAGCCGTCGGGTTCCTGCTGGATGCGCAGAAACTGGAGGCCCTGGACGGCCCGTGGATGCTTTTGGTCGAAACCAAAATAGCCCATGGCTTCCAGGACCCCGCCGGTAACGTCTGCTGTCGGAAAGTCCACCATGGCTTCCGTGTCGGCGAAGGGGATGCGGTTCAAAATGACCATATCGTTATCTCGATCAAAGGCGGCCCATCCCCCGGAATTGCTCTGCATACTCAAGACCCAGTCCATACCCCGCTGTTTGGTGCCTTCCAGGCCGGCCGTATGATTGGTGGAGAGCCGGTGCAGGGTGCTCAGGACGACTGCAGAGTCGTCTACATCCGGATACTGGGTATTGACAAACTCGAACGCCCAGCCTCCCGGCGGACAGCAATTCTTCACCTGCCAGTCCCCGCCGGTCATGATCTGCTGGTTCACCAGCCACGAGGTGACCCTGTTGAGCGCAGGATGGTCAGCCGGCAGGCCGGCATCCAGCAGGGCCAGGGCGGTCAGGGCGGTATCCCAGATGGGAGAAAGGCACGACTGCATCCTTCGCCCCTGCTCATCCTCCAGACAGAAATCCTCAATCGCTTTCAGGCCCTTGACAATCGCCGGATGATGTAGTGGATGACCGAGATAGTGAAGGGCCAGAATCGAGTAGATCATGGGGGGCTGAATCCCGCCCCAGTCGCCGCTTTCCTCCTGATGTGACAGGATCCAGCTTTCGGCGGCGTCAATGGCCCGCTGACGCAGGGAACGAATCGGATGCCGTTCGAACCCCTTGGCAATTCGGTCGAAAAGGAAGAAAAGGCGATGGGTAAAGGAAGCGAACCGTTTTTGCAGGGCCGCCTTGTGCTCGGTCAGGTAGAGTTCCGGAATGCCCTTTTCGGGCAGCAGGTCAAACTTGGGGCGGATATTCAACACAATCGAAAGGGGAACGATGGTCGAGCGCGCCCACATGGAGAATTCGTAAATACTGAAATAGAGATGACTTGGCAGCAGGACCAGCTCGACCGGCATGGACGGGACTCTATCCCAGTCATACTGACCGAAAAGCGCCAGCCAGATCTTGGTGAACACCCGTGATGCTTCGACTCCTCCATGGTGAAGGATGTATTCTTTTGCCTTCACCAGCGGCGCGGATCCCTGATCTTCACCGGCGAGTTTCAAGGAGAAATAAGCCTCAATGGTAGTGCTCAGATCTCCTTCGTCACCGTAATACAACCCCCACGACCCATCGCGCCGTTGCTGGTGGAGGAGATACTTGACCATGCCCGCCTCCTTCCGCGGATCAGAAATCCCCAGAAGG
>CAZDKX010000376.1:0-4375 GCA_964505935.1 uncultured Syntrophobacteraceae bacterium
CTGCCGGTGAGCGATGATGGGCGTGCGGCCAAACGGGTCAAATAATCTCAGCGCAAGGGCACCCCAGGCAAATCCCGTGATGGCCAGGAAGAAGCAGCCGCGCACCAGTCGGCGCGGTAGGCCGTGAAGCTCATAAAGCAAAACGCTCGAAGGTTGCCAAAGCAATAGCAGGGCTGTCAGCGTCATGCCGGAGACGATGGCGAAAAGGGCTTGATGATATGCGGCGGGAATGATCCTGGAGAGGTACAAGCGGAATGGCTTGCGAAGCATGCTGCTATGCTGAACGAAGAAGAGCAGCGAGAGCAGGCCATCCCAGGCGAATGCCGCCCTATCCGACAGGCCCATGGGCACGAGATGCAGGGAACCGGCAAAAAGGAAGACTGCGAAGAGAATCAGCGAGCCTCCGCCCGCAACGGTTGCCGCGAAAATCATGCAGGACCTTCAACCCAGGGCCACATCGAGGATCATCATCACGGCAAATCCCGCCATGGTGGTCATGGTTACCAGATCGATGTGAGCCTGGTTGCGCTGGGATTCCGGGATGAGCTCCTCGACGACGACAAAGATCATGGCGCCGGCGGCAAAACAGAGCGCATAAGGGAGAACGCTCTGCATCTGCAAGACAAACACGGCCCCGAAGACCCCGGCAACGGGTTCCACCATGCCGGACGCCTGGCCCATGAGGAAGCTTTTCCTCCGGCCCAGGCCTTCCCGTCGCAGCGGCATGGAGACTGCGGCCCCCTCGGGGAAATTCTGGAGGCCGATGCCGATGGCCAACGCCAAGGCGCCGCCCAGGGTGGCCGAAGGAAGATGGACCGCCAGGGCCCCGAACGCCACGCCGACGGCAAGGCCTTCGGGGATGTTGTGCAGAGTGATGGCCAGTACCAGGAGGGTACTGCGCTGCCAGGAGGTCTTGATGCCCTCGGCCTGTCCCATGGTCAGGCCGGGGTGAAGGTGCGGCAGGAGGCGGTCGATCAGCCGCATGAAAAGGCCGCCCCCCAGGAACCCGATCACCGCCGTCAGCCAGGGAGTGTGCCCCATCTCCTCAGCCATGGCGATGCCCGGAGAGAGTAGGGACCAGAAACTGGCGGCAATCATCACGCCGGCCGCGAAGCCAAGCATGGCGTCCATGAGCCGGGCGTTGACGGTCCGGGTCACAAAGACCAGCGCCGCGCCGGCCGCCGTTACCCCCCAGGTGAAAAGGGTGGCCAGCAATGCCTGCATGACGGGGTCGCAGGATTGAAAGAAGTCGCTCATCAGGTATCCTGTCGGTGAGCCGGCCGACACACCGGCCATGCCTTAATAGCCTCTTGGTAAAGTCTCAAATTCCGTCACCCCGGCATGCTTCCAGCCGGGGTCCGGGGACTTTAAAGTCTGGATTCCGGCCCAAAAACCCTGCCGGAATGACGCCCTGAGGGACTTTTGCACGGGGCTCCTGGGTGTATTATTCCACAAGCTTCCGACGGCACTCCGGCAGCCCCAGCCAAGCGGACCGGCCTCAGCTTGTCGAAGGAATATCATACAGCCTTTTGGCCGATCAGGTCCAAGATATCCTTGGGTCAAGGTTAAAGGTCGCTTTTCGAATGGCGGGCCGGGACTGATATCGTTTTGTTTGGTGGCGCCCTCTCGGGCCGAAAACCGGGAACGGGCCGCAGCCTCAGCGAATGGGCCTCAACTCACTCTGCAGTGACAAGAAATGTGGTCTACAAATGGTTCCATCCTTGTCGATGTTGGCCCAACGGGCGGGATGAGGTGATATAAGCTTGCTTTTCCAGACTCTTTAAATAAGCTTTTTCCCTTTCACAAGGATAGTGG
Source organism: uncultured Syntrophobacteraceae bacterium (assembly GCA_964505935.1). GTDB lineage: Bacteria > Desulfobacterota > Syntrophobacteria > Syntrophobacterales > Syntrophobacteraceae > JADGQM01. The sequence goes on from CAZDKX010000376.1 coordinate 1,816, forward strand.
AAACGCTCAGAGCCCGGCCGGTAACGATCGCTCTCACCTTGACAGTTGCGACTCGTCTTCGGACCCGTCTTCTGGTATGTTGGTTCGACCCTGAGTTGAACCGTATTCCAAAGTCTGAATCCAAGGAAAATGTTCATGACGCCGTTTGTTCACCTGCACGTCCACACCGAATTCAGCCTGCTGGACGGGGCCATTCGGTTGAAGGACCTGATCGATACCGTGCGCAAACATGAGATGCCGGCCGTGGCCATAACCGACCACGGCAATATGTTCGGGGCGCTGGAATTCTATGAGCTGTGCCGAAAAGCCGAGGTCAAGCCCATCTTGGGATGCGAGGTCTACGTCGCGCCCCGAAGCCGGTTCGATCGCCAGGGGAAAGCAGACAACAGCGGGAATGGTGATGAAGACCGCAACTACCATCTCGTGCTGCTGGCGAAGGACCTCACCGGTTACAAGAACCTGATGAAGCTGGTCAGCCTCGCGCACCTGGAAGGCTTCTACTACAAGGCCCGGGTCGATAAGGAGCTCCTGCGGCAGCACCACGAGGGGCTGATCGCCCTCTCGAGCTGCCTCAAGGGGGAAGTTGCCACCCAGCTCATGCGCAACCAGGAAGCGGGTGCCCGGAAGGTGGCGCTGGAATATGCCGAGATCTTCGGGTCGGGCAATTTCTATCTCGAGCTGCAGGCCAACGGCCTCGAGCGCCAGGCCATTGCCAACCAGGCCCTGGCCAGGCTCGGCCGGGAGCTCCAACTGCCGCTGGTGGCCACCAACGATTGCCATTATCTCCGCAAGACCGATGCCCGGGCCCACGAAATTCTTCTCTGTATCCAGACCGGCAAGACGGTGTTGGATGACAAGCGCTTGAAATTTCAGACGGAAGAGCTCTACTTCAAGCCGCCCGAAGAGATGTTTCGCGAATTCGCGGATTTCCCGGAAGCCCTCCAAAATACCGTAGCCATTGCCGACCAGTGTGGGGTCGAGCTCGAACTGGGCAAGGCCTATTTCCCGGTGTTCCCTCTCGCCGCCGGCGAGAAGGTGGAAGATTGTTTTCAGCGAACCGTCCGGGAAGGGTTTCAGCAGCGCCTGGCGCTCATCCGCAAGCGGCGCCCGGACTTTGGCGAGCGGGAGGAAGGGGTATACCGAAAGCGGCTCGACTACGAGATGGAAGTCATCGGCAAGATGGGCTTTGACGCCTACTTCCTGATCGTGGCCGACTTCATCAACTACGCCAAGCGGCGTGGTATTCCGGTGGGACCGGGGCGGGGGTCGGCGGCGGGGAGCCTGGTGGCCTATGTAATGGGCATTACCGACCTCGACCCCATCGAACACGGTCTCATTTTTGAGCGCTTTCTCAACGAGGAGCGGGTCAGTCTGCCGGATATCGATGTAGACTTTTGTGTTCATGGCCGGGACGAGGTGTTGCGGTACGTAACGGAAAAGTACGGCAGCGATCGCGTGGCGCAGATCACCACCTTCGGCACCATGCAGGCGCGCGCGGTAATCCGGGATGTGGGGCGGGCGCTGGCACTTCCTTACAATGAAGTCGATCGGATTGCCAAGCTCATCCCTTCCAGCCTGGGCATGACGCTGAAAAAGGCTTTTGAACTGGAACCGCGGTTGCTGGCCCAGCAGGAGTCCGACCCGCAGGTGAGGGAGCTCTTCGAGGTGGCCCTGGCCCTGGAAGGTCTAACCCGCCATGCTTCGACCCATGCTGCGGGCGTGGTCATCGGCGATAAACCCATTGTCGAGTACATGCCGCTCTATCGGGGGCAGGACGGCGAAGTGGTGACCCAGTTTCCCATGAAATACGTGGAGCGGGCCGGACTCATCAAATTCGACTTTCTGGGTCTCCGTAACCTTACGGTGATCAACAACGCCGTGGCGCTCATTCGCAAAAACCATGGCGTGGCCCTCGAAATCAACGAACTGCCCCTGGGTGACCCCGAAACCTATGCACTCCTCGGGCGAGCCGACACCACCGGAGTATTTCAGCTGGAAAGCTCCGGGATGCGGGACATTCTGGTGCGGTCGCATCCCCAGGATTTTGCCGACATTGTGGCCCTGCTGGCCCTCTACCGTCCCGGTCCCATCGAAAGCGGGATGGTCGAGAACTATATCCAGAGGAAAACCGGCCAGATCGAGGTGGCCTATGACCTGGATGAATTGCTGCCCATTCTGAAGCCAACCTACGGGGTCATTCTCTACCAGGAGCAGGTCATCCAGATTGCCAGTCTGCTCGGTAATTTCAGCCTGGGGGAAGGGGACATTCTGCGCCGGGCGATGGGCAAGAAAGACCCCGCCGTCATGAAGGCGCAGCGTGAGCGGTTTCTCAAAGGGGCCAAAGAGAACCGGCTCGATCTCGCCAAAGCCAACCACATCTTCGATCTCATGGAAAAATTCGCCGGTTATGGTTTTAACAAGTCTCACAGTGCCGCCTATGCGCTCATCGCCTATCAAACGGCTTACCTGAAGGCCCATTTTCCCGTCGAATTCATGGCCGCTCTGCTCAACAGCTTCCTCAGCAACTCCGACCAGGTGGTGCGGCTCATCAACGAATGCC
>CAZDKX010000377.1:0-4368 GCA_964505935.1 uncultured Syntrophobacteraceae bacterium
GGGTTGAACCGGTGTCGTCGAATTCGACCGCGGCCAGCAGCGTGGGATAGGTAGGGAGGACAAAAAGCGCGCTCACGGAAGAAAACGCAGCGATGGCCGCCCCGGGGCTCACGCCGAGCGCCAGGGCGACGGGCATGAGGGCCTTGGTGGTGGCCGCCTGGGAATAAAGGAGCATGGCGGCGAAGAAGAGGACCACGGCCAGCATCCACGGCTTGGCTGCCAGGAGGTCTCCAGCCAGGATATTGATTTCCTTGAGATGTGCCGAGACGAAGGTGGTCCCGAGCCAGGCGACCCCCAAAACGCAAATGCAGGCACTCATGCCGGATTTGAAGGTGGAGGCATTCACAATGTTATTGGTCCTGACTTTACACAGCAAGGCAATAAGCGAGGCCGCGGCAAGCATGAAGGTGATGATGGCATGGTCGCGGGCGAGAACCGGCTTCTTGATCAGACCCATGGTTGGACTGATGGCCGTGGCGTAGAAGACCACACCGATGATGGCGATTCCGAAGATGAGGACCGAAAGCTTCGCTCCCGGGGGCAGGGCCTTGTCTTCGGCGGATGCGGAAGGCGGCTTGACCAGCCCTTTGGCGAGGCGTTCCTGATACACCGGATCATCCTTCAGTTCCTTGCCCAGGAAATTGGTGACGACGGCCCCCAGCATACACGCCAGGAAGGTGCTGGGGATGGCGATGAGCAGGAGTTTGACATAGTCGACCCCGACGGGTTCCAGCGCGGACGCGAAGAAGACCACCGCCGCGGAGATGGGGGATGCGGTGATGGCGATTTGCGACGATACCGTGGCAATGGCAAGGGGGCGTGATGGGCGTATGCCCTCCTTCTTGGCCACTTCAGCGATAACGGGCAGGGCAAGGAAGGAGGTATGGCCCGTGCCGGCAAACAGGGTCATCAGGTAGGTGACCGCCGGCGCCAGGAAGGTGATGTATTTGGGGTTGTTTTTCAAAACCCTCGCCGCAACCTGCACCAGATACTCCAGGCCGCCGGCCTCCTGCATGGCGGCAATGGCCGCGATCACCCCCATAATGATCAGGATGACATCAAAGGGAATCTCTCCCGGCTTCAGGCCAAACCCAAGACTCAGAACGAGTACCCCGAAACCCCCGGCATATCCGATCCCGATACTGCCGAGCCTCGCTCCAAGCCAGATAAAGAACAGAACAACCAGCAGCTCAACGATCCACATATCCTTCCTCCTCAGTGATTAAGGCAGACAGCCCACATGGAATCACGGGAGCTTGTAAGTACCGCTCAGATCATTCGAAAAGCCGCTTATGCCGGCTTCTTTGTCCACTTGCTTAAATGATGCCATGGACCAGGTAAAACGAAGCGTGCCGGTGATGCCTTTGGCTGCGCCGGTACCGCCAACAATGCTGCCGGTGATGCTGCTTCCCTTCTCCATCCTTGTCCCTTTTAGAGTCATATAGATTTCCGTTCCCCTGAGGCTCCGCCACACGCAACGGATGTCGCTGCCCGTTTCCGAGTCGGCAAGGCCGATGCACTCGGAATAGTAGTTGCTTTCCTCACCGACTTTGTTCGCAAGATTCACGTCACCGGAAAGCTTGAAGAGCGCTGCTTCCCGCTCTCCCCCCAAAGCGAGCACTTCCTTGGAGCCGTTGGCGACCAAAGTGCCGGTGAAGGCGCCCTCTTCCGTCGCCAGGACCGAGGAAACCATCTTTCCCGAGGAAGCGAGGCACCAGATGAACAAAACGAGCAGCATGCAGCACTTTCTTGTTCCCTTTCTCATAAAGACACCTCTCATTATTTGCGTTGGTAAGAGTTTAGCCTCTTGCACAAGTCTCGAATTCCGTCACCCCAGCATGCTTCTACCCGGGGTCCAGGCACCTTAAAGCCTGGATTCCGGCCCAAAAACCCTGCCGGAATGACGCCCTGAGGGACTTTTGCAGGAGGCTCAGCTGTATGGTGAAGTTCCTGTTCCGATGCCACATGCGGCGTGGACTCACCGCACACGGTGGAACGTTCTCAACGGTCACGCTCTGCAGCTTTGGCGGTTGGCGCCTTCCCCACAGGTTGCAGGCCCAACGTCCCCCCCAACCCCTGAGAATCCGGGATCCGGGCAATCACGATGTCTTCGGGGAAAGAGTATTGCTTCTCGATCGTGCGGTCCAGAAGCTCCAATTGCAGGCTCAACTCGGTATGCCGATGCGGCGGCAGGGTTTGCATGAGATTTTCCAGCATGGAACGCATCCGTCGCATGATCTGGACGCTGCTCGCCCCGCAATGGCGTATTTCGATGCAACTGAGATGCACATAGTCCTCCCAGTTCGGCGTCCGGAAGATGAGCCGGGGGTTGCCGTCGGCATCGCAGACCTCCTCGTCTCGGAGCTGCCGCAGACCGACCAGCCGCAGCAGGCGGTGAATCTGGTCAAGAGCGAGAACGGCGGTCGTCGGATCATTGATCGCGGGTGACAGCGCCTTGATCGCAATATCGACCAGGATGCGGAAGGCGAAGGTCGGGTCCTGCTCGATAGTCCGTTCGGTGCCGAGCGCAACGGCCCCCCTCAGGCGACGGTCGTCGACGGTCTTGGCGCCGCCATACAACCGAAATAGCGGTTCGTCAACAGCGACGAAGTCACCCACCTGGGGGATGAATTCGATAACCCCGTTGGCATTCCGTGCCTGGGCAACGAGTCCTGCCACATCGACGGCCAGCACAATCCGCGAACCACTCGTGTTGACCACGGTCCGGTCCGGATGTGCGGGCCTCACGGACGACTTGGCCGGGCGCGGGTGCATGGTTGAATCCGGATACATGCTTTGGATTACTGCGATCCCGGACTTTCCCACCTGCTGCACGAGGCTCACGGGACGCAGAAACCGCGCTGCGTAGTCGATCAGGAAAAGGAAGACGACCAGCGAGACCATCCCCAGCGCTGCCGCAATGAAGGTGTTGAACTGGTGAACGGTCTCGCCTCCCATCCTGGTCAACACCCTCACGGCAAACATCATGGAGAAGATGAAATAACTCACGGTGAAGCGGATTGTGTTATCCCGCAGCAGCGTCGTGGCGATGATCCGTGGCGTGTACTGCCCTCCTGCAATTTGAATGGCTACGAGCAGGGACCCGAACGTGAAGACGATAAAAGAGAGATTAAGAGTGACGATCGTCTCGAGCATGGCGCGCGCCCCCGCCATCGTCAGGCCAAAAAAGGAGGTCGCTTCGTCGATTCGCCCGGTCCGCAGGAGCCAGGCGCCGATGCCGTACGTGATACGGTGGACGACCATGTAACCCAGCAGAGCGAAAAATGGCATGAGCCACAGTGAGGATCTCATGTAGCTTTTGATGACGTAGCGTCGATTCCAGAGCATCTTGCCTTTTCCCCCATGTCTTAGCGCCGTATGCGTACCGGGGCTATTCAGGTTTCCTGGAAGGTTCCGCGAGCGGAGCCCGTCACCAACCCGCCCCGCTCTTGACCGACCCCTTGGCCTTTTCGCGCTTGGCTCGTTCTTCTTCGATCATTTGATAGGCCAAATAGTATTCATGAATGTTGCCGGCATAGTGGACCGTCTCGCGGCCGATCTTCTCGGAGGCAAGGATTCTTCACACAACATGCCGTCTCCTTAGTCGGAGTGGTTTCCTGCATGTGGCAGCAGTCTAATTTCGCTTAGAACGGGGAACTCCAGACAGCCGGCAGATTGGGCAAGCATTTGCGACACATAGTGAGCATATAACAGCTTACGGAGGAAGGATATTGGACCTTAGTCCAATGAAAGGGAGGCATCTTGAGGAGTATTCGAGGAACAATTCATCAACACACCCTACCAAATCGGCAAGGAATTGTGCTCCCATCTTGCCCGTGACGCGCGGCCCGATCCACAGAAGATGCCCGGGGGCTTCTCCCAGCCAAGGATCGTCATTGACCACGTACACCACCGGTTTTTCTCCTGTCATGGTCGAACCTCAGGCGCTGTCGGCAGGGTAAGCCGGAACGCGGCGGCGCCCTCGGCGGTATTCTTATCCCTGAAAATTCGGCGGAATTTTGCTAAAAATAGGAGCTACTCCGAGAGAGTCTTGCAATCATCGTCTGCCAAGGGAGGTCGAAATGTTGCAGTTGAGCCGGTTTGGTAAACCGTTGGTTGTGCTGCTGGCAGTCTTCCTCGGCCTGCTCTGGGGATGCGGAAGCGCATGCGCCAAAGACGAAAGCGCGGTCGCGCCTTTTCCGTCCTCCGGATCGAACGAGACACAGGAAAAATCCGACAAGGCACTGCCGACAATACCGGCAAACCTCGACCGGGCTAAAATCAACGAGATCATTGCTGGTATGAGCGATGACCAGGCGCGAAGACTGCTGATCCACGAACTGGAGCTGGCAGCGGCGGCAGCGGCGA
>CAZDKX010000378.1:0-4358 GCA_964505935.1 uncultured Syntrophobacteraceae bacterium
CGGACCGGCACCTCATGCACTTGTAATACTTGGTGCTCGGCAGATAGCGCATCCATATCTTCCGCTCCACACGCCTCATGCGGTGTCCACGACACTTGGGACAAACCTTTTCAAAAAGAACCCATGCCATATGAACCTCATTCCCGATGGTGTCCGTTCCTTTACGAGTTATTATTGTCGGCGAAGTTCTTAATCATCACCTGGCCAAGCTCCTTGGCCCTCAAGGTGGCAGCCTCCACGGCATCGATGAGCGTGGTCCGCAGCCCGCCCTTTTCCAGGGTATGGATGCCGGCTATGGCCGTCCCCCCCGGCGAGGTCACCCGGTCCTTCAGCTGGCCGGGATGTTCGTGGGTTTCCATGAGCATTTTGGCTGCGCCCATCACGGTCTGGGCAGCGAGGTTCTGGGCATCCTTCCGGGAAAGGCCCATCTTCACACCGGCATCGGCAAGGGCGTCGACGACAATGAAGATATAGGCGGGGCCGCTGCCGCTGAGCCCGGTGACGGCATCCATCAAATAATTCTCGCGGATATAGACCGTCTTGCCCACGGAATTGAAAATCGCCATGGCCAGCTCGATGTCCTCCGGCCGGGCATGTTTGCCTGCGGACAGCGCGGTTGCGGACTCCTTGACCAGGGCGGCAATGTTGGGCATCACCCGGATGAGGCGAAGCTCCTTGTGCAGCAGTGACTCGATGGCCCGCAACGGCACCCCGGCGGCGATGGAGATGATCACTTTGGAGGCGTCAAGCACTACGGCGGTTTCCCTGAGCACTTCGGCGATGATCTGCGGCTTGACCGCGTAGATGATCACTTCGGATTGGGCGACGGCATCCGTGTTGCTGACAGTGGTACGGATCCCATAGCGGGTTTTCATCTCTTCCAGGCGCTCCGCCCGGACATCCGTGCAGATGATATGCTCCGGCCTGGCCGACCCGGAGCCGACCAGTCCGGCAATCAAGGCCTCTCCCATATTGCCGGCGCCGAGAAAGCACAATTTCTTCTCCATCAACATAACGACTCGCTCCTTTGACCGTTGCTCCACGCCGGGGCTTTAGCGGACATCATCGGTAAGTGCTAGCTCCCTTTGCCTTGGTACTGCCTTCTATAGCAAAAACCGCAGAGAATGTTTTGAAAAAATTCATGGCAGCCTTGACCGTGAGCATCGGAGGAATGGAAGAGACAAAGATTTCCTCGAGGCCCCTCCCCTGGAGGACCCGAGGAGATGCAGATGCGGAAACGGGCTTGCCTACAAGAGGATGCCGCTTTTGATGACCCGCCTGAGCGAGCGCATGGCCCGGATATCCTTGGCGGGGTTTTCGGCAAGCAGGATCAGGTCCGCCTTCTTCCCCTCTTCCACAGAGCCAAGTGAAGTCTCATGCGCCAGAGCCATGGCCGCACCATGAGTCGCCGCCGCCAGGACATCCCAGCAGCTGAAGCCATACTCGACCATCGTCTCCATCTCGACCGCTACAGACGGATGCGGCCCGAGATTCGGAGAACCGGCGTCGGTGCCAAGAGCGATGGGCACGCCGTTGCGCACCCGGACGGCAACCTTCGGGACCACGGCGCGCGTCAAGGGGTCAATGAGACACACGTTCTTAAGCAAATAGTCATGGGGTTGCCAGGCGATCGGGAATTGCCGGGGATTCATGGCTGTCACTCTTCTCACTCCCTTTACCCCGCGAGGGGCAAAACGAGTAATCAGCGACGGGGGGAATAGCGTCGCAGGTATTCTTCGACTCTCAGCTTCCGCAGTGTGCTCCGGGTACTCATGTAGCGTATGGTGCCGAAGACTGGCCGGGTGGGAAACCAGGGCCGGTCGTAGCGCCCCAGGACCCAGAAAATCCCCGTGTAGGAATTGGGGTCGCGGCCATCGAGCGCGTATTTATTGTTCAGTTCGATCATGGTTACCAGAGCGTCCTGGGGCGTTGCCGACCATTCCAGGATTTTCTTGCCCCACACCATCCTGAGATAATTGTGCAGACGTCCCTCCTCCAAGAGCTGCATCTGGGCAGCGTTCCAGAGGCCATCGTGGGTGCCGGCGGCTTCGAAGGCCTCAATGCTATACCGGTGGGGGCGAGGATCGGCGGCATGCTGCAGGAGCTCCTTCAGGGCCCAGGCCGGGAGCGATTCCAGACGGTCGTAGTCATCCCGCTGGGAACACATGTTGAATCCCAGTTCCCGCCAGGTGATCACCTGGTCCAGAAACGCCTCCGCCCCCTCACTCAAACCCCACCACCCGGTCCGCTTCCCCGTTGCCTTCACCCCCAGAGCATCAGGAGTCCATTCTTCCTGGTCCAGGAGCTCCCTCACCACCTGATGCACCGCCAGATGGCCGAAGTGAAGATAAGGGGAGAGGCCGCTGGAGGCGTCGTCGTCGGGATGGTTTCGATCCAGGTGATAAGTGCTCAACCTGCCCTTGACAAAGTCACGCAGGGCCGTTCGAGCAGCCTCTGAGCCGCCTCGGACCGGTGCCGCCCCTACGTGATGGTCGATGGGCAACCTTGCCAACACCTCGGGGCCGCCCTTCAGGGTTTTCGCTCCCGACGGCGGCCAGCGCCGGGTTATCATTGCCGGCAGAGCGGTCATGACCGGCAGCGACCGCCTGGCGAGAGGGTCTTTGGTGGGAAACTGATCAAAGTGCGGAGGCAGATGGTTTTGCAGAAACCGGCGGAACGAAAAGGCCGTGACAAAGGCCTGCGTCGCGGCCTTGAGTGGGAGTAAACCATTGCCGTCCACCAGTTCGAACCTGACCCGGAGCTCCCGGCCCGCCGCCTTGAGCATCCTGGGCAGGAAGAACGCCGGATAGTCATCCGATACCACGACACAGGCATGGGTCCCCAAGGCCTGGATGAGGCCTTTCCCCTCACCTATACTGTTTTCGACGAAGGGATAATAGAGCACCCCGGAATCGGCAAATTCCTTCAGATTGTTCTCCATGCCGTCCAGGATGAACCGGTGAAGCCGGTCGCTCGCCCAGGGATAATCGCAGCGCAAAGCCTCCAGCACCACCAGGGGTTTGCGCAGCTCACCCGCCCATTGTGCCGCCCGCTGCAGACTAAAATTCCAATGCCTTCGGCGAAAAGCCGTCATCCAATAGAGGACGAAATCCCCTTCCCCATTAACAGGCAGGTTATTGGCCAGGCTGATTCGAATCTCCGGGACCGTCTCCATCACCCTTTAACCAATAGCGGGGCGCCGAGTGACCTGCTTGACCCCGTTCTCAGGCTGAAACTGCATGCGTTCCCAAGCTGGAGCTTGGGAACGAGCGAACCATCTCTGCTCACCCGTAACCACTCACCGCTCATCACTCATCACTGGTCACTCATCACTTGGAAACCAGTTTGATCTCAAAAAGCTTCGGCCAGTATTTTCCCGTGACGAAGATCCGGTCACGAGCAGCGTCGTAGGCAATCCCATTCAGCACTTCGGCTTTTCGCACCGGGCCCAGGGCCATGCGCAGTCTGGCAAGATTGATCCAGGCCCGGACGATCCCCGTTGCCGGCGAAACCACGGCAATGACATCCTGCTGCCAGACATTCGCCAGGATTTCACCCTTGACATAGGCCAGGGCATTGAGGCTGCGGACGGGGGCCCCGTTGTTGAGCACTTCGATGCGCCGCTCTTCACTGAAAGTCTCCGGATCGAGGAACCGCAGGAGGGCACTGCCATCGCTCATGATGAGGCTCTGGCCATTGTGAGTCAGCCCCCAGCCCTCAGTGGGGTAATGGAACTCCCCCACCTTTTGCAGACTCTCCAGGTCATATACCAAAGCAATTCCCGAGCGCCAGGTCAACTGGATGAGCTGCCCCCGCCACAAGGTCAGCCCCTCGCCAAAGACCTCCCTGGGGAGCGTTTCCATTTTGAGAACGGCACCGGTTTCGAGGTCAACCTTCCGCAGCGAGGACTTGCCGTGCAACCCGGTGCTTTCATAAAGATACCCGTCCGAGAAGACCAGGCCTTGCGTGAATGCCTCGGGGTCATGGGGGTAGGTCTTGATGATGGTGATGTCATAGTGGGGGGTGGATGGGGATCGCTGCAACGCTGGACTGTCGGCAGGCCCCCGTTCCGGCGCGGCAAAAGCCAACTGAGATGCACTCCAGAAAGAACCGAGAGAAAGCAAGCACCCCCAGATCATAATCAATTTTTTCAGAATCGTTAATCGGCGCGAAAGCATCATTGGGATTTCATCATGCCAATTCATGGCCATCCCGGAGAAACACCGGGGTCATGCCCATCCTCCACCCCGGCAGCCCCCCCAACCCCCCCCGCACCTCGCACCACGCACAACCGCCCACCGCAAACCCAAAACCGCAAGCCGAAATCCGCAAAACGCAATCAAAACCGACTTAGCGCT
>CAZDKX010000379.1:0-4340 GCA_964505935.1 uncultured Syntrophobacteraceae bacterium
GGCGGACAGCTCACGAGCATGTGGACTTCCCTGGCCCCCGCCTTGCGGAGGGCTCGAAGGCGCGTCCGGGTGGTCGTGCCGCGGATGATGGAATCCTCGACCAGCACCACCCGCTTATCCCGCAGCAGCTCGCGCACCGGGTTCAGCTTGACGCGGACGCTAAAGTCCCGCATCGCCTGGCTGGGCTGAATGAACGTGCGTCCGACATAATGATTTCTGATGATCCCCATTTCAAGCGGCATGCGCGAAGCTTCGGCAAAGCCCAGGGCGGCGTAGTTGCCCGAATCGGGGAACGGCATGACCAGATCACCTTCCAGGGAACTGTTCTCCTGCGCCAGCAAATGCCCCAGACGCTTTCTGAAGGCGTAGACATTCTGCCCGAAAATATTGCTGTCCGGGCGCGCAAAGTAAATGAACTCGAAAATGCAGTAGGCGGGGTGGGCTTTGGGGAAAGGATGCAGCGAGCGCGGGCCGTTGTGATCGATGATAAGGATCTCCCCGGGCTCCAGATCGCGGACGTATTCCGCTTCAATCAGATCGAAGGCGCATGTTTCCGAGGCGAGCACATAGGCTCCGTCCAGCTTGCCCAGGCACAGGGGGCGAAACCCACGGGGGTCTCTGACCCCGATCAGCTTGTCGCGGGTGCTCAGCACGAGCGAATAGGCGCCCTGGACCAGGTTGAGGGTCTCGATCAAAGCTTTCTCAAAACCGTGACGCAGATGCCGGGCTAGGAGGTGCATGATGACTTCGGTGTCCATGGTGGTCTGGAAGATCGCCCCGCGCGCCTCGAGGTCGGCCCGCAACTGATAGGCATTAACCAGGTTGCCGTTGTGGCCGATTCCATAATATTCATTGCCGAGAAAAACGCCGAAGGGCTGTGCGTTGGCCAGCAGTGACGAGCCGGTGGTGGAATAGCGCACATGGCCGATGGCCAGATGCCCCTTGAGCGCCTGCAGGGTTTCTTCCTTAAAAATGTCGTGGACCAGCCCCATGTGCTTGTACTCTCTCACCTGGCGGCCGTCGGAAACTGCAATGCCGGCGCTTTCCTGTCCCCGGTGCTGGAGCGCATAGAGGCCGAAGTAGACCAGTTTGGCCGCCTCGGGATGCCCATAAATGCCGACGATGCCGCACTCTTCCCGCTTACGCGGAGCAAAGGCTGGAGTGCTGAGTGCTGAGTACTGAGTGCTGAGTGCTGAGGTTGGACTCATAGTGGCTCGCTACCCCCCCAAGCTTTCTCGATGGTATTCTTGTAATGTTTTGACGTCCCAGTCGCCGGTCTGGAGTTCTGCCACGGCCTCCGCCAGGGCTTTGGCGCCGGCGATGGTGGTGGTGTAGGGAATGTTGTAGGCCAGCGTGGTGCGCCGGATTTCGTAGGCATCGGAAGAAGTCTTCTTGCCCAGGCTGGTGTTGATCACCAGCTGCACTTCGCCGTTCTTGATGTAGTCGACCACGTGGGGACGACCTTCGCGGAGCTTGGCGACAGTGTCCGTGGGAATGCCGTGATGCCTGAGATAGGTTGCCGTGCCGGTGGTGCCGATCAGGCGGAAGCCCAGATTATGGAGTCTTTCGGCTACCGACAGCACGCGCGGTTTGTCCTGATCGTGGACGCTCACAAAAACCGTCCCCCCGGTCGGCAGCTCATAGCCCGCCGCCGCCTGGCTCTTGGCAAAGGCAATACCGAAGTTCGACCCGATCCCCATGACCTCGCCCGTGGATTTCATCTCGGGTCCCAGCAGGATATCCACGCCGGGAAAGCGCGTAAAGGGGAAGACCGCTTCCTTGACCGAGAGATGTTTCGGTTCGACCTCCCGGTCAAACCCCAGTTCCTTCAGGGATTTTCCCAGCATGACCTTGGTGGCGAGCTTGGCCAGGGGGTAGCCGATGGCTTTGCTCACGAAGGGAATGGTGCGCGAGGCTCTCGGGTTCACTTCGAGGATGTAGATTTCGCCCCGCTGGATGGCGAACTGCACGTTCATCAAGCCGACCACCCCGAGTTCGGCGGCCATGAGCCGGGTCTGGCGCTTGACTTTCTCCTGCACCTCTTTGGCAATGCTGATGGGCGGCAGCACACAGGCGCTGTCTCCCGAATGGATGCCCGCCTCCTCGATGTGCTCCATGATGCCGCCAATCACCGTCAGCTGGCCGTCGCTGATGGCATCGACATCGAGTTCGATGGCATCTTCGAGAAACTGATCGATGAGGATGGGATGGCCGGGAGAGACGTTCACCGCCGTTTCCATGAACTCCCGCAGCATGAGGTCGTCGTAGACAATTTGCATGGCCCTGCCGCCGAGCACATAAGAGGGCCGGACCACCACCGGATAGCCGATGGTCCCGGCCACCGCCAGGGCTTCGTCCACGGTGAAAGCGGTGCCGTTGCGCGGCTGTTTGAGGCCCAGCTTCTGGAGCATCTGCTGGAAGCGCTGCCGGTCTTCGGCCAAGTCGATGGCGTCGGGGGAGGTGCCGAGGATCTTGCCTCCCGCCTTTTCCAGCGGCACCGCGAGGTTGAGCGGCGTCTGGCCGCCGAACTGGACGATCATGCCGCGCGGCTTTTCGGTTTTGAGGATGTGCAGGACGTCCTCGCGCGTGAGCGGCTCGAAATAAAGCTTATCGGAGGTGTCGTAGTCGGTCGAGACGGTTTCCGGGTTGGAATTGACCATGATCGATTCGACATTTTCTTCCCGGAGCGAGAAGGAAGCGTGGACGCAACAGTAGTCGAATTCAATCCCCTGGCCGATGCGGTTGGGGCCGCCGCCCAGAATCACCACCTTGGGACGGTCGGACGGCCGGGCCTCATCTTCCGTTTCGTAAGTGGAATAGTAGTAGGGCGTATAAGCTTCGAACTCGGCCGCACAGGTATCCACGAGCTTGTAGACCGGCTCGATTCCGTATTGGAGGCGTTTCTGCCGGACCGTCTCCTCGTCTACCCCGCAGAGTGCCGCCAGGCGAATATCGGAAAAACCCCAGGCCTTGGCAAAGCGCAGCCGTTCGGGATCGTCGAGAATGCCCCCCGCGTGAGCACCATCCCGGATGTCCGCTTCCATGTGGAGCAGCTGCTCGATGTGGTGGAGGAACCAAGGGTCGATGTCGGTCAGTTGGTGGATCTCATCGACCGTCAGGCCCAGCTTGAGGGCTTCGCCGATCTGAAAGAGGCGTTTGGAATTGGGACGCCGCAGACTGTGCCTGAGCTGATCGAGATAGTCGGCGCCGACCTGTGCGGGCACATCCCAGAAGCCGTACTGGCCGATTTCGAGAGAACGGATGGCCTTGTGGAGCGCTTCCTTGAAGGTGCGCCCGATGGCCATGGTCTCCCCCACCGACTTCATGGCGGTCGTCAGGAAATCTTCCGTCTTCGGAAACTTTTCGAAGGTGAAGCGGGGCGCTTTGACCACGCAGTAGTCAATGGTGGGTTCGAACGAGGCCCGCGTTTCCCGGGTGATGTCGTTGGCGATCTCGTCCAGAGAATAGCCGACGGCCAGCTTGGCGGCGATCTTGGCGATGGGAAAGCCGGTAGCTTTGGACGCCAGGGCCGAAGAGCGGGAGACGCGCGGATTCATCTCGATCACCACCATCTCCCCATTGCTGGGATTGATGGCGAACTGCACGTTGGAGCCCCCCGTTTCCACGCCCACCTCGCGCAGGATGGCGATGGCGGCATCCCGCATTCGCTGGTATTCCTGATCGGTCAGCGTCTGGGCCGGCGCCACGGTGATCGAGTCGCCGGTATGCACCCCCATGGCATCCACGTTTTCGATGGAACAGATGATGACCACGTTGTCCATGCGGTCGCGCATCACTTCGAGCTCGAATTCCTTCCAGCCCAGGACCGATTCTTCGAGCATCACGGTATGGATAAAACTGGCGTCCAGACCGAACTGGGCGAGGCTGAGGAGCTCTTCCCGGTTGTAGGCCACGCCCCCGCCCGTGCCCCCGAGGGTAAACGACGGGCGCACGATGATCGGAAACCCGATGGCCTCGGCGATCGTTTCCACTTCCGGCAGGGAATGGGCAATTCCACTGGCGGGAACGCGAAGCCCGATCTGCTTCATCGCCTCGCGAAACAGTTCGCGGTCTTCAGCCTTCTTGATTACCGCGACGCTGGCCCCGATCAACTCCACGCCATGGCGTTCGAGAACGCCCATTTCGGCGACCCGCACCGCCACATTCAGGGCCGTCTGGCCGCCGAGGGTCGGCAGCAGCGCATCGGGACGCTCCCGATCAATCACTTTGGCCACGGCTTCGGGGGTGATCGGTTCGATATAGGTGCGATCGGCGGTCTCGGGGTCGGTCATGATCGTGGCCGGGTTGCTGTTGATGAGCACGATCTCGTAGCCCTCCTC
>CAZDKX010000380.1:0-4329 GCA_964505935.1 uncultured Syntrophobacteraceae bacterium
CTGGCGGGGTCGAAGGGACTTGAACCCTCGGCCTCCGGCGTGACAGGCCGGCGTTATAACCATCTTAACTACGACCCCGAAATCATTTCCCTGGTGGGCGGAACAGGGTTCGAACCTGTGACCCCCGGCTTGTAAGGCCGATGCTCTCCCAGCTGAGCTATCCGCCCTTCCCTCACCTGCCAGGGGCAGGCAACCCTTGTTTCCCTAACGGGAAGCTGCACTATGGCGGAAACGATGGCGGAAGTCAAGCCTTTTTGTCGCAGGCCGACAGCCCTTTTCCGTAAATGCTGCAAGCACCCCCTGGACGTCAGCTTGGTCTCCTACAACTTTCTGGTCAGCTGACTTACCAGGTCCTCGGCCACCTCGGCGAAGATTTTTCGCCAGGCCCCAATGGTAAAGGTCTTATGACCAAAAGTGATGGCTTTGTTGCTTTCCGCTGAGGCAATGACTTGTCCGCTGTCCTTCAGGTCGCATTTGGCGGTCAGCACGGTCTTTCCCCATGGCGGCAAAATCCAGCGATACCAGGCGCTTCCCTCCTGATACTTCAGAACATGGGCTTCAATGGTCAAGGGCATGCCGGCAGCTTGCGGCGCCCACACCATTCCCCGCTTCCTAAGGGAATCCTCCAGAGCACTCCACATCATCCCGATAACGTCCACGTCATAGAGTTCGTGGGTTTCATTCGAAACGTCCACGACCCTGATCTTGATATTGGAAACCGGAATATCAGCAGGTGTTGGCGGGGGCAGGGGGGGGCGCTTGGCACAGCATACCAGGAAGAAAGCACTCAGCAAGAGGCAAACAATCAGGAAAAAGGTCTTCTTCGTCATCGACAATCTGCCTCCTCTAAAAGTGCCGTCCCAGCTCGCCATTCTCTCAGCTCACCAACTGGATTTGGGCTTGATGTCCGAGGGACAGGTCATTCCCCCGATCGCCGCATGACCCCCGACCCTCAGGCCCAGGGCCACGAGGATAAAGCAACTGTATACTGCCAGATCATAAAATAATGGGCAAGTTTTCAGTTAAGAGAAGGGCATTTTTCTGGGCCATAACCCATATTGTTGGCGGCATCCAGCCTCATCCAGCAGCGGAGACGGGACCGGTCCTGGCTCTTCCTTGAGTTCACCCGGCAACTATGCTATGCGTAGAGTGCGCGGTTGCGCAGATCAATCGACGATAGAGAAGGAGTGCTCTCGCTCATGCAACCTGTGATCACGCGGTTTCCTCCCAGCCCGACCGGCTTCCTCCATATCGGAGGAGCGCGTACGGCGCTTTTTAATTGGCTTTTTGCCCGGCATCACGGGGGCAGGTTCATCCTGAGGATCGAAGATACGGATGTGGCCCGCTCCACCGAGGAGGCCATCAAGGCCATCCTGGACGCCATGACCTGGCTGGGGCTCACGTGGGATGAAGGGCCTTTTTTCCAGACTCAGCGATTGGAGATTTATCGCGAATATCTGCAAAAGCTGCTGGCGACGGGCCATGCCTACTATTGTGAATGCAGTCCCAAAGACCTGGAAGAGCGCCGCCAGGCCGCTCTCGCTGCCGGCCGCAAACCCAAATACGACGGGCGTTGCCGCGATCGTGGCCTGGGACCCGGGCCAAACCGCGTCATTCGCTTTCGTTGCCCGCAACTGGGCACAACGGTATTGAATGATCTCATCAAAGGCCCCATCCTGTTTGACAATGCCGAACTGGACGATCTGGTGCTCGAACGCAGCGACGGGGTGCCAACCTACAATTTTGCCGTGGTGATCGATGATATCACCATGAACATCACCCATGTGATCCGCGGCGACGACCACGTTCCCAACACTCCCCGCCAGATCCTTATCTACCAGGCCCTTGAGGTGCCCCTGCCCTTTTTTGCCCATGTCCCCATGATCCTCGGGCGAGACCGGGCGAAGCTCTCCAAACGCCACGGGGCCACGTCCGTCATGGCCTACCAGGAAATGGGCTACCTCCCCGAAGCCCTTGTCAATTACCTGGTGCGCCTGGGATGGTCCCACGGGGACCAGGAGATCTTCAGCCGCGACCAGCTCATTGAACTCTTCAGCCTTGAAAATGTGGGCAAATCGCCAAGCGTCTTCGACCCGGAGAAGTTTCTCTGGCTGAATGCGCATTATCTGAGGGCGCGCAGTCCCGAGTCGCTGGCTCCTCTGCTGGCACCTTTTCTGGAGGCCCGCCACTATCCCGAGAGACCCGCCGCTTACCTTGCCAAAGCCATCCCCACGCTGCAGCCGCGCACCCACAGCCTGGTGGAAATGGCGGACGCCATGAAGTTTTACCTGGTAGACGAGATCACCTGCGACCCGGCCGCCGCCCAAAAGTTCCTGACACCAGGGATGCTTGAACCTTTCAAGGGGCTGATCCACTCCCTGGAAGCAATGGACGTCTTTGATGAGGCGAGCCTCGAACGGGCCTTCCAGCAGGTGGCCTCGGCCATGGACCTTAAGCTCGGTAAAATTGCACAACCGGTGCGGGTCGCGCTGACCGGCCAGACCGTCAGTCCCGGCATTTTCGAGATCATCAATGTCCTCGGAAAAGAGGCCGTCCTGGCACGACTCCGCCGGGCCCTGGACAATATGGGTGAGGGGTGAGGGGTGAGGGGTGATGAGCTGGGTTGATGGTGCGTTTCACCCTGGTGTGAGTCACGGGGTTCATGAGGATTCTTTGTTTTTGGGTTTGTGATCTGGCGGCCAGCCCCTCGTTTCCTGCTGCTCATCACTCGCCACACCGCAAGGTGGCAGCCATGGCAAGAACAGCACAAAGAGAGTCTTTTCAGCGCCGGCTCTCGGCCCTTCCGCTCCGCTATCGCCTGAGCATCCCCTTCTTTTTCCTGGCTTTCCTGGGGACCTTCAGCCTGGTTGGCCTGGGCATTCTCAGCCAGAACACCATCATTTCCAAAGAGGAAAACGACCGCCTCCTGAGTATCTATCGAGCTCTGCATCACAACCTGGAAGTCCAGGGGAGGTGGGCGGTCAGCCTGGCCTCGAGCTTTGCGCGCAATCCCGAGATCAATGAAGCCCTGGCAGCCAAGGATCGCCTGCGCCTGATCGAGATGTGCTACCCGTGGTACCTTTTCATGAGGCAGCATTACGGGATCGCTCAGTTCAATTTTCATACCCTGCCACCGCGTAATTTCTTACGTTTTCAAAGACTGTACGAGTTTGGTGACGACCTCGGCTACCGAAAAACCATCGCCGACGCCGTGGCTCGCGGCGGAGAAACCTTTGGGCTTGAAAAGGGCCTCACCGGCTATGGGATCCGTGGAGTGGCCCCCGTGTTCTTTCAGGGGCAAATGGTCGGAGTGGTTGAAATTGGCTTCAATTTCGGGACGGTTTTCCTCAACGAGATGAAACAGCAATTCAATATCGAGGCCTCGCTCCTCATTCCGGACAGGAACGGCTCAGCCTTTACCAGCCTGGCAACGACCTTTGCTGAGGACTCGATGCGGACGGATCCCCAGTATGCGCGGGCCTTCCAGCACAAGCAGCCGGAGAGCCTGCTCAAGGAGATCCAGGGGGTCCCGTTTGACATTCTTTTGGGGACCATCGAAGACTACAAGGGCGAGACGGCCGTTCTGGTGGAATTGTGTATGCAGAGGACCGAAACCCTGCTCCTCGCCGCCCACTACCGCCACTTGATGGTCGGCCTGGGGATTTTCGGGATGATCCTTTCGGTTTGGGCCATCTATGTCATCAGCAAGTACTTTGCCAGACCCATCGGTCAGATGATCGGCTTTGCCAAAGCCATTGCGGCAGGTGAAGAGGTTGTTCCCCTCGATGTGCGTCCCCAGGGGGAGCTGGGCGTCCTGGCCGATGCTCTCGATAACATGCTTGTCGCGCTGCGGCAGTCGCGGGAAAAGGAAAGGCTATACACGGTCAATCTCGAGGAGATGGTCCAGGCGCGCACCCAGGCATTACGGGAATCCGAAGAGAAATATCGAACCCTGGTGGAAAATGTGCCCCTGGTGGTTTACCGGGTGCTGCAGGATGGACGGATCGTCTATATTAACCAGTTTATCGAGGACCTTGCCGGGGTCTCCCCCGCGGAAGCCCTGAGCGCTCCGGGCTTTTGGAAGGATAAGGTGTGGCTTGAAGACCAGCCACGCGTATGGCCCCTGATGGATCGGTGTCTGCGGGAGGGAATGGAATTCAAGGCCGAATACCGGATCCAGCATCCCAACGGTGAGTTTCTTCACGTCCTCGACCATGCGCTGCCGGTCTGCGATGACACCGGCAGGCTCTATTCCGTGGACGGATTTCTCGTAAATGTCACCGAACGCCACCAACTCCAGGAGCAGATCATCCAGACCGAGGAACTCCG
>CAZDKX010000381.1:0-4327 GCA_964505935.1 uncultured Syntrophobacteraceae bacterium
ATCGAGGTGAAGTGCACGAGGTAACGATGCCTTGCTTCGTCAACCGGGCGGATCACTTTGGCATAGACCTCCAGCACCGGCCTGCCATCTTTGGCGGGGATGACGCGAAGCATGAGATTGTCATAAGGCTGCAACTGCTCACTGGTCTCAAGCACACCCCGCCGGCAAGATAAACCAGCCAGGGTCGCCGCTTGGGGCGGGTGATCGAGGTGCTTGTCGCTCAAGACCACGTAATGGATGGGTTGGGCTTCGACAAGGGCGATGCAGTCGATTTCCTCCGAATCAGGAATCAGGTCCGGCACCTCTTCGTGACCCAGCACCACCCGACAAGGGAGAGCCTGCGGCATCCCCTTGGCGTAGACCGCGACTTCACGACCGAGGATGAGGCCCTGGCCGGACGCGCCGATTAAGGCCGGGGACGCGAGGACCTGCCCGCCCACGGTGAAGCTCTCAATCCGTGACGTCACGTTGACCGTCTGCCCGACCACGGCATATTTCGAGCGCTTGGTGGAACCAATGTTCCCCACCACCACTTCGCCCGTGTGGAGCGCAATCCCCATCTCGAGCTCGGGCCACCCCTTGCGGAGGTTGTAGGCATTGACGCCAGCCATCGCCTTCTGCATGGCGAGCGCACAGCGGACCGCCCGCCCGGCGGCATCAGGCGTCTCCAGAGGGGCGCCGAAGATCACCAGAATGGCGTCCCCGATGATTTCATCGATATTGCCGCCATGCCGATGGATGAGTTCGATCATGACGGAGAGGTAGTGATTCAGGAGGGCCACTACTTCGGTCGGCTCGAGCCGCTCGGCCAGCGCCGTGAAACCCCGCAGATCCGACATGAGCAGGCTCACTTCGCGCTTTTCTCCCCCCAGCTTCAGACCGTCGGGGGCGTCCAGGATCGCCTCCACAATCTGGTCACTGGTATAGCGCCCGAAGGTCTCTCGAATGAAGCGATTGCGGCGATCGAGCTCCTTGTTCAAGGCGATCAGCGTTTCATGGGACTCCTTCAGCTGTTGGGTCATACGATTGAAAGCAGCCGAAAAGTTCCCCATAAAATCCAGGCGCTGGGTCAGATCTCCCGCTGCAATCTGCTGCGTTTTCCAGGTGAGGTGCCGAAGGTTCGCCTGCAGGGTCTTATACGCATCGACAACTGTCATCCGCCCTGGCAGCGGGCGGGTATTCAGCTCTCCCTGGGCGATCAGCTCCATGGCCTCGGCAAAGGGGACAAACTCCTTGAGAAAACGATTCACGTAGGTCATGAGCTGACGGATTTCATTATTCGGCAGCTCCGGCGGAATGGCGATTGGTGCCGGCAACCTCCTGTTACAGAGATGGTAGAACACCGCTGAAATGGAATCGATGAGCTCTTCTTCAACCGAAAGCATGCCCAACCCTCATTGGGGATCCACCTTGAAGCGACAGATCCGCCCACCCGTCCCCCAGCAGTCGACCTCCTTGACGTGGAAGTCCCTCCCCGTATAGGCCTGCAGCAACCCGGCGAGAAAGCCCTCGTCATAAATGCAGACCTCCTCCGAGCAAACGGGAATGCCGGAGCAATCAAGGTCTTCAGCAACCGTGATCACGAACGTGCCCTCATCGAGATCTGCCGATTCGACTCGCAGAATGCCGATGCCAAGCTCCTTCATGGCTTGCTCGAGCTCCTTCAGCATGGCGTTGACATCGCCTTGCTGGGTGAGGACATTCCCGCAGAACTCCTCACCAGCCTTCCTGCCTGCTTCAAAGAAGATTCTGTCCGCCTCCCGCACCCCGAATTCGCGGATGAGGAGGTCTCGGAGCGTGTACTGCATCAGCCGGTATACCGCCACGTGCACCATCGGCCCCAGATTCGGCCGCCCTTCCTGAATGTCTCCCAGCATGCTCCAGTGGAACTGGCTTTCGTCCCGCTCTTCCTTGAACATGTTCCGTCCTCCCTCACCCCTTCCGCTCATAACGAGGACCGACGGGATCTGCCCGCACTCAAAGCCCCGCCCTCACCGGGGACTGCCCTCCAGCTTCCTGGTATCCAGAGATGGTGCTCCTTCAGGCAGCCCTGGTTGCTCTTTTTCTCATCGGACCTGATGTTTGTCAACGGGTTGGAATCAGAGGGACCCCGGGCTGATGCCGATGGGCAAACGGCGTTCGCGTTAATTCACCGTTTCCGCACTGTAACGGGCAATGAGGCCGGTGCGCACGGCATGCCGGTAGATGTGGACAAAGAACCAGCAGGCCAGCACGACATCGACCGCGGCGAGGCTCCCGCCCCATATCAGGGACGAGGCTGACACGGCACCATCCTTGATGATCATCCGCAGGCCCTCGAACACATACGACGGCGGCAGCAGATAGGATACCGTCTGCATCCACTGCGGAAGCGTCGCAAGCGGGTAGAAGACGCCGACAAAGGGGGCGATGAGACCCGGGATGGGCCAGATGAACCACTCGGAGGCCGGACCCAGACGGAGCACCACGGCACTGCCGAAGACCCCAAGGGCGATGCCGAACAGAAACAGCACCACCAGGAACGGGACAAACATCAAGCCAAAGACCGAAACCGACAGGCCGAAAATGGTGGTGGCCAGAAGAAGCATCACGAGCAGCCCGACCGCGCTCGTCGCGATGCTCGACAGTACCAGTCCGCAGACGTACTCCGATATGGAAAGCGGTGAGGCAAAGATATTGAGGAAATTGCGCGACCACACATCTTCGAAAAAGGTCAGCGTAACTCCCTGCATCACCCGGATGAGAAAGTCGTAGAGCAGGACCGCGCCCAGGAGAACCGGCACGAAATCGATGCTGCTCGAGGCGATGCTATTGAGATACCGCGTGATAAAGCCCCACAATACCATGTCGATGGCGACCCAGATGAAGAGCGGCAACAGGCGCGCGGGGCTCCCGCGCAGGAGATAGCAATGGCGAAGCAGGATGGCCGCAACAGGATGAAAACGCACGCAGTTTATGCTCCAGTGAAGATCAGCGGTTCCCGCGCCACCCTGATGAAGAGCTCTTCGAGGGTCTGCGTGCCATGGTCGTGCGGCAGGGTCTTCGGGTCACCTTCGAGCAGAACCTTCCCCCGGGAGAGAAAAAGCACTCGATGGCAAACCTCGGCAACTTCGTACATATTGTGCGAGGTCCAGACGACTCCCCCTTCTTCCTCCCCGGAAAACTCACGGATTCTCGCTCGAATATCGTGGGCGGTCGCAGGATCGAGCGAGGCGGTCGGTTCATCGAGAAGCAACAGGTGCGGCCGGTTGAGCATCGCTTTGGCAAGGCCCACCCGGGTCTGCTCGCCTGAAGAAAGCAAGCCGCACTTAACGTTGCCCAGTTTTTCGAGAGCGAACTGGGCGATCACCTCCTGGATGCGCTGCGACAAAGCCGGAACGCCGTACAGGAGACCGAAAACCCGCAGATTCTGCGAAACGGTGAGGTTCCCGGGCAACGGTGCGTAGACGGCCGCAAAGTTCGTGCGCGCAACCGCCTCGCATCGGTGCCTCGCGACATCCACCCCTTCGATGTGAATCGTCCCCGAATCCGGTCCCACGACACCCAGAATCATGTTGATGGTCGTGGTCTTGCCGGCGCCATTGGGACCCAGCAGGCCGACAATTTCATTCGGGCCGACAGAGAAAGAGACGCCGTCCACGGCCACCGCATCGCCGTACGTCTTGCGCAGCTCCTTGACGGTGAGCACCTTGATCGCAGCAGCTGGGCCCAGTCCAGCCCCCTGACGCCTCACCCCTCACCCCTCACGCCTTCACCAGTTCCCGCAGGGCCTCGAGCACCTGTTGGGCATGGCCGGAAGATTTCGCCTTGGGCCATACGAACCTCACGACCCCCGTGGGATCGATGAGGGTCGTGCTGCGGATAACCCCCGCCGACTCCTTGCCGTACATCTTCTTGATCCCCCAGGCGCCATAGGCTTCCAGGACTTTGTGGTCCGGGTCGCTCAGAAGCTTAACCGTCAGGCTGTGCTTTCCTTTGAACTTCTGGTGCGAGGCCACCGAATCGGGGCTGAGGCCAAACACCACCGCTCCCAGTGCCGCAAGATCGCCGCTGCGCTCTGAAAACTCCAGAGCCTCCGTGGTTCACCCGCTGGTGTTGTCTTTGGGGTAGCAATACAGGACCACCCATTTGCCTTTCAAATCATCGAGGCAAACGTTTTCGCCGTCATCTGCGGGCAAGCAAAAGTCAGGTGCTCTTTTCCCCGGCTCAATCATAACCACCTCCCTGGGTTGATACGGTGTAAAGCTTCTGTCCCATACCGCGGCAAAAAGCGGCAACGCTATCTTACTGCCCTTTGGAGCACATGGGAAGGTGATGAGAGGAAGGG
>CAZDKX010000382.1:0-4320 GCA_964505935.1 uncultured Syntrophobacteraceae bacterium
CAGGGTAATTTCCCGGCTGTTTTCATAGGCACCCCGCACCCAATGGGGGGTGCATACCACCCCCTCGATACCGTCCGCCACCGCCACGCGTGCCATCGCCAGACTCTCTTCCCAATCGGACGAACCATCATCCAGACCGGGGAGACAGTGATTGTGAAGATCGAACATGAGAGCGTTCCTCAAATGCAGAAAAGGAGCAGCCGTACTCATCCCTCCGCTTCTGGAGGCCAAAGCGGAAACCAAGATGCCATGAGCCGTGACGGCGAGACGAAACGGGATGATATCGATAACTTCCTGATTCTCTGCCAGTATGGCAGGATCGGCTCGTCTTCTCAACCCATTTCCTCCGTCAATTTTTCCTTGCAATCTGCCATGGGGCATGCTAAGCAATACGGGCTTTTTCCCTGTGGCGCAGAAAGCTGTTCGTGTTTTGAGTCTGGTCGAACACAGGACGTTTGAGTGAGGGGTAGGTAATTTCCATTTGCAGATGAAATGAAGGAGGAAGGATTATGAAGGTGTTCTTGGGTGGCATCGGAGCAGCGTTCCTGGGTATCATTGGCATGTTCGTTTTTATGGGTCCTTTCCTGCACCTTCTTGCCGGCGCCATTCCGTTGATGCTTCTGGCTGGCGGTGCCATGGCAGCTTACCTGGGTTATGATGAAGTGAAGGACAAGCTCCCATTCACCAGAAAAGTCGAAACGGAATCCCCCATCAACGCGGAAACCCAGCTCCGTGAAGAAGCTGACAAGTATAAGAAGGAAGTCGAAAGGCTGAAGGCCGAGCTCGATAAGAGCAAAGCCTAAACGAAGACACAATGAGCGATCCAGGCTGATCGATTCAAGAAAAGCCGCCCAGCATCCGGGCGGCTTTTCTTGTGCTGTTGATCAGGCATGGGCCTGCGCCCAGTTCCCGCCCCACCCCAGCTCGACCTTGAGTGGCACCGTGAGTGCTGCCACGTGCTCCATCCGCTCCAGCACAAGTCCCTTGACCCCCTCCAATTCCCCCGCGGGGACTTCAAAAACCAGTTCGTCATGCACCTGCAGGAGCATCGCGGCCGCCAGCCCCTTCTCTTCCAAAGCCCGCGCCACGTCGATCATGGCCTTCTTGATGAGGTCGGCCGCCGACCCCTGGATGGGACTGTTGATAGCGAGCCGCTCCCCCTGCTGGCGGATGTTGTGATTGCGGCTGCTCAATTCCGGAATCGCCCGCCGCCGCCCCAGGATGGTCTCGGTGTAGCCCGATTGCCGAGCGGCTTCAACCATCGTATCAAGGTAGCGTTTCACTCCCCGGTAACGTTCGAAATAGCGTTCGATCATTGCCCGCGCCATTGCCCGCGTGATGCCGAGGCGTCGCGCCAGTCCGAATGCCCCCATCCCGTAGATGATCCCGAAATTGATGGTCTTGGCCTGGCGGCGCATTTCGGGTGTCACTTCATGCTGTGGCAGGTTGTACATCTCCGCTGCGGTCTGCCGATGCACATCCCCGTCGCTGTGAAAGGCTTCGAGCAAATGCTCGTCGTTGCTGAAGTGCGCCAGAATGCGCAGCTCGATCTGGGAATAATCTGCGGAAAGCAGCACATACCCTGGGGACGGGATGAAAGCTTCGCGAATTTTGCGCCCTTCCTCGGTTCGGATGGGGATGTTCTGCAGATTGGGGTCGGAGCTGCTGAGGCGACCGGTGGCCGTGACCGCCTGGTTGAAGGAGGTGTGAATCCGTCCCGTCCGGGGGTGGATCAAGCGGGGCAGAACGTCTGCATAGGTACCCTTTAATTTGGCCAGCGTCCGGTAGCTCAGCACCTGTTCCACAATGGGATGAACCGCCACCAGCTCTTCCAGCACACTCGAATCGGTGGAAGGACCGCTTTTGGTCTTTTTCACCACCGGCAGTCCCAGTTTCTCGAAAAGAATCCCTGCCAGCTGTTTGGGAGATTGAATGTTGAATTCCTCCTTGGCCAGGTCGAAGATGGTGGCAGCTTTTCGAGCCATGGCATGCTGCATCTCTCCGGCCAGCACCTCCAATCTGGTGGTGTCCACGAGGATTCCCCGGGACTCCATGGCCGCCAGAATCCCGATCAAAGGCCGTTCCAGCGTGGCAAACAGGCAATCCTGGTTGGCTTCCCGCAGCTTCTCCCGCAGCAAGGGAGCGAGGCGCCAGATCAGCTCGGCCCCCCGAGCCGCAGCAGCGGCGGCTGGTCTCATTGCCGCGGACTCAGACGAGTCAGGCTCCTGGCCCGTCGCTCCTGGCACCTCGAGCGCTCCGGCCGGCTCCCCGAGATGTTCCTTAGCCAGGCGAGCCAGGTCGTGGACCTGCTGCCCCGGCTGCAGCAGGTAGCTCGCCACCATGGTGTCAAAGACCAGGCCTTCGAGGTGAAGGCCATGTTGTTTCAGGACGACCCAGTCGTTCTTCAGATCGTGCCCGACCTTGCCAATCGCAGGACGGCCAAGAACCGGCGTCAGGGCCGCCAGCACCTGCTGACGGGTGAGGCCACCTGGACGGCGCTGGTCGGTTGGCGAGAGCTCGAGGTAGAACGCCGTGTGATTCTCGAAGCTGACGGTCATGCCCGTCAACTCCGCCCGCATCGGGTCTGCAGCCGTGGTCTCGAGGCGCAGGGCAAACTCGCTCCGACGCTCCAGAAGCTTGATAAGCCCGTCCAGGGCCCCCTGGTCTTGAATGGTCTGCAGGTCCAGCGGGACCTCGGACGCTCCTGAGGAAGCAGCTTCCCCGGAGGTGCCCCATTCCCGCTCGAGCGCTTCCCGGAAGCCCTTGAAATCGAGTTCCCGGTACAGTTCGAGCAGCTCCGCTTTGAGCGGCGCGCCGGGTTCAAAATCATCGAGGTCGGCGATGAGGGGGACGTCCGTTTTCAAGGTCACCAACTGCCGCGAGAGAAAGGCCGAGGTCTGGTCTGCCAGGAGCTTGGCCTTGAGGGAGGCGGGCGTCACCTCGGCCACATGACTGTAGACTTCATCCAGTGACAACCAGCGCTGAAGCAGCTGTCTGGCGGTTTTTTCACCCACCCCTTTCACCCCGGGAACGTTGTCGGAGCTGTCTCCTACCAGCGCCAGATAGTCCACCATCTGGCGCGGGCTTACCCCGAACTTCCCGGCCACCCCCTCCTCGTCAAAAACGCGGTCTTTCTGCGGGTCCCACTGGCGAATTTCGGGATCGCTGACGAGCTGCAGCAGATCTTTATCCCCTGAAACAATGACGACCTCCAGAGCATGCTCCACCGCCCGCCGCGTGAGGGTGGCAATGACATCATCCGCTTCATAGCCCTCCCGTTCCACGCGCGCCAACCCATGAAGACTCACCAGCTCCTTGATATAGGGGACCTGCGTGACCAGCTCTTCCGGCATCTTTTGCCGGGTGGCTTTGTAGGCTTCGTACATGGCGTGCCGGTGCGTCGGTCCCGGAGGATCGAACACCACGCAGAGGTAGTCCGGTTTTTTGTCGCGCATCACCTTGGTGAGCATCTGCGCGAAACCATAGATGGCCTGGGTGGGCATTCCGCGGGTGTTGGTCAGGCGCCCCAGGGCATAAAACGCCCGATAGAGGTAGGAACTCCCATCAATCAGGTAGAGGGTCTTCTTCGGCGTCATCGGCTGCATAGGGTTTTTGTCCGTCCGGCAAGATTTGCATGGCGTCTTTGAGTGAAAGCAGACCTCGCTGACCATCCAGCGGGGGCGGCAGATATTCCAGATTGACGTGACTCATGGCATGGTAGATGTTGCCCCGCACCTTGGCGTTTTTCGCGAAAAGCGTCCCCAGCAGTTCACGCATTTCCCGGCGCTTATTCTTACCCGCTGAAGGACAGGCATTCACAATAACGGGCAGACCGAGCCGCCGGCTGAGGCGCTCCGCCCTTTCCGCGGGGACCAGCGCCATGGGGCGGATGACCGTGACGGCCCCGCCGAAGAACCGCTGCTTCGGCAGCATGGTTGCAGTCTGCGCACCATAGCAGATATTGATGAAAAAGGTCTCAATCAGATCGTCCTGATTGTGCCCGAGGGCGATTTTTCGGCAATCGAGAGCGCGTGCCGTGTGAAAGAGGGTGGTCCGTCGGAGGCGAGAGCAGAGGAAGCATGGATTTTCCCGGTTTTCCGGACTGTGGGCGCGGGGGCCGTGGTCCGTGCGCAGGATACGGTAAGCAAAACCTTCCTTGAGGAAAAAGGCTTCGAGCTGATCGGCGGAGGTTTCGTCAAAGCCGGGATCAACATGCACGGCGATCAATTCGTGGTGGATAGGAATACGCGTCAACCGCTCCCGGAGAAGCCAAAGCAGGAGCACGCTGTCCTTGCCTCCGGAAACCGCCACCACCACCCG
>CAZDKX010000383.1:0-4295 GCA_964505935.1 uncultured Syntrophobacteraceae bacterium
GAATGTCGGGCCGTTTGCGGACCGCGCCGGAGGTAGCCAAAATGCGGAGTTTGTCCGGATGGTAGGCCGATTGGGCATCGTAGGCGTCGACGCCCAAGGGAATCTGATCGCCGATCAGCGCCGTCACCAGCGGGCCCGACCCGTTATAAGAAGAATGGACCATTTCGACCCCTGCGGCCTTGCCGATCATCAACCCGAAAAAGTGGGGCAGGCTGCCCGCCGCCGGCGACCCGTAGTTGGCCTGATTCGGGTTTTTCTTGATCCAATCGATCAGCCCCTTCACATCCTTGATGTTGGATTTCGGCGGCACCGAAACGCAGAACTGGTAGGTGGTGACCAGCGACACGGGCGCGAAATCGGCGTCGGGGTCATAGGCCAGCTTCGAAAACACCAGCGGAGCAACCACGAAAAGCGCCGGGTTCACCATGAGCATCGTCGTGCCGTCCGCCGGTTGCCCTTTGGCGTACTCGGTCCCGATGCGACCGCCGGCACCGGCCTTGTTCTCGACGATGACCGTCTGGCCGAGCGAGTCTTTGAGTTTGTCGGCAATGAGCCTCGCCACCACATCCGACCCGCCGCCGGCCGGATAGGGGACGACGATCTTGATCGGGCCCTTGATCTCCTGAGCCGAGGAGACTCCCGCTTCGAACAGGCCCGGCATCAAGACAACGAGTGAGACAACGCAGAACCGCATGAAAAGTGACCGCATGACCATACCTCCTGTTGATGATGACGAGTTGCTTCCCTCCCGCTTCCGGGTTGCGCCCTGCTAGGAGACCATCTCAATACTCTCCTCCCTCGTTTGAGATACTCTCTGAACCTCCGAGAGGTGCCCCCGCGGGAACCTCTGCCCCACAGAGCAAGCCACGGTCCCCTCGGCACGCCGCTCCAGCATGACCGTTTCACCCTCACAACCCCAGCCGACGTCAATCAGGCTTGACTCATTGTTGGTCTAACGTTATACAGACAGGGTTCGGCCTGTCAAGTGCTTTCGACCCTGCGCGGCACCCGAAGGATGGCTCACCGTCGCGGGTTCGCGCCGCACGTGTCACGGTGCCCGGCAGGAGGCTTCTGGTCATGGCATTCACGCCTGTAAAGCAGAACCGCATCGCGGTCGAAATCGTCAACCAGCTCAAGGCGGCTATCCTCTCCGGCCGGTTCAAACCCGGAGAGCGCATCCCGACTGAACGAGCGTTGACGGAACAGTTCCAGGTGAGCCGCGTCGTGGTCCGCGAAGCCATCCGGGAGCTCGAAATCAAAGGGATGGTCAAAATCCTCCAGGGGCCGACCGGGGGCGCCTATGTAACCGACTTGTCCTTCGATCACTTGAACAATGCCTTCCTTGACCTTTTTCTCTGCAACAAAGTGTCCGTTTCCGAACTCCTTCAAACCCGCATCCTGGTCGAATGCGAAATCTCCCGGCTCGCCGCAGCACATGCCTCACCCGCATTCGCCTTCCGGCTTCAGGAGGCGCTGAAGGCCGAGGGCACCACCGACCTGTCGCACTCCGAACTCATCGTCGCGCGACTCAAGATTCACCACATCCTTGCGGAGATGAGCGGCAACCGGCTGCTTCAAGCCATCGCCGGGTCCCTCCAACGCCTCACCGGGGAAGTGATTCTCGAGGTGAAGCCCGTCCATGAGGTTATCCACCGGGAAGAAGAGCATGCCTGCATCGTCCGTGCGATCCTGGAGAAGGATGCTGACGCCGCCGCTGCGGCCATGAAACGGCATTTGGAGAGCATGGGCAAGAAGCTGATCAGGCTGGAGGGGGTCTATCGCGAGCGTAAAGGCCTGGCCATGTGACCTGCTCCCTTCAAACCGGTGCCTGCCAATCTAGATGCCTGCCAAATCGGGTGTCCGGCGAGTACCTCCATCTCGTCCCCCCCAACCGCAACCGGACTCGACGATCTATTGGAAATCCTCAATTTGGGTTTTTTTCACGCTCTCACGACGATGGTCATTGGTTGGCGAGCGTTAAAGGCTCTCGAGAATTGAAGTTGACATGTTAGAACAAATGTTCTAAATGTTCGAACGCGTGTTAGAAACAGATGTTCCCATAGTTTGGTGGGTGACTCACCCATGGAGGATGCATGAAAGCCCGTCAAGTCTGGGATGAAGGAACCAGGAAACGGTTGATCGAGGCGGCGGGAGAGATCTTTGCCCGGCATGGTTATCGTGCCGCCACCATCAGGGAGATCTGCAGGCGGGCTAAGGCGAGCGTCAGTGCGGTAAACTACCATTTTCGGGATAAGGAAGGTTTGTACGAAGCGGTGTTTGAATATGCGCACCGCTGGGCCGTGGAGAAATACCCTCATGATTTGGGTCTTGAAGACAACCCGACCCCGGAGGAGCGTCTGCGGGCTTTCATCCGGTCTTTTCTGCTGCGCGGTCTTGGCGACGGGCTTCCCGCCTGGCACGGCAAGCTCGTAGCACTGGAAACGGTTGCCCCGAGCGGCGTTTGGGACAAGGTGGCGGAGACAGTCATCGAGCCCATGGACGAATACTTGGAAACAATTATCCGGGAGCTTTTTCAGAAGGAGGATCCGTCTCAAGAAGTGAACGACGATGTGGTCAGGCTCTGCCGCATGAATGTTGTCGGGCAGTGTCTTTTTCAGCTGCACGCCAGGCAGTTCATGCACTCTGCCGAACCCGATAAGCTCGAGCCCTCCCGGATTGTTGCCATTGCCCAGCAGATCTTCCGGTTTTCGCTGGGCGGCATTCGCGTGATTGCCGCCGGAGGGATTTCTTGATGGTCGCGCCGGTGCGGTTTGCTTCAGCGAGGTCCTTGGCATTATGCCTTTATATGGGGCTGGTGCTCCCGATCCTTGGCGGGTGCGTGAAAGTGGGCCCCGACTATCTTCGGCCCGAAATATCAGTATACCGGGACTGGCATACCCAACTCAATGCCGGGCCGACTCCTGGTGAAACCGATGCGCAGTCCCTGGCCGTGTGGTGGACCGCGCTCAATGATCCGAAACTGTCCGGGCTGATCGAGCGCGCCGTTGCCGGCAACCTTGATCTGAAGCAGGCACAGGCTCGGGTTCGGGAGGCGCGCGCCCGGCGCGGCATCGCCGCGTCCGACCTCTTTCCCACGCTCGACGGCTCCGGTGCCGCTACCTGGAGTCGAACCATCACGGATGCGGGGCCCGACACCAGCGGCGACCTCTACACGGTGGGGTTGGACGCGGGGTGGGAACTGGATATCTTCGGCGGCGTCCGTCGCTCCGTGGAGGCAGCGGAGGGAGATCTGCAGGCAAGCCGGGAGAATCTGCGCAACGTCCTGGTCTCCCTGCTGGCAGAGGTGGCTTTGAATTACCTCGATGTTCGGATCTACCAGGATCGAATTGCCGTGGCCCTGGACAACCTCCAGTCCCAAAGCGCGACGTACCAGTTGACCCAATGGCGGTATGAGGCCGGCTTGAGTGATGAACTCGCGGTGCAGCAGGCCCGCTATAACCTCGAGAATACCCGCTCTCAACTGCCGCTTTTGCGCACCGGCCTTGATGCGGCCATGAACCGCGTCGCGGTCCTGCTTGGCGAACAACCAGGCATGGTTCATGCCGAACTGCAGCAACCGGGGCCCATCCCGGTCCCGCCCCTGGAAATCGCAGCGGGGATCCCCGCTGATCTCCTGCGACGCCGGCCCGATGTGCGCCAGGCCGAGCGGGAACTGGCGGCGCAGACGGCGAGAATTGGAGTGGCTACCGCGGATCTTTATCCCAGGTTCACGCTGAGCGGCTCCATCGGTCTGGAATTCCTTTCCCTGAACAACCCTTCCTCCACCGTGACCCTGCTAGGCGGGCCCCGGGTCACCTGGGCGATTTTCAAGGGCGGCGCGATCCTCCAAAATATCGAGCTGCAGTCGGCGCTTCAGGAGCAGGCCCTGATCCAGTTCGAGACCGCCATATTGAGTGCGCTCGAGGAGGTGGAAAACGCCCTCGTTGCTTATACTGAGGTCCAACAGCGGCGGCAGGCGTTGAGCGCGGCAACCGAGGCGGCCCGCATCGCGGCAAAGCTGGCAGAGCACAAGTACCACTCGGGCCTGACGGATTTCACGAATGTTTTGGATGCGCAGCGCTCCCTCCTGTCCTTCCAGGAGCAATTGGCCCTCAGCAACGGCAACGTGACCGGCAACCTGGTGCGCCTGTATAAGGCCCTGGGGGGTGGCTGGAACTCACATGCGACCGATAGGAGATTCTCAGGGGAGCCATAAATGAACACAAATCCGAATGAAAAGCTGGATATTGCAGAGACCCTGGAAGTTGATCAAGCCCCACGCCACGGAAAGGGTC
>CAZDKX010000384.1:0-4280 GCA_964505935.1 uncultured Syntrophobacteraceae bacterium
CTCCTTTCAGTCAGATAGATTGACCAGGCTTGGCCTGGCGTACCGAAGAGCACGAGGGACACGAAGGGGTCGCTTCGTGCTCTTCCGCTCGTTCCCAAGCTCCCGCTATTCCGCTCGTTCCCAAGCTCCCGCTATTCCGCTCGTTCCCAAGCTCCCGCTTGGGAACGTAGTCTCGGGAGCTCCAGCTTCCGGTGGCCGGAGGTCACGTCGGGCTGGAGCCTCGCCGACCAAGGTTCCCAAGCGGGAGCTTGGGAACCAGCAAAATTGCATGCGTTTACTGAGCACACCGCCCTCACCACTCATTACACCTCTCACCCATTACCCATTACCCATCACCCATCACCCATCACCCATCACCCATTACCCATTACCCATCACCCATTACTAGATCTCACCCCCGGCACTGGTGAGCATGTGGGCCAGTTCACGCGGCCCCCGCCCTGCTTTCACGCCCGCCACGAACTCTTTCAGTTCATCGCCTTCGATGGATTCCTTTTCGAGGAGGATTTTGGCGAGACGGTCCAGGGTTTCTTTCTGGTCTTTCAAAATCGAGCGGGCGTTCTGGTAGGATTCCTCGATGATGCGGGTGATTTCTTCATCAATCTCTTCCGCGGTCTGTTCACTATACTCCCGTGTGCGTGAGCCCATGCCGAGGTCCAGGAAGGCCGAGCGCGGTTCACGGGTGTAGGTGAGCGGGCCCAGGCGGTCGCTCATGCCATACTCGGTCACCATGCTGCGGGCAATATCGGTGGCGCGCTGCAGGTCATTCATCGCCCCCGTGGAAATATCGCCGAAGACGAGCTCCTCCGATACCCGGCCGCCCAGCAGCACCTGCAAGCGCCCCAGCAGTTCTTCCCGGGTCATGAGGTAGCGATCTTCCGTGGGCAGCTGCTGGGTATACCCCAGAGCGGCGATGCCGCGGGGGATTATGGAAATCTTGTTCACCGGATCGGCGTGAGGGAGAATCATGGCCACCAGGGCATGACCGGATTCGTGGTAGGCCACGATTTCCTTCTCCTTGGGATTCATTGCGCGATTCTTCTTTTCGAGTCCCCCGATGATGCGGTCCGCCGCTTCCTGGAAATCAGCCATGGTGACGCTTTCCGCATCTCTTCTGGCGGCGACGAGCGCCGCTTCATTGACCAGGTTCGCCAGGTCGGCACCCACGAACCCCGGCGTGAGCCCGGCAATCTTTTTCAGATCAACCTCGACGTCGAGTTTGACTTCCTTGGCGTGAATCCTGAGGATGGCCTCTCGCCCTCTGATGTCCGGCTTGTCAATGGCCACATGGCGATCGAAGCGGCCGGGGCGCAGGAGCGCCGGGTCCAGGATCTCGGGGCGGTTGGTGGCCGCCATGATGATCACGCCCGACCGGGGGTCGAAGCCGTCCATTTCAACCAGGAGCTGGTTCAGGGTCTGCTCCCGTTCGTCGTGGCCGCCGACCGGGTTGATTCCCCGGGCCTTGCCCAGAGCGTCGAGCTCATCAATGAAAATGATGCAGGGGGCCTGGTCCTTGGCCTGGCCAAACAGGTCACGCACGCGGGCGGCGCCAACCCCCACAAACATCTCCACAAATTCTGAACCGCTGATGCTGAAAAAGGGCACTCCCGCCTCACCGGCCACGGCTTTGGCAAGCAGGGTCTTACCGGTACCAGGCGCACCCACCAGCAGGACCCCTTTTGGAATCCGCCCGCCCAGTCTTTCAAATTTCTGGGGATACTTGAGGAACTGTACAATCTCCTGCAGCTCGGCCTTGGCCTCATCGATGCCCGCCACATCAGCGAAAGTGATTCCCACCTCCTTTTCGGCGAAGATCTTAACCCGCGCCTTGCCGACGGAAAGCACGCCCTGCGGACCGCCGCCCATTCGCCGGATGAGAAAGCTCCAGAAAAAGATGAAGAACGCCAGGGGCAGCAGCCACGAAAGCAACAGGGCAACCCATTTGTTCTCCACGTAGCCGGTATATCTCACGCCTCTCTGGTCGAGGAGTTGGACCAGCTCCGGGTCTTCTACTCGAGTCGTCACAAAGTGCTGGGTTTGGCCTTTTTCGTCCTTGGTTTCACCACGAATGCGGTCGGGTCCGAGCACCAGGTCCGCCACCTTGCCGTCGCGCACCCATTGTTTGAAGTCCGAATAGGGAATCTTCTCGCGCTGGGGTTCGGCCAGATAGCCCTGGAGCCAGGTGATGAGCAGCATGGCAATAACGAAGTACCAAAGCGAAAAATGGACCTTCTTCTGGGAGGGATCGGACGAGCCTGAACCGCCATCGCTCGATGATCCCCTCAGCCGGTTCATGAATTTGTCAAAGGGGTTGAGGTCATCATCGGATTGCCTGGGCATCGCTCTCTCCTTCCCGCTGTCTTACAAGCGGCTTTCACCGCGCTGGGCCAGGATGCTTCTCGAAGGAATCAAAGACAAGCAACGATCATCACGAATATTCATACCGGCACAAACATCTCATTATAGCTTTAATCCTGAGCAAAACCGTACGACTTTTGCTTGCCAACTTTCTTCTGGGTGTTAGAATGCCACCCTTGATTCTTTCAGGGCCTGCCTGAGCCTATCACCTCCGGCCCGTTTATCACTTCACAAAGGAGATGAGTTGATGAATCCATCAAAGAAGGTGCTGATTGTCATCTCAGCCTTCCTCCTCTTTTCACTGCTGCTGCCTTTCCAAAAGGGGGAGCGCTTTCTACCGGCAGGTCTGAGCTCCTCGAGGGCAGCGCTGGCCGCCTCATCGGCAACCAGCGAGAACAATGACGAGGAGCGCGACCCTTTCGCCGAAACGACCAAAACCGAATATGCCTCCGACCCTCTGGAACGGATGAACCGCGCGTTCTTCGTCTTCAATGATAAACTCTATTTTTGGTTCCTCAAACCGGTTGCCCAGGTTTACGGCACTTTTATCCCCCCGGGATTGCGCACGTGTATCCGTAACAGTTTTGACAACCTCCGGTTTCCCTGCAGACTGGTAAACAACGTGCTCCAGGGAAAATTCAAAGCGGCAGGCATTGAAACCGGACGCTTCCTCATCAACACCACCCTGGGATTCGCAGGGTTCTTCGAGATCGCCGCCCGTGAGTTCAATCTTTCGCCCCCCCATGATGAAGATACCGGGCAGACTCTCGGATTCTACGGCGTGAGGCCGGGCTTCTATATTGTCTGGCCGGTGTTCGGGCCCTCCACCCTGCGCGATTCCTTCGGGCTGGCCGGTGATACGGCTCTCAATCCCCTGTTCTGGTTCCCTGAGGAGCTCTGGATCGGGGCCGTCATCCGGGGCGGCATCATCGTGAACAACACGTCCCTCAGGATTGGCGAATACGAAGACTTCAAGAAGGCCGCAATTGACCCATACATCTCCATGCGGCAGGCGTATCTGCAGAATCGGGAAAACGACATCCTCAGATAGGCCCCCGTTGCCCGCATATCAGTCGGGCGTCAGGCGGTCGCTCTTCGAAAATGGTCACAGATGGCCTGGACCAGCCCGGCGATGGTGTATTCCGAGGGCATGACCTGGACTGTGAGGCCATGCTCCTCAGCGGTTTTGGCCGTGACCGGACCGATGCAGGCAATGCACACGCGCTGCAACAGGGGAAGCAGCATTTCCGCCTCAAACAGGCTGAAGAAGTTGCTGACCGTCGAGGAAGACGTGAAGGTCAGGCAATCGATTTCCCCGGCCCGCAGCCGTTCCAACATTGCGGCGCTACGCTCGCGGGGGAGGACGGTCTGATAGGCGGGGACCACGTCGCTTTCGGCGCCCCACTGACGCAGGGTTTCCGGGAGCACATCGCGTGCCACCATGGCCCGCGGCAGCAGGAAGCGCTTTCCCTTGATCTCGCCCTTGGATAGGCCTTCCAGGATCGCCTCCGCTCGATATTCTCCCGGCATCAGATCAGGGCAAAGGCCCACGTGTTCCAGCGCTTCCGCGGTCTTGGGGCCGATGGCCGCCAACCGCACCCCATGCAGGGCTCGCGCATCCCGGCCCGCCAGGCGCAGCCGTTCCATGAAGCAGCGCACCCCGTTGACGCTGGTAAAAATCACCCAGTCATACGATGCCAGGCGGGCGATGGCGCTGTCGAGGGGCTCCCAGGACGGCGGCGGTTCGATGGCGATGGTGGGGAATTCGAGGCAGAGGGCCCCGAGCTCATTCAGGATGGTCTTGAACTCACTGGCCTGTTCCCGTGCCCGCGTCACCACGATCCGGCGACCGAAAAGCGGCCGTGCTTCAAACCAGTTGAGCTCCTCCCGCAGCCGCACCACCTCTCCCACCACCGTGATGG
>CAZDKX010000385.1:0-4280 GCA_964505935.1 uncultured Syntrophobacteraceae bacterium
AAAGCCGCTCCCACGGAAACGGAGCCTCCTATCCTAAACCGGTAAAAAACACGCTTTCTTGAAGCATTAGCTCAAGTCGCGGTTTTTCAGCCTTGTTCCTGTCAACCTCCACCTGCTTGACCTTACCACAAATCCCCGTTGCTTGATCGTGAATTACTGCAGTGCTTGTTACCGTCCCCCTGTCGCTGAATCAGTTACTCGGGATTTTTCCTCGTGGGAAAGGGAAGGAGACCGCTTCAGGGCGTGTCAGGAACAGGTGGGACATGGGGGTATTTAGCCGGCATGCCTGGCAAATGAGGCTGCCAGCTATTCCACGAAATCGGCGTCCGGTGCCCTATCGGCGGCAGGGGTCGAATCCACCACCACCACGGTCAGCCCCCGGGCTTTGAGGATGAGCCGCTCGACTAGGGTCTTCCGCCGGAGCAGGCGCTGCCACAGGGGAAGCGGACCCGAGCGGCCGACCACGATGTGCCCCACCCGGTATTCCCTGGCGAAATGCAGGATGGTCTCGACAATGTCTTCGCCCTTGTAGGGAAAAACCAGCGCCCCCAGGGTGTTGGCAAGCGTCAGGGTTTCGGAGAGCACCCGCTGCGTCGCCGCATCGATGACCGTCGGCTCCTCCCGCGGTGTCTGCACGTAGACGGCGTACCAGTTGCGGTTGAGCCGTCCGGCCAGGCGCGATCCATAACGCAATAGGGCGGCACTGTTGGGACCGCGCGAGCTCAGGCAGACCATCACCTGGTCGGGGGCGGGATCATCATAGCCCTCTGCTGGGAGACTGCGGCGTTTGAGATCGATCTGCGAGGCGAGTTCGCGCAGGGTCAGTTCCCTCAGCGCATTGAGATGGCCTCTTTGGAAGAAGTTCGCAAGCGCCGCCGGGACCTGCTCCAGCCCGTAAATCTTGCCTTCCCGAAGGCGCTGCTGCAAATCATCCGTCGCCAGATCGACGTTCACGATTTCATCCGCTTCGGCCAGAATCGAATCGGGGAGACGTTCGTGGACTTTGACGCCGATGGTGGTCTCGACGGTGTTGTAAAGGCTTTCCAGGTGCTGCACGTTGAGCGTGCTGATGACATGGATGCCTGCTGCCAGCAACTCCTGGACGTCCTGGTAGCGCTTCTCATGCTCGCTTCCCGGCACATTGGTGTGAGCCAACTCATCCACCAGCGCCACCTCCGGCCGCCGCGCCAGCACCGCCGAAAGATCCATCTCATCGAGGGTGATCCCCCGATACTGTTCCCGGCGCCTCGGCACCACCTCGAGGCCTTCCGCCAGCCCGGCCGTCTCCTGGCGGCCGTGGGTTTCCAACAGCCCCACGACCACATCGATGCCTTCCTTTTTCAGCCGATGCCCCTCGAAGAGCATCTGCCAGGTCTTGCCGACCCCGGGCCCGTAGCCGAGGTAGACCTTCAGCTTGCCGCGCTGGGCCCGTCGAATCAATTGGAGGAAACTGAGCGCCCGGTCCTCGATCATGGGAGAACCTCCCTCGGGGGTGTCGTCCGGCCGCTTTCTCCGGATCGCTCATCGAGAGCAAGGTTGAGTTTCACCACGTTCACTCCCGGCTGACCCAGGAAACCCAGACTCGGCCCCTCGAGGTGCTGCCGCATGAGTCTGAGTACCAGGTGTTCGGAGAAGCCTCGCGCCCGCGCGACCCGCCCGGCCTGTAAAGCGGCGTTCGGCAGGCTGATATGCGGGTCCAGGCCGCTGGCCGAGGCGGTGACCGCATCAGCAGGAACCAAAGCATCCGAGGATAGCCCGTTTTCGGTACGATAGGAACTCACGCGTTCCCGCACCTGTTCGACCAGCCGCCGTGAGAGCGGGCCGAGGTTGCTCCCTCCCGAAGCGGCGGCGTCATACCCCGCGCCGGCCGCCGAAGGGCGGGGATGAAAATAGCCCTCTCCGCTGAAAGCCTGGCCAATCAAGCTGCTGCCGACCACCTCACTCCGGAGATGCACCAAAGAGCCGTTGGCCTGCCGTGGAAAGATGACCTGCGCCACCCCCCAGACCATCACGGGATAGACGCCGCAGAGCACCAAGGCAAGCACGAGCGTCGCGATGATGGCCGTTTTGAGTTCCATAACCCACGATGAGGTTTTCATAACGTGCTTCCCTGTCCCGCTCTCCGCAAGCCTAAGCCAGATGCAGAGCGGTGATGATCAGGTCGATTGCCTTGATCCCGACGAAGGGGGTGACGAGCCCGCCCAGGCCGTAGATCAGCAGATTCCGCCGCAGGATGGCTGCCGCTCCGAGCGGCCGAAAGCGGATGCCCCGGAGGGCCAGAGGGATCAGCGCCACGATGATCAGGGCGTTGAAGATGATCGCACTCAGGATGGCGCTCTCCGGCGAGGCCAGCCTCATCACGTTGAGGGGCGCAATTTCCGGAAACGTGGCCACGATCATCGCTGGAATGATGGCGAAATACTTGGCCACATCGTTGGCCACGCTGAAGGTGGTGAGGGCGCCGCGGGTCATGAGCAGCTGCTTGCCGATTTCGACGATTTCGATGAGCTTCGTCGGGTTCGAATCGAGATCCACCATGTTCCCTGCTTCCTTGGCGGCCTGCGTCCCGGTGTTCATGGCCACGCCGACGTCGGCCTGGGCGAGGGCCGGGGCATCGTTGGTGCCGTCGCCGGTCATGGCCACCAGATGTCCTCCTGCCTGCTCCCGGCGAATGAGGGCGAGCTTGTCTTCCGGTCGTGCCTCGGCCAGGAAGTCGTCCACCCCGGCTTCCGCCGCAATGGACGCCGCTGTAAGGGGATTGTCCCCCGTGATCATGATGGTCCGAATGCCCATGGCGCGAAACCGCACGAACCGGTCGGGAAGGCCCCCTTTGACGATATCCTTGAGATGCACCACGCCGAAGACCTGCTTCCTGCTGGCAACGATCAGGGGGGTGCCGCCTCTGCGGGAAATTTCTTCAACCGCGTCTCCCACCTCCGGCGGCATCGGCCCGCCCGCAAACTCTTGCACCGCATCAGAAGCCCCTTTCCGGTATTCCTCACCATCCACATCAACGCCGCTCATACGCGTCTTCGCCGTGAACGGGACAAACCGGGCATTCTCGAACTCACTGAGCTCACGCCCGCGCAGGCCGTATTGTTTGGCAAGGACCACGATGCTGCGCCCTTCGGGCGTCTCGTCGGCCAGCGATGCCAGCTGCGCGACCTTTGCCAGGTCTTCGACGGTGACGCCGGGGGCCGGTAAAAACGCCACCGCCTGCCGGTTGCCCAGGGTGATGGTGCCGGTCTTATCGAGCAGAAGCACGTCCACATCACCCGCCGCTTCCACCGCCCGCCCGCTCATGGCGAGCACGTTCTTCTGAATCAAGCGGTCGATGCCGGCAATGCCGATGGCGCTCAGCAACCCGCCGATGGTGGTGGGGATGAGGCAAACCAGCAACGCCACCAGCACGGGGATGGAAAACACCACGCGCGCATGGGCGCCAAGAGGCTTCAGGGTGATCATGACCATGAGAAAAATGATCGTCAGGGCCGACAGCAGGATCGTGAGGGCGATTTCGTTGGGCGTCTTCTGGCGTCTGGCCCCTTCCACCAGACCGATCATGCGGTCCATGAAGCTCTCTCCCGGATTGGCCGTAACCCGCACCACCAGCTCATCCGAGAGCACAAGAGTGCCTCCTGTCACCGCGCTGCGATCACCGCCCGCCTCGCGAATCACGGGCGCCGACTCCCCGGTGATGGCCGACTCATTGACCGTTGCCGCCCCTTTGATCACCTCTCCGTCGGCGGGGATGATTTCACCGGCGTTCACCAGCACCAGATCATCCTTGCGCAAAGCTTCAGCCGCCACCAGCGTGGTCGAGCCATCGTCGTTGAAGCGGGTCGCCCGGGTCTGGGTGCGGGCTTTGCGCAGCGTCGCCGCCTGGGCCTTGCCGCGTCCTTCGGCCATGGCTTCCGCAAAATTCGCGAATAATACCGTGAACCATAGCCAGACCGTGATCTGGCATAGGAAACTCAACGGCTGACCTCGCCAGAGGGCGGCCAGACAATCGATGGTCGTCACCACGGCGCCCACCAGCACCACCAGCATTACCGGATTCCGCACTGCGACGCGCGGGTCCAACTTGCGAATGGCAGCCGAGATCGCGGGCAGCAGGATCGTCTTATCAAGAAGAGAATGCGTTTTTCTGGCCACAAGTCACATCCTCTAAAGCGAACCGCAGAATATCCAACAAGAAACGGGATAGAAGCAAACCGCAGAATATCCAACAAGAAATGTCCAATGATGAAGTGGAAGAACAAGGTTGATCCGCCCAATCG
>CAZDKX010000386.1:0-4245 GCA_964505935.1 uncultured Syntrophobacteraceae bacterium
GTCTGACTCCTTTCAGTCAGATAGATTGACCAGGCTTGGCCTGGCGTACCGAAGACACACGAAGTAATCAGAGTGATTTTTCAATCCAACCACCCCCCAGCAGGATGTCGCCATCATAGAAGACGGCGGCCTGTCCGGGCGTGACCGCTCTGACGGGTCTGGCGAAGGCCACCCGCACGCGCCCGTGACCAAGCGGCTCGACGACGGCGGGTACCGGCTGGTGACGGTAGCGGATCTGGACGGAGCAGGGGATCGGAAGAGGCAGGACAACGGACGGACTCCACGTGACATCGGAAGCAACCAGGCCCTGTGCGAACAGCTCGCCCTCATCGCGACAAAGCACCACCCTGGCGCTTTCGGGATGGATGGCCGTTACCCACGCCCGCTGGCCCAGAGCAATCCCGAGGCCTCTGCGCTGGCCGATGGTGAAATGGTGAAAGCCCTGGTGGTGGCCCAGGACCCGCCCTTGGCTGTCGACCACCTCGCCGGCCCGTGCCTCTCCCTGGAACCGCTGCCGCAGGATCTCGGCATAGCACACGTGGTCGGCAGCAAAGCAGGCATCCTGACTCTCCCCCTGGCCGGCATTGGGGAGTCCCAGGCGGTACGCTTGCGCCCGCACCTCAGCCTTGCTGAGTTCGCCGATGGGAAGGAGCGCCGCTTCGAGTTGCCGGGCATTGAGGGCAAAAAGGAAGTAAGATTGATCCTTATTGCGGTCCACCCCGCGCTTCAACCGGAGCACCCCTGTCCGGTCCGCTCAATCCGGGCATAATGGCCGGTGGCAATCTGCGACGCTCCCAGGGAGCTTGCCGCTTCGAGGAGAAAGCCGAATTTGAACTTTTCGTTGCAGACGATGCAGGGGTTGGGGGTGCGCCCCCGGGAGTATTCCCGCCAGCAGTAGTGCAGCACTGCCTGCTCGAACTGCTGCCGGCAATCGAACCCATGGTGGGGAATCCCCAGCATCCGGGACACCCTCCCAGCCTGGGCCGGTCCCGCGGCACCGCCACAGCCAGCGCCGAAAGCCGCCTCCTCACACGACTGCAACTGCAGAGTGGCGCCGATCACCTCGAACCCCTCTTCAAGGAGGAGCGCAGCAGTGACACTCGAATCCACCCCGCCGCTCATGGCGACCAGCACCCGTCCCTTACGCGAACTCATGATCTCTCGTTTCCGCTCGTTCCCAAGCTCCGGCTTGGGAACGAGCGAAACAGCTGGCTGACGACGGGTGGGGACTGTTCGCACTGCACTATGTTATTTCCTGATGAGTCCTTAATGTGTTCTGCTTCGCCACAGGGTGCGAGAGGCATTATACTCTCTCAGTATCGTATGCTTCGCTTGTGCAGCATCCCGCTCCTACAGATGAACAGTGAGTCACCAATGGAAAGTTGCATCCTTCGTGAGTATATATTCATCTGACGGGTGGGGTCACGGAAGATCGGAAATAAATTGAATCTTGCCCTCCGTCCTTTCGGGGTAGTGGCTCGTGTTCCTTCGGAACACGCGGAAACACCTGAAAAGGACCAATGGCAAGTGAGAACCCGCAACTTTTCGGAGTCAACCGTGCTGAAGTATGATTTTCTCGTGCTGTGCCTGCTCTTTTGGATTCCAGTGGCGGCCGTCTTTCTCTGGCGTTCTGATTTGAGACGAGCTATGCGCCGAGCGGCTCTCTGCGCGCTGCCCTTCGCCTTCAGCGAGGTTCTCTTTTACCCCGATTACTGGGCGCCCACCTTCCTGTTCGATCTTGGTCACCGTTTGGGGTTCGGCCTCGAGGATTTCCTGTTTGTGAGCGCTCTCGCAGCGAACGCGGTATCCATTTATGGGGTCTTGAGTTCCCGGACCTACGCGCCGGCGGAGCGGCATTTGCCATGGGGATCGCTCCTGACAAGGGT
Source organism: uncultured Syntrophobacteraceae bacterium (assembly GCA_964505935.1). Lineage (GTDB taxonomy): Bacteria > Desulfobacterota > Syntrophobacteria > Syntrophobacterales > Syntrophobacteraceae > JADGQM01. The sequence continues at coordinate 1,887 of CAZDKX010000386.1, forward strand.
CCTCTCGATCTTTGCCCTGGTCCTGGTGCTGGTCTTTTTTGCCGCCATGCTGGGGATTCCCATGATTTATGGTTGTATGGCAATCATGCTGCTGGTCGGTGCCGTGCTCATGGTTTGTCGAAGGGACCTGATCCTGCCCGCACTGGTGAGCGGCCTTGGTTTGGCGGTGTTATACTGGCTTCTGGCGTCCGTCTATGGTTGGCTCTACCCGGGGATCTTTCGCACCATCTGGCACACCCAGGTGCTTCTCAACGTCTTCCTTTTAGGCGTTCCAGTGGAAGAGATCCTCTATGGAGCGGCAAGCGGGGGTGCCGGGTTAGTCTTTTACGCCTATGCCTTCGAACAACGCCTGGTGCCGCTTAAAGAGGCCGGGAAGGTCCTATGACGAAGATTCCGGCCTGGATCCAAGCGTCTCGCCTGCCGGCCCAAGCCTATATCTTGTTCCCTCTGCTCCTGGGGCAGGGGTTTTATCGCCAGACGGGCGGCGACCTCAACCCGGCCGTTTTGGCGTGGCTGTTTGCCTACAGCCTGCTGATCCAGCTCTTTATCGTCTATGCCAACGATTACGCCGATGCCGAAGTGGATCGGCTCAACACGACCTACAACATCTTTTCGGGTGGTTCCCGAGTCCTGCCCAGCGGGTTGCTGACCAAGAAAGACCTCCTGGCGGGGATCGCGTTGACCATGGTGCTCAACCTTGGCGTCGGTTGGGTCCTTTGGTGGTGGTATGGGCGCTCGTGGAGCCTGCCGTTGATTTTCATTTCCTGGGCCTTTCTCTGGGTTTACAGTTATGCCCCTTTCAAGTTATCTTACCGGGGTGGCGGCGAGCTGGTTCAGGCACTTGGAGTCGGCCTGCTGCTGCTGTTTTTCGGCTATTATGCGCAGGCCGGCACGGCCGGTAGCTTTCCATGGAAATATCTCGTCTTCGTTCTCCCGCTGCAGTTGGGATCCGCTCTGGCAACGGCGTTGCCCGATGAGCCTTCCGATCGGCTGGGTCACAAGCACACTCTGGTGGTGCTGCTGGGACCGGTGCCGGTGAAGCGACTCATCGTTTCGCTCCATTTTGTGGGCCTTGGCTGCTTCTGCCTCCTCGGCTGGTATGGGCCGGCGTCGTCGAAAAGCTATCTTCTCGTGGGCTTCCCGCTCCTTGCTACCGTGCTCATGGCTTGGTTGATCAAAAATGGGCCTGCCGGTCACTGGCGCTGCAATACCTTTGTGGCGCTGGCGGTGTCGAGTGTCGTCGTTACCATGGCAGCGTTGGCCGGTGATCTGCTGCTCAGTGCGCCATCGAGGTAGGAAACGGGCAACATCAACTTTTCAACAGTAAAGGGAGCATTTATGGAAGATCTGAACATCGTCATTGGAGGCGCCGCCGGGGAGGGCATCCAGACCATTGGTGAAGTGCTGGCCGAGGCCATCTCGGCCCTGGGATATGCCGTTTTTACCTGGCAGGAAAACGAATCCCGCATCCGGGGGGGACTCAACAGCTATTCCGTGCGAGTGTCGGAAAAGGTGGTCAATGCCCCCCTGATTGAGGCGGACATTCTGCTCACCCTGAGTGATCAGGCCGTGGCCAAATACGGCCGTCTCCTCAAGGCCGAGGGCATTCTCATCGCCCCGGTTGAACGGGATCAGCGCACCATCACCATGTCATTCAAGGACATGGCGGAAAAGGACCTGGGCGATGCCGTTTACGCTAACACCATCGCCGTCGGCGCGCTCACCGCCGCCCTGGGGATGGACCTTGAGGTGCTGAAAAAAGTCCTTGCCCGCCAATTCGCCGCCAAGGGCGACGAGGTCGTTGCCGCCAACCACCTGGCGGCGCAAAAAGGCTACGATCATGTCCAGGTGGCCTGCCGGGACATCTGCCACTGGCGCCTTCCGGGTGGCTCCGGGAAGTATTATCTAATGCCCGCCAACCGCACCATCCCGCTGGCGGCCGGGTACGCCGGCTGCCGGTTCATGGCTGCCTATCCCATGAGCCCCTCGACCGAAATCATCACTTACCTGGCGGCCAACGAAGACCGGTTCGGGACCTTCACCGAACAGGCGGAAGACGAGATTGCCGCCATCAACATGGCCATCGGCGCGAGCTATGCCGGGGCGCGCGCCATGACCGCCACCTCCGGCGGCGGCTTTGCCCTGATGGTCGAGGGAATCAGCCTTGCGGGCATGGTGGAAGCGCCGGTGGTGATCATTCTGGCGCAGCGCCCGGGACCGGCCACGGGTCTTCCCACCCGTACCGCCCAGGGGGATCTGCTGTTTGCCATCAATGCAGGCCACGGTGAATTCCCGAAGATGGTTCTCGCTCCCGCCGATGCCCGGGATGCCTTCTATAAAGTGGTGCGGGCCTTCAACC
>CAZDKX010000387.1:0-4239 GCA_964505935.1 uncultured Syntrophobacteraceae bacterium
ACACTGGGCACTCGGGACTCATTACTCGCAACTTTTCAGGGCAGTAACTCATGTTGCTTCGGAACACCCGAAGACAAACCAAAAGGCTCGAGTTACACTGGGCACTCGGGACTCATTACTCGGAACTTTTCAGGGCAGGGTGATCGCGGATGGAAGAACATGGGTACCAGAAGCTGCGCTGGAGGATCATTGCCACGACGCTGTCGTTCTCGTTGATCCCGCTGTTCGCGCTGGGATTGAGCATGTATTATCAATTCAGCGTGTCTTATACGGCGAAGATTTTCGAAACCCTCCAAAGCCTTGTCGAGAACCGGCGCAATGCCGTCGACCTCTTTCTGGACGAACGGGTATCTCAATTGTACACTCTGGCGTACACCCACAGTTTCAATCAGCTCAAAGAAGAAGACTATCTCAACCGGGTCTTCACCCTCATGCAGACGCGCTCCAAGTCCTACGTCGATCTGGGGATCATCGACCGGGACGGATACTATGCCTCGTACGTCGGCCCCTATGAGCTCAAGGGGCTGAATTACGGGAAGGAGGAATGGTTCCAGGAGGTCATGCTGCGCGGGGTTTATATCAGCGATGTGTTCATGGGATTTCGCAAATTCCCTCACTTCATTCTGGCGGTCATGCGCCGGGAAGGTGACCGCAACTGGATTCTGCGGGCGACGGTGGATACCGAGATCTTCGATTCCATGGTGAAAGCGGCTCAGGTTGGGCAAAGGGGGGATGCCTATGTGCTGAACAAGGATGGCATCCTGCAGACACCTCCCCGCTTTGGCGGCCAGCTTCTCGAAAAGTTGGCGCATTTCGAAGTCCCCAAATTCTCCGGGGCGCGGGTTGAGGAGATGACGGTCAACGGCGAGAGCGACCTGTATGGCATGACCTGGCTGAAAAACAAGGATTGGCTGCTGGTGGTCAAGGAGAGTCCCCGCGAAGAGCTGATGCCCCTGTTGCGGGCCAGGCTCCTGGTGATTGGGCTGGGATTGGGAGGCTTGCTGCTCATCATCGTGGGGACGGTCTTCATCACGCGGGCGATGATCGCGCGACTGATCGAGACCGACCGGGAGAAGGCAAAGCTCGATGCCGGCCTCATGCAATCGAGCAAGATGGCCGCTCTCGGTAAGCTCGCGGCAGGCATCGCCCACGAGGTGAACAATCCGCTGGCGGTTATCAAGGAGAAGGTGGGGTGGCTGACCGATCTTCTCTCGGAGGAGGATGTCTCCAAGAGCGAAAATTTCCAGGAATTTGACGATGCCCTGAAGAAGATCGATTATCATGTGGACCGGGCAAAAAAGGTTACCCATCGGCTCCTGGGTTTTGCTCGAAGGATGGAGCCCACCCAGGAACGGGTCAACATCAACAGGATCCTGGAGGAGACCATTGATTTTCTGCGCAACGAGGCCCATTACCGCAACATAAACATCCATACGGATTATGCTTCTGCCCTCCCCGAGACCACGAGTGATGCAACCCAATTGCAGCAGGTTTTCCTCAATATCCTGAATAATGCCATCGATGCCGTTGCCAAAGACGGGGTGATCAGCGTTGAGACCGCCCATCTCCTGAAGGAGAAGAAGGTGGCGATTTGCATCACCGATGATGGCCCTGGGATGTCTGCCGAGGTCCTTAACAAGATCTTCGATCCCTTCTTCACCACGAAAGAGGTGGGGAAGGGGACCGGGCTTGGTCTCGCCATCAGCTACAGCATTGTGGAAAAGCTCGGAGGCAAGATTGTGGTCAACAGTGAAGTGGGAAGGGGAACGTCGTTCACTATCCTGCTGCCTGTGGTGGGTGAGGACGATTTCAGCAACGCGCACGCCGAGTGACGATGGCACCCGCTCATTGAAGAGCACGAAGGGCATGAAGTGATTGATGCAATCAGGAAAGGCAACACCGATGACGACTTTTAGGGTATTGATTGTCGATGACGAGCTCGATCTCCTGGAAACGCTGGTCAAGCGCTTGAAGCGGCGGGCTATCGATGCCACGGGGATCGACAGCGGCATCAAGGCGCTCGCGCTGCTGGAAGAAGAGCAATTTGACGTGGTTATCCTCGATGTGCGGATGCCCGGCATGGATGGGATCGAAACGCTCAAGGAGATGAAGAAAAAGCAGCCGCTCATGGAGGTGATCATGCTTACCGGCCATGGTTCGGTCGAATCCGGAGTCCAGGGAATGCAGTATGGGGCCTTCGATTACGTGATGAAGCCGGCGAACATAGATGAACTGCTGGAGAAGATCCAGGAAGCTTATCAGAGAAAGACCCTGCACGAGAAGAGAGTCCAGGAGACCCAAGCGAGCTGAAGACAATTTCATGGCCAAAGCATCGGAGTTTTCCATCCCCAGCTGCTATTCATACGGCGCAGCCCTGCTCAGTGCCGGGCTGGCAGTCGCCCTCGCAGTCTTCGGCGAGCTCGGGTTTGCCGCCGCCGCGCTCATGATCACGCTGGTCTTCTTTCTTACTGTCAGGCACCTGACGCGGCTGGTGACCAGGGCCAATGCGCAGAAATGCCACCTTGACCAGCAGCTCATCCAGTCCCAGAAACTGGCTGCCATCGGCGAGCTGTCATCGGGGATCGCTCATGAAATCAACAATCCCCTGGCGATCATGGGGCAGGAAACCGAGTGGATCAAGCACCTGCTGAAAGATGACAATCTTCAGGCTCCGGGGGCGCCGGACGAACTGCGCGATTCCCTGCGCGAGATCGTGAGCCAGGTCGAGCGCTGCAAGGAAATCACGCATAAGCTTTTGGATTTTGCGAGGAAAAAAGAGCCGCTCATTCAGGGAGCCGACGTGAACCGACTGATCGAGGACATGGCCAGGCTGGTGGAAAAGGAGGCGGCGCAAAAAAACATCCAACTGATCAGGGCCTACGCCAGGAACCTGCCGCGGGTACCCACGGACCCGCCCCTCCTGCGTCAGGTGGTGTTGAATATCTTGAACAATGCGGCTTATGCCATTGGCAAGGACGGTACCATAACCATCACCACCCGCCAGGCGGCGGATGCCGTGGAGCTAACCTTCAGCGATACCGGGTGCGGCATTCCCAAGGAGCAGTTGGATAAGATCTTTGATCCTTTCTTCACCACCAAACCCCCTGGGAAAGGCACCGGCTTGGGGCTCTCCATATCCCACAGTATTGTAGTCAAGCTCGGAGGTCGCATCACGGTTGCCAGTGAGGTTGGCAGGGGAACGACGTTCACCATTCACCTGCCCGTCGAGTCACCCAAAGGAGATCGCTAACAATGCCACCGAAAGCCAAAGTCTTGATTGTCGATGATGAGGAGCGGTTTCGGATCACCCTCAAGAAGTTGCTGACTGCCAACGGCCTGGAAACCAACGCCGTCGGGAGCGGTCTGGAAGCCCTTGAGGAGCTCCGGCAGCAGCCCTATGACGTCATTTTGCTGGATGTGAAAATGCCAGGCATGAACGGCATTGAGGCCTTGGGCAGGTTGAAACTGATCAACCCGGAGACGGAAGTCATCATTCTGACCGGACATGCTTCCGTGGATGTGGCGGTGGAGATTATGAAGCTCGGCGGCTACGAGTACCTGCTCAAGCCCTGTCCCATGGATGAACTCCTGGCCAAGATCGAGTCGGCATTCGAGCGCAAAACGGCGAGGGCGCGTAAAGCGGGAGCTACTCCGGCGGGTGAGGCTTCTTGAAGGATTTGGAGTCGAGGTTGGTGTCGCGCATGAGGCGATGAAGGTACTGACGCTTGACTCCGGATTCGCGGGCGGCCTGAGAAACATTCCCGCCATGTCGGGCCAGGGCTTTGGCAATATACTGCGCCTGGAATTCCTCCATCAGGCGATCCTTGGCTTCCTTGAGCGGCAGGGCGAAAATGTCGTCGGTCGCGGAGGGAGCGGCAGTGCCGGCGGCAGGGAAGGTGGCGGTGGGCATGAGGTCCTCGGCCTGCAGGACCTCCCCGGTTGCCATGATCACCGCCCGCTCGACCACATTTTCCAGTTCCCGGATGTTTCCCGGCCAGTCGCGCCGCATCAGATGGTTCACGCCTTCCGGGGAAATGCCCTTGACGTTCTTGCCGTGAACCAGAGCGTACTTCTTCATGAAATGCTCGGTGAGCACGGGGACGTCCTCCAGCCGTTCCCGTAGCGGCGGCAGGTGAATGTTGATAACGTTCAGCCGGTAGTAAAGGTCTTCGCGGAATTCTCCCCTCTTGATCAGTTCTGCCAGATTGCGGTTGGTGGCGGTGATAAAACGGATATCCA
>CAZDKX010000388.1:0-4235 GCA_964505935.1 uncultured Syntrophobacteraceae bacterium
GCTTTCAGCGCCCACCACGTACGGGCGTCAAAGATCGGCATGACGATCTGTGGGGCAAAGGTCCAGGCATCCTGACCGGGTCTGAAGAGACGGGACAGGTCGCCGCTTGCCGTCCCAAAGACGGCCGTCAAGGAAATGCGGGGGAAGAAAGCCGCCCGAGCGGCTCCGATATTGGCGTTGGCCGCCTTCAGCAGATTCTCCGCCTGCAGAATGTCAGGGCGCTGCAGGAGCACGTCGGATGAGATCCCGGGAGAGATCTCCCCATGCAGGCTGACGCTGCTCAAGTCCTCCGGCAGCAGCTCACTCGATACCGGCGAGCCAACCAGAAGGTTCAAGGTATTTTCATTGAGAGCTACCAGCCGCGTGAAGCGCGCGGTATCCACCCGGGCCGCATCCACTCTGGTTTGAGCCTGCCGAAGGTCCAGCTCACCGGCAAGCCCCACTTCATGACGCCGCCGAATCAGATTGTAGGAAGCCTCCTGGGTGGCGAGGGTGGATTCGGCCAGTTTGAGCCGTTCCCGGTCGGAGGCGTAAACCAGATAAGCGCCGGCAACCCCGGAGACGAGGGAGATCTGAGCGCTGCGGCGGGCCTGGTCGGTGGCAAGGTACTCTTCCAGGGCCTTATCCTTCAAACTGCGGATGCGGCCGAAGAAATCGATCTCCCAGGAAGTGATCCCGAGATTGACATCGAACTGTTCGACCGTCGGGGTGTCCTCGTTGCCGGAAATATCAACGGGGATCCGCGCCTTGTAATAGCTTCCGGCGGCATCGACCGTCGGCAGCAGCTCCACCCGCCGAATGCCGTAAACCGCGAGCGCCCTTTCCACGTTCAGAGCTGCGGTCCGCAGGTCGAGGTTATTTCTCAATGCCCTTTCGATGAGCGTCTGCAATCGAGGATCGGCAAAAAACACCCGCCAGTGGGTCCCGGTGGCGGTCGGTGCCCCCGGTTTCGTCAAGGTATCCTCATAGGCGGGCCCGCTCGGCCAGATGGCAGGGATGGGGGCTTCAGGTCTTGCATATTTCGGAGCCAGCGTACAGCCGCTCAAAACAACGATTATGAGAGCCAGAAGTAGAAACCGGTACCTATTCATGAGCTTGATCCCCTGATGGATGTGCCTCCGCCTTCCTTGCTGCTTCACCTCGCCGGTATTTGCCGGACAGTTTGAAGATCAGCACGTAGAAAAGTGGCGCAAACAAAGTCACCAGGAAGGTGGCGGTTACCACCCCCCCCAGCACGCCGATGCCGATGGCTTTTTGGGCTCCTGCCCCGGCCCCGCTCGCCAGTGCCAGGGGGAGGACGCCGAAGCCGAACGCCAGCGAGGTCATGATGATCGGACGGAACCTCAATCTGGCACCCTGCAAGGTGGCGTCGATCAGCCCCATTCCTTCCTCGACTTTGGCCTTGGCGAATTGCACGATCAGGATGGCGTTCTTGGTGGTCAGGCCCAGGGTGGTGAGCAGGCCGATCTGGAAATAGACGTCATTAGGCATGCTCTGCCAGCTTGAACCGATAACGCCGCCGATGGCCCCCAAGGGCAGGGCCAGCAGGATCGAGATGGGAATGGGCCAGCTCTCGTACAAGGCTGCCAGACAAAGGAAGATCACGAGAATCGAGAACGCGTACAGCAAAGGCGCCTGAGCCCCGGCCATGCGTTCCTGGTAGGAAAGGCCGGTCCAGTCGAAGCCGATCCCCTGGGGCAGCTTCGCGGCAATCTCTTCCATGGCCTTCATGGCGTCACCGGAGCTTTTCCCCGGCGACGCCTCGCCCCAGATGTTGATGGCCGGAAAGGCATTGTAGCGCTCGAGTTTGGGGGAACCGGAAGACCAATGTCCGGAGGCAAAGGAGGAAAACGGCACCATCTTTCCGGTGGCATTGCGAACGTAGAGTCTTTCCAAGTCCTTGGGCAGCATGCGGTCGGGGGCATCCGCCTGCACGTAGACCTTTTTGACTCGACCGGCCTGGATGAAGTCGTTGACGTAGGAACTGCCGAAGGCCGCCGAGATGGTCCGGTGGACGGAGGTGATAGTGGTCCCGAGGGCTCCCGCCTTTTCCCAATCCACGTCGATCCGGTACTGGGGCACGTCCTCCATCCCGTTGGGCCGAACGGCCATTAGTCTCGGGTCTTGGGCGGCCATGCCGAGGAGCTGGTTGCGCGCCTGCATCAGGGCTTCATGCCCGACACCGCCCCGGTCCTGCAACTGAAAATCGAACCCCTTGGCACTGCCCAGCTCAACCACGGCCGGCGGCGGGAAGGCCACCACGATGGCGTTCCGGATCTGGGAAAAAGCGATGTTGGCCTTCCTGGCGACGGCGGCTACTTTCAGCTCCGGCCGGTCGCGGAGCTCCCAGTCCCGGAGCCGGACAAAAGCCAGGGCCATGTTCTGACCCCGCCCGGCGAAGCTTATCCCCGAAACCGTCATGATCGCCTCCACCGCATCCTTCTGTCCCACGAGAAAATGTTCCCGCACCCCATCCATGACCTTCTTGGTCTGCTCCAGGGTCGAATTGGCCGGAAGCATCGCCTGGACATACATCACCCCCTGGTCCTCATCAGGCAGATAAGCGGTGGGCATGCGCCGAAACAGGAACCCCAGCGCCGCCACAATCAGAACGAAGATAAGCAGGTAGCGCAGTTTCCTGGAGAGAGCATGCCCAACCACCCGCAAGTAGAAATCCCTGGAGCGAAAAAACATGCGATCGAACCAGCTGAAGAAGGGGCGCAGGAAGAATATGGCATTTTCCGCCGGTTCGTGCCCCTTGGGCACCGGCTTGAGGAGCGAAGCGCAAAGGACCGGCGTCAGGATCAGGGCGACGGCCACGGAAAGGAGCATGGCGGCGATGATGGTCACGGAAAACTGGCGATAGATGACCCCGGTCGAGCCGCCGAAGAAGGCCATGGGACCGAAGACGGCCGACAGCACCAGCCCGATGCCGATGAGGGCGCTGGTGATCTCATCCATGGATTTGCGGGTGGCCTCCCTTGGCGGCAGCCCTTCCTCGGTCATGATCCGTTCCACGTTTTCCACCACCACGATGGCGTCGTCTACCAACAGACCGATGGCCAGCACCATGGCAAACATGGTCAGCATGTTGATGGAAAACCCGAAAAACCCCAGCACGGCAAAGGTCCCCAGGATCACCACCGGCACCGCGATGGTCGGGATCAGAGTGGCCCGCAGGTTTCCCAGAAATAGATACATGACCAGGAAGACCAGCAGGATGGCCTCAAACAGGGTCTTCACCACCTCCTCGATGGCAACCTTGACGAAAGGCGTAGTGTCGTAAGGGTAGACAACCTTCATGCCCTGGGGGAAGTACCGGCTCATCTCCTGCATTTTCGCTCTGACGGCATTGGCCGTGTCCAGGGCGTTGGCGCCGGCGGCCTGCCGGATGGCCAAACCGGAAGCCGGTTTGCCGTTGTAATAGCCCTCAATGTCGTAGGTTTCGGTCCCCAGTTCGGCGCGGCCCACGTCCTTGATCCGAACGATGGACCCGTCCGGGTTCGTGCGGATGGGGATGCCAGCGAACTCCTCAGGGGCCTTGAGCAGGCTCTGCACGATGATGGAAGCATTCAAGCGCTGGCCCTCCACGGCGGGTGCCCCGCCGAACTGGCCGGCGGAAATCTCCACGTTGTAGGCCTTGAGCGCCGCAATGACGTCTTCAATCGTTAGATTGAAGCCGGTCAGCTTGTCCGGGTCGACCCAGATCCTCATGGCGTACTGGGAGCCGAAGTTTTCCACCTCACCCACCCCCGGCACCCGCGCCAGCACTTTCTCGAGATTGGATTGGGCATAGTCTCTCAGGTCATTGCCGTCCATGCTCCCGTCTTCAGAGATCAGGCTCACGATCATCAGCCAGTTCCGGGTCGACTTGCTGACCTTCACGCCGGATTGCTGAACCACCTCCGGCAGGCTGGCCATGGCGAGCTGCAACTTGTTCTGCACCTGGGCCCAGGCAAGGTCCGGATCCGTGCCGGGAGTGAAGGTCAACTCGATGCGGGAGGCGCCGGCGGAATCACTGGTGGCCTTCAGATAGAGCATCTTGTCGAAGCCGGTCATCTTCTGTTCGATGATCTGGGTCACGCTGTTTTCGACCGTCTCCGCGGAAGCGCCGGCGTAGAATGAATCAATGGCGATGGACGGGGGGGCGATGGGGGGGTACTGGGAGATGGGCAGGTTATAAATCGCCAGTCCGCCCCCAACCATCATGATGATGGCGATGACCCAGGCGAAGA
>CAZDKX010000389.1:0-4190 GCA_964505935.1 uncultured Syntrophobacteraceae bacterium
TACATCCAAATCCCAAACCGGATTCCGGGATTCCTTCCTTCGTCGGGTTTGAACAACGTTTGAAGCACGCCATAAATGGGGGCCCCCTCGGCCTCAAATGCAATCCTCGCCGCGACTTCTCTGGGTACCCACCCTATCTGCATTTGATGCTCGCTGCCCGATGCGCCACGCCACCGGCCGATCACCCGGATGGCATTGGGGTCGTGCCGGTTCCCCGGGTCCCGCTCAAGCAGGAGGGACCTGTCACAGCCCGCAATGAACGCAGTGGCGTTTTCCAGCGCCTCAGGAAAGGATATCCCGGCCACCGGCACATCGCGGGCGAAAAGGCCGACCTGCTTTCCGATCACCGGCAATTTGAACCTGATCCGGACCACGTGTGCCAGATCGCTGTGCAACCGGTACTCCTCCCCTGGCTGTGTTTCAAATGGAGAATATACTACACGGACGCCATCGGGCGTCCGCCCATGCAGTGTATCAAGCAGCCACGGTTCGGCTGGAGCATCCCTACAGACCTGGCAGTCGCCGCCATCGAGGCACCTGCCACCGCAGGCAGCCAAGAGATCATTGAAAATCCTGATCCGTTCGGCGCAAATCTGCATCCCGACCTTCTCGTCATCCCCAAACATGGGCTGCAGTTCGGAAAACAACTCCTCCGGCCCCTGTATGCCGTATCGAACCATCCTGATCAGCTCCGAAGTGGGGATGAGGCTGAGATACCCGACTATGGATGCGTCACGTTCCCATCGGTCTTTCTGGAAAAGGGTATGAATCGAGAAGGGGAGGTCGGAGCCTGGTTCAAGATGCCCCAGCAAAATGTGTCCTATCTCGTGGCCGAGAATGACGACCAGAAGAGCATCCGGTCTGTTTATATTCAACCGGATCACCGGACCGTTGTCCCAGTAGGCGGAAGGATGTCTCGATCTCGGATCTTCTATGAGCCTTACCCCGAGTTCCTCGCACCATGAAATCAGGTCTTCCACGGACAGTGGTCTGCGGTTGAAGGACGGCTGCCTCCGCTGAATATCGACAATCCGGTCATAGAGCAATGCACGCCCCTCCTTCGCCCGGCGCGCTTCAACGAACTAATCCCTCAGCTTTCCTACCTGATCCAATACGTATTGCTTGGTTTCTTCCCAGAAGTCGTAAGCGGATATCTCGTCGTTGAGATACTCTCTCCACCCCGGGGGATAGATTCCAACCGAATCGATGATGGCGCTCATGAAATGAACATAACCGACGGCCCTCGCCGCCTCGTCGGCAATCAGCCGGGCCGCCCGTTTGTTGTTGTGGCCTACGGCATCGAGCCTGTCCTGAAAAGGAACGGGCTTCTCATCCCTGCGAGCCGGCTTGGGTTCAGAGGTCAAGATTTCTCGCCCCCTTGCCAGGACCTCTTCATAGCTGAGTCCGAAGAAAGACGCGATGCTTTCCTGCAAATCAAGGCTTGCTCTCATTTTGCCCTTGTAGATTCCGTTGATGTGCCTCGGTGTTCTTTCGACTGACCTCGCCAGGCGAGCCTGTACCCCCCACCCTTCTAAATCCACAAGAGCTCGAAATGCTGCCAAAAAGTGATCATACGCTCTATTCATAGTGTTCCTATTATAGAGCTTATGATTCTATTTTACAATAGAAATATTGTTTTATTTTTTTCTTGACGATGGAAACATCATTTCTATATTTTGTGTCATCCTATAGAAACGGAGGCTCCTACCATGATCGAGTCATTGAAGCACGGAGAGCAAGCAAGACTCGCGAGAAAGATCGGCATTACCCCACGGCACATGAATGACATCATCAAACAAAGAAAAAAGCCTTCCAGGGCTCTCAGCGAGAAGCTCGATGCTGAAACGGGCATTCGTGCTGAAGCTTGGCTCTTTCCACACAAACATCCAAACCCCCTGCTCAAGGGCGGCAACAACGGTACCGCAAAAAAAGCCAGAAGTCCCGGACCTGAATCCCTTTGAGGTGTCCCTGAAACCCTGGGCCGCGCAGCAGTATTCATCCGGATTCCCCGACTCGACGGGAAGCCTCGACTGCTGACGCTTTCATTCTTGAACAACCCGACAATCCCCAAACCACCGCCTTGGTAGAAGCACATGTAACCGAGTTGGGCGGAGCCTGCTTTTCTCAGGTCACTCAGATACTACACGCTGTCATGCCGACTGCGGCAGCTCCGCCATCGGCAGGAACAAAGATGAAGTGGTTCAAGCTGCACACCGAAGCAAGAAACGATGCCAAACTGAGGTCGCTGTCGGACAGCGAGCATCGCGTGTGGTTCAACCTTTTATGTTTTGCGGCGGAACAGGAAAAGCGGGGAACCATAAACGACTGGCAAGACAATCTGCTTGCAGTTGAGGTGGCCAACGGCAATGTGGAGATCCTCAAAGAAACCCTTCAGGTTCTTGTCAGGCTTCGGATCATTGCCTGCAGCGAAAAAGCCATCATCTTCATCAACTTCGACAAACGTCAGTACAGCAAACCATCGGACAATCGAGAGCAGATGAGACTCCGCAAGCGACGGCAACGGGAAAAAGAGAAGTGTCACGCGATGTCACGCCCATGTCACGCCCCAGATACAGATACAGATACAGAGATAATAAGTAAGCATATAGATAAGGAAGACACCTCAACAAGCATGCTTTCCGCATTGCAGGCGAGGGCTGAACCTGAAAATCCATCACCGCTCCCCACTCTTTCCGCACCTGACGGTGCGGTACCTGCGGAAGATCTTGTTTTGGACGGAAGAACAATAACAACACCCGATTTCTACCTGACCAAACGCGGACGCAAGCTCAGCGGCTGGAAGCTCGAAGTCTTCAACGAGTTCTGGAAGGCCTTTGCATACAAGAAAGGAAGGGCTGAGGCCGCCGACGCCTGGCTGAACATCCCCAACCTCACTCAGTGCCTGGCAGGCAGGATCATCGACGCCGCTGCGAAGGAGGCCAAATCACGCCGGGAGCTTATCGCTAGAGGGCAGACTCCCAAGTGGGCTCAGGGCTGGATCTCCGCCCGCAGGTGGGAAGACTGGGAAGACGCCGCCGCAACTACTCACGACCCGCATTTCAACGGTAATCAGGAGGTAGACCATGACCCCAAAAGACGCCGGTCCGACCGAAATGACAGAGCTGAGTACCTCGAATCACTCAGAGAAGCTGTCAAGAGATTCATGTGAAGGGTGCGGAGCTCCTCTCATGTTGATAAGTCTCAAGCTCTTCGGTGACGAGATTGTCCTCCGTCCTGCTTGTGAATGCCGCCTGAAGGAACTGGAAGAGCGGGAGCGACAGGCTCGGCTCAATGAACTTCGCCATCTACTGCAGCGGGAGGGTTTGGAAGGAGGTCTCTACGCTCGAATGACCATTGAAAAATGGGAATGCCGTGACGTCCCCTGTGAAGCCGTGGCGGACAAACTGCAAAGATACCTCCGTAACGTACATCTTGGCGGAAGGAACTGGCTTTATCTTTTCGGTGACTATGGCCTCGGGAAAACCCACCTCGCTGTGTCGGCCCTCAAATATCTCTGTCTCAGTCGTGAGTGGGAGCCCCTTCTGGTGAGGTGGTCGGAATACTGCACTCGCATCCAGCAGAGCTGGCAAAGCTCGAGTCCCGACAGCGAATACGATCTGTGACACAGGGCAAAAAACGTCACCCTGCTTGTGCTTGACGATATCGACAAGCGCGCCCCCACCGAGTGGGCGCTTGGGAGGTTCTATGAGCTGATCGACTATCGTTGCCTTCGACTTCTTCCCACAATCCTCACCGCAAACCGCAACTTTGAAGACTTTTCCTCTTTCTGGAGCAGGAATGAACAAACCCAGGATCTGGCCGGAGCCATTGTGAGCCGCATGGTCGGACAGCTGTCGGAGGTCATCGAATTCTCCGGCCGCGATTACCGCTTCGGGAATTTCTGATTTCGAGGAGATGTGCCATGGTCATATGCGCTTGTGATCCACATGCGAATAATCCGGCTTTTGCATTCTTCGAACAAGAAAGTTTTCTTAGCTGCCATCTGCTCAACGGCACAAGCCGTCAATGGCTGACCGAGCTGAAGGCCATAGTCGATGCAAAAGAGCCCGAGCTTCTGGTAATCGAAAACCAGTACCTTCCCCTTTCGATCGACGCCGTCAGGCGATTCCGGTCGGTCGCCAAGCTCGTTTCCGCACGGGCCATGATCACCGCGGTCTTTATCCTCTCGG
>CAZDKX010000390.1:0-4183 GCA_964505935.1 uncultured Syntrophobacteraceae bacterium
ATCATCATTCCCGACACGGCCAAGGAAAAGCCCCAGCAGGGAAAAGTCATTGCGGTGGGCAAGGGCCGCATTCTCGAGGATGGCAAAGTGACCCCCCTCATCGTCAAGGAAGGCGACCGGGTACTGTTCAGCAAGTATGGCGGCACGGATATCAAGATTGACGGCGAAGAACACCTGATCATGCGCGAGGATGACATCCTGGCGGTCTTCGAATAGTCTGCCACACCGACAATTTCACAAGGGAGGAACAAGGCTTATGGCTGCAAAAGAAATCAGATACTCCGCCGAAGCCCGGGAAAGAATCATGACCGGCGTGAACACTTTGGCCGATGCGGTCAAAGTGACTCTGGGACCCAAGGGCCGCAACGTCGTCCTCGATAAGTCCTGGGGCTCACCCACCATCACCAAGGACGGCGTCACCGTGGCCAAGGAAATCGAACTTGCGGATAAGTTCGAGAACATGGGCGCTCAGATGGTCAAGGAGGTGGCGAGCAAAACTTCCGATGTCGCCGGAGACGGTACGACCACGGCCACCATTTTGGCGCAGGCCATCTACCGTGAAGGGTCCAAGCTGGTTGCCGCGGGCCACAATCCCATGGCGCTGAAGCGCGGCATCGAAAAGGCGGTTGAAGCGGCCGTCGATGAATTGAAAAAGCTCAGCAAACCCACCAAAGACCAGAAGGAAATCTCTCAGGTCGGCACCATCAGCGCCAATAACGACCAAACCATCGGCAACATCATTGCCGAATCCATGAACAAGGTGGGGAAGGAAGGCGTCATCACCGTCGAGGAAGCCAAGAGCATGGAGACAACCCTCGAGGTGGTTGAGGGCATGCAGTTTGACCGCGGTTACATCTCTCCCTACTTCGTGACCGATCCCGAACGCATGGAAGTGGTGCTGGAGGAACCTTATCTGCTCATCAATGAGAAGAAGGTCAGCGGCATGAAGGACCTGCTGCCGGTGCTCGAACAAATTGCCAAGATGGGCAAGCCGCTCCTGATCATTGCCGAGGATGTGGAAGGGGAAGCCCTCGCAACCCTGGTGGTGAATAAGCTGCGCGGCACCCTCAAAGTCTGCGCCGTCAAGGCGCCGGGGTTCGGTGACCGGCGCAAGGCCATGCTGCAGGACATTGCCATTTTGACCGGCGGCCAGATGATCTCCGAAGACCTGGGCATCAAGCTCGAAAATGTCACCCTGAAAGATCTCGGGACCGCCAAAACCATTCGCATCGACAAGGATAACACCACCATCGTCGATGGCGGCGGCGCCCACGAGGCCATTGCCGGCCGGGTGAAGCAGATTCGGGCCCAGATTGAAGAAACCACCAGCGACTACGACCGCGAAAAGCTGCAGGAACGGCTGGCCAAGCTGGTGGGCGGTGTGGCGGTGATCAAGGTCGGCGCGGCGACCGAGACGGAAATGAAAGAGAAGAAAGCGCGGGTTGAGGATGCGCTCAACGCCACGCGGGCTGCGGTGGAAGAAGGCATCGTTCCCGGCGGTGGGGTTGCGCTGCTGCGCTGTGTCCCGGCTCTGGACAAGCTCGCGCTCACCGGTGAAGACGCTTTTGGTCTCAACATTGTGAAGCGGGCGCTCGAGGAGCCGATCCGCCAGATTGCCAATAACGCCGGTTTCGAAGGGTCCGTGGTCGTCGAAAAGGTAAAGAACAGCGAGGGCGCCGTGGGCTTCAACGCCGAGACCGAAGTCTACGAGAACCTGACGGATGCGGGGGTGATCGATCCGACCAAAGTGGTGCGCTTTGCCCTGCAGAATGCGGCCAGCGTGGCATCTCTGCTACTCACCACCGAAGCCATGATCGCCGAGAAGCCCAGGAAGAAGGAGGCCATGCCGCCGATGCCGGGCGGCGGTATGGGCGGCATGGGTGGTATGGGGGGTATGGACGACATGTACTAACCCGTCCCTTGTTGCGCTCAACGGAGCCCATCCGGCACGGCCTCAAAGCGGCCCGGATGGGCTCTCTTTTTCTGGAGGAAGGGATCATGGGCGACAGGATCGAAAAGATCAGCGTCGGCATGCAGGCGGGAAGGCTCCTGGAAGATCTTGAACGCTACCGCCGGCGGGCTCTGGAGCTGGGGGCGACCGATGCCCGCGTGGTGAAGGCGGAAGACATTCCCGTGGATGATCGCGTCACCCTCAAATGCCGCATTCCCCGTTGCTTCGGCTACGGCACGGGCGCCCACTGCCCACCCCACGCCATGACGCCCGCGGAACTCCGGGAGATTCTCAGGCAATACCGCTGGGCGATCTTCTTCATCAAGGAGGTGCCGGCCGAGGTGATTGTCCGGGACAAGGCCACCATCAAAGAACGGGTTGCCGTTTATCAGGAGATCTACCGGATGGTGAGTGATATTGAATCCATGGCCTTCTATGACGGCCACTACCTGGCGTTCGGCTTGGGTGCCGGGTCCTGTCGGCATACCTATTGCGGGCAGCATCCGACGTGTCAGGCTTTGAGCGGCGACCGGTGCCGCTTTTCACTGCTCTCCCGACCGTCCATGGAAGCTGTGGGCATCGATGTCTACCGGATGGTGGCCGAGGCAGGCTGGGACATCTACCCCATTGGCAGCGGTGCCAGGGCAGCTGCCGTCCCCAAGGGGACGCTGGCCGGGATCGTCATCGTCCAATAGCATCAACTGGTGATTCATCTTCAGGCCTGGCAATCCACCCGGATCCAGTCGGCAAGTTCTCTTGGCCGGGTGACCCCCGGGCGGGAATCCCATTCCGCCCAGCCGGTATCCTGGAGAAAGACCACGTCGGCCGCGGCCTCGGGCGAAAAATACCAGCCGAGCGGCCCTTCACCGATTCCCAGCAGGAATCGCGTGCGGGTACGAGGATCGAAGCGGATCCAGAAGAGACCGACCTCCGTTTGGCAAATCCACATCGCGGTGGTTCCTCAGAGGGTGCCCGGGCTTCGGCCGGATGGACCATTTGATGTTAACAGGGAGCCCCATTTCTCGCTCGGGGTCGTGTCCCCTCAATCACTCAAAATCCGGCGAGGAGCATCTCGCGGATCGCTTCATGTCCCATCACCCGGGCATAACGGGCGGCCGTGATGCCGGCTTTATCTGTCGCCTTGCGATTGGCACCATGGCGCAGCAGGGTTCTCACAACGTCTTTGTGATTATAAATAGCGGCCACCATGAGGGGGGTTCGGCCATATTTGTCCTTCATTTCCAGATCGGCATCATTGCGAAGGAGCAACTCAACCAGCCTGGGGTCCCCTCCCCTGGCCGCGTGCAGCAACGCTGTTTCCCCGTCGGCATCCCAGTCGTTCACGTCGGCGCCCTCCGCCAACAGCAGGCGCACCACGTCAAGGTTGTCACCGATGGCGGCGGCAATGAGGGCGTTCGCACCACTCTTGGTGACTCTAATGGTCTGGGTCGTGGTCTTCAAATTCACCACGGCACCAGCCGTAAGGAGATCCGACACCACCTTCTCATGGCCGGCCCAGGATGACTGCATCAGCGCGGTCATGCCATTGTTGTCAATCGCATTCACCTCAGCCCCATATCGAATCATGAGATCGACCATCTCTCGGTCACCCTGAAGGGCCGCATGCATCAACGCGCTCATGCCGTCACCATCCATGGCATTCACATCTGCCCCTTCCTTGATCAAAGCAGGCACTTGAGAGACTTGCCCCGCCTTGGCAGCAGCGATCAGCGAGGAATTGAGCTGGATCTGGCGTTGCTCCCGGCCCCGGTCACTTCTGCTGTCGCCTGCGGAAGCGGCAGGTGAGGACCGCCCCTCATTTCTCCCGACCGTCTGGCCCGCGACCTCGGCCACCGGCACCCAGAGCAGCACGCAGAGCAAGATTATCGTACCGGACCAAAACCCTTGCGCACGCATCATCCTTCCCCCTTCGCAACCTGCTGACGATCTGGCCTAAACACCATCACCGCAAAACCCATACTGATCACCGGAGACTCCCCGGCCGAAACTGCTATGGTTTCTCATAACATCACCACCAAGTCTTCGCAATCCCTTATTGATCGGGAAGACCAGGCGTCACGTCCTTATTTGAGATCAGTGTGTCGTGGTGCTTCTCTTCTCATAAGCGGGTCGGCTCGGCACCGCCTTGCCCCCCTTGTTCATTTCTTGAGACAGTGACTCATGTCCCTTCGGGACACCCGGAGACAAACCAAAAGGCTCGAGTTATACTGG
>CAZDKX010000391.1:0-4168 GCA_964505935.1 uncultured Syntrophobacteraceae bacterium
GATCCGACATCTCAAATCCGACATCCGAAATCCGCCCCCTACCCTTTCAGCACCACATAGTGTTTCCCTTGTTCGCTCTGGAGCAGGAGGAGCAGCGTGCCCCGGTCGCCGGCTTTCGCCACCTGGTCTTTGACCTCTTTTGTCGATTTCACCGGCTCGCGGTCGACCTCGAGGATCACATCCCCCTGCCGCACTCCGGCTTCGTCGGCGGGGCTGCCCTGCTGCACGGCAACAACCACCGCCCCCTCATCCACCTTGAGCCCGAGCTGCCGAGCCAGCTCGGGATTGACATCCTTGAGCTGGAGCCCCCATTTGCCCTGAGCCGGCTTGCCGGGTTCGTTGGCGGCGAGTTCTTCGGCATCCATCGCCGCAATCTTCGCGGAAAGTTGCCGTTCCCTGCCGTCGCGCACCACCGTGACCGTCGCCTCCTTGCCCACCGGCGTAGCCGCCACCAGGGCGGGCAGTTCATGGCTGTCCTGAACCCGCTTGCCCTCATAAGCCACGATAACGTCCCCGCGCTTGATACCGGCTTTATCGCCAGCACCCCCGGGGACCACATCAGCCACCAGCACGCCCTTGATGTCGCCCAGTTTTAGGGCGGCCACCAGTTCAGGGGTGATGGTCTGGATATTGACGCCGAGAAATCCCCGGGTCACCTTGCCTTTCTCCACCAACTGCGGGATCAGCGGTTTCGCGGTGTTGACCGGGATGGCGAAGCCGATGCCCTGCCCGCCGGAAACGATAGCGGTGTTGATCCCGACTACTTCACCCTTCATGTTGAAGAGCGGCCCGCCCGAGTTCCCCGGGTTGATCGAGGCATCGGTCTGGATGAAGTCGTCGTAAGGGCCCGCACCGATGACCCGCCCCTTGGCGCTCACAATCCCGGAGGTAACCGTATTGCCCAGGCCAAAAGGGTTCCCGACCGCCAGGACCCAATCCCCAACTTGAAGTTGTTCGGAGTCTCCCAGACTGGCAGCAGTCAGTGCCTTGCCCGCGCTGATCTTGAGCACCGCCAGGTCGGTCTTGGGATCTCTCCCGATAACCTGAGCATGGTATTCTTCCTTATCAGCGAGGGTCACCGTGACCTCTTTCGCCCCCTCTACCACATGGTTGTTGGTGAGAATCGTGCCGTCACCACTGATGATGACGCCGGAACCGGCCCCCTGGACCGGCCGATTCTCCGGAAGCTGCGGATGCCGGAAGAAGTCGCGGAAAGGACCCTCGGGAAAACCCGACCATGGGGAACTGGTCTTTTCCACCTTGTTCACCTTGATATTGACCACCGCAGGGGTCAATTGCTTTGCCAGGATCGTAAATGGACTCGCGGCCACGGGCTGATTGTCGCTGACGGTGGCGGCGGGCGTGGGGCCTGCCGCCACCGACGCGGCCGTCCAATTCATACTCGAGGCTGCCAACAGACCGACAAAAAAGAGCGAGACGGCAACTGCGGAGAGGCTCTTCACCCCATAGCGCTGCTTCTGCAAACGGTTTACGAATCTTTCAAACATTCTGGTCCTCCTTTGATTCACAATTGAAGCGCATGATTTTTGTCTCCGACCCTGAAGGCTGGTCATCAGACACCACGTTCGCCCGTGAAGTTAAGCCAGGAAAGTTAAGGGTGGATTAAGAATGGATTAGAAGTCTTTCATGAAATCACCGTGCGACTACCCTGCAGAGGTGAAACAGCTGACTGATTCCAGAAAAGAAGGACCTCGGAATATACTGACCATTCTCCTCCCCAGGCATCATTCCGGCGCGGGGGCATAGGCGTCAACTTAAGAGTTTTACGTGGGATTTAGACTCGAAAAGAGGGGGCGCTGAACTCAGGGCTCTTCAATGGCGGGCGCGCAAGGAATGCGCACCCGAAAGGTGCTCCCCTTCCCCGGGGCGCTTTCAAACAAAAGGTCGCCGCCGTGAGCGATGGTGATGGACCGGGCGATACAAAGGCCGAGCCCCGTTCCGGTGGCGGCCTGGGAACGGGCTTCCATGGTGCGGAAGAAGGGCTGAAAGATCTTTTTTTGCTCTTCGGGGGCGATGCCGATCCCGGTATCTTTCACCAGGATGGAGGCCCAGTCCTCATCCCCATTCCGTTGCAGGGAAAGTTCGACGGCCCCGCCGGGTCCGGTATACTTGATGGCATTGTCGGTGAGGTTGAGCAGGAGACGCCGCAAGTGGGCCCGATCTCCCAAGACGGAGACCGCTGACAGTGGACCGAGGCGCAAGGCGACGGAGCCTGCCTCCGCCAAAACCTTCATCCGGGCGTATACCTCCTCGATCAGCTCCGAGAGGTCCACCGGCTGACGATCCATCTTCAGGACTCCCGCTTCGGCCCGAGAGAGCAGCAGGAGTCCTTCCACCAGCTGCGCAATCCGCTCGACTTCTTCGAGGCAACTGTGCAGGACGGTGCGGTATTCTTCCGGGGAGCGCGGTGAGCGGAGCGCCACTTCCAGTTCGCCCCGGAGGATCGTGAGTGGGGTTTGCAGTTCATGCGAAGCGCTGGCACTGAATTGGCGAATCTGGCTGAAGGCGGCATCCAGACGGCCCAGCATCTGATTCAGCGTCTTTGCCAGGTAATCCAGTTCATCGCCGGTTCCGGACTCTTCCACCCTCTCGGCCAGCTGTTCGGCGCCAATCCGCTGGGCCGCCTCGGTCATCCGGGACACGGGCTGCAGCGCCCGTCGAGCCAGCAGCCACCCGCCAAAGCCGGCCAGCAACAAGGCAAGCGGCAGGAGCCCCGCCATGATCAGCAGGAACCGGATCCGCGTTTCGGTCGTATTTTGCAGCGACATCCCCACCTGGACCAGGTTAACCAAACGGTTGCCCTCCAACACCGGCATGGTGAGGAGGCGCACCGGATAGGCACCGAGCCCATCAACCGTTTCAAAAGTCGGCAGCCCTTGCGAAGCGTTGGCAAAGGCCTCCCGGCTGAGGGGGGGGCGCTGCCGGACCGACGTCGATTCCTGGGGGTTGTGACGCCCCATCGGGTCAAACATTTGAAAATAGCGATCCCACGGGGAAAAACCGAAGAACCGCCGAAACATCTCCTCGATTTCCGCCGGAGGAATGACCACCGAACTGCCGTGAGCACGCTCAGCCAGGGTTCGGCCTACACCGTCCAGGGCCGCATCCACTTCACGGGCCAGACTGTAGCTGAGCAGCCCGTAGGCCGTGCCTCCCAGCACCAGCAGGGTGACCGTCAGCAGGCTCATGTACCAGAAGGTGAGGCGCGCCCGGATCGATTTGAGAGCCACCGCTCACTCCGCTTTCAGCATATACCCCACGCCCCGGACCGTGTGGAGCAGCTTTCGGTCCCGGCCGGAATCGATCTTTTTGCGCAAATAGTTCACATACACATCGATCACATTGGTCTCGGAATCAAAATCATAATCCCACACATGCTCGGCAATCATGGTGCGGGTCAGGACCCGACCGGGATTGCGCATGAAATAGTCGAGGAGGGCAAACTCCCGGGTGGTCAGGTCAATCTTCTCCTTCCCCCGAACCACCGTGCGCCGCGCCGGATCGAGCGTCACATCCGCAATCCGGAGCAGCGGCTGTTTCCCTTCGGCACGTCGTCTGAGCAGGGCCCTGACGCGGGCCACCAGTTCTTCGAAGGCAAAGGGTTTGGTGAGGTAGTCATCGGCACCGGCATCCAAGCCCAACACCTTGTCCTCAATGGTAGCTCGAACGGTGAGCAGCAGGACCGGAATGGCCACGTTTTCCCGGCGCAGGGCATTGAGCACACTCAACCCGTCCATTTTCGGCAGTTGGATGTCGAGAATGATCAGATCGTGGACCCGATCCAGCGCCAGATCGAGACCGGTCCTGCCGTCTCCGGCAACATCCACCGCGTACCCCTCCTCCTCCAGCCCTTTCTTGATGAAGCCGGCCACCTTCTTCTCGTCTTCCACCACCAACAGCCGCATTGCTCCGCCTGTCTCCCCAATCGCCCTATTCTCAGCCAGTGATCTCAAAACCATATTACCACAAACGGCCCTTCCAGTGCCACATCTACCCGAATGGAAACCGTTTCGCCTTATCTTTCCGCGCGCAATCATAGAAAGCTTGCCCTGAGCAGGGATAATTCAGTATTAAGGTCATTGACAAGAAGTGCGGCCGGGGTAGTCTACCGATACGGTCATGTGCCGGCTAAGGGCACTACCGGCGT
>CAZDKX010000392.1:0-4153 GCA_964505935.1 uncultured Syntrophobacteraceae bacterium
TGGAGGGCGACCCGGGAATTGAACCCGGGACCTTTGGTTCCGGAGACCAACGCTCTATCCACTGAGCTAGTCGCCCTTGAGGCTGGTGAGTATCGACTCATTTGTGACGAAACGATGCCTTGATAACAGAGGGAGACAGCTTTGTCAATCGGCTGATCCGCCCCTTGCATCCCCTTGCCTTCCTCGAGGGGGGAATCACATCGCCTGAATCAACCCTATCGCCCTCAGATTACCCCTTTCGAGGACGGAATGCCGCTGCGCCTTTCATCAAGGCTGGTTGCCTGGTCGAGGGCGCGACCCCAGGCCTTGAAGAGCGCCTCCAGGATATGATGGGTATTAATCCCATAGTGGACCTGGAGGTGCAGCGTGACGCCTCCATGAAGGGCGAAGGCCCGGAAAAATTCGGGGACCAGTTCGGTTTCAAACTGGCCGACTTCCGAGGTCAGCGGCGGCACCTGGTAGACCAGGTAGGGCCGGTTGGAAAGGTCGAGCACCACCGACGCGCAGGCTTCGTCCATGGGCACCACGGCATGGCCGTAGCGGCGAATGCCTCGACGGTCGCCGAGGGCCTCGGAAAGAGCCTTGCCGAGGCAGATGCCGATGTCTTCCACGGTGTGATGAGCGTCCACCTCGAGATCACCTTGGGCCTTAAGTTTCAGGTCGAAAAAGCCATGCACCGCAAAAAGGGTCAACATGTGGTCCAGAAATGGGACCCCCGTCTGCAGGTCCGCCTGTCCCTGGCCATCGATGGTCAGCTCAAGGTGAATATCCGTTTCTTTCGTTTGCCGGTCGATTCGACCCGTACGCATGGTTTCCCTTCCTTCCTGTCCGGGTTGCAGGTGAAATCTGCTGAGGGCGGCAGGACCTTGCCCTTGCGCCGGGCTCCCTGCTTTTCGCCCTCAGCACTTCGGACCCGGCACTCGACCCTCACTGCCTCAATTTACCATTTTACGACCTGCACATCAGCCAGTTCGCACCCCAGGAAAGCCTGCCCGATCATCTGAAAACGGAAAGGCACATCGGTCACATAGAACCGGTAGTGAGGAAAATCCTCCTGTGGATTTCCCAAACCTTGACGCTCCAGCATCTCCGCAGTCTGGTCCGCCATGGCTTCCGCGGAATCGACTAGAATAATCCCATTTCCGACCACTTCCTGCAACAGCGGTTTGAGGAGGGGGTAATGGGTACAGCCCAATACCAGGGTATCGAGATCATGGGCCAGCAGCGGTCTGAGATACTCCTCGGCGGTAAGACGCGTCACGGGGTGGTCCAGCCACCCTTCCTCCACCAGGGGAACGAACAAAGGGCAGGCCTGCGAAAAGATGCGAACCTCGAAATCGAGCCGGTGGATGGCGCGGGTGTAGGCATTGCTGGCGATGGTTGCCGGGGTGCCGATCACGCCGATATCCCTGGTGCGGGTGACCTCGACGGCCATCCGCGCCCCCGCTTCGATGACATCCAGAACGGGAATGGGCGATCGCTTGGCGATGACCTGATGAGCAACCGCCGCCATGGTGTTGCAGGCGATGATGAGTAACTTCACCTGCTGTTTGAGCAGAAAATCGACAATCTGGCTGGCGTAGAGAGCGATCGTCTCCATGGACTTTACGCCGTATGGCACGCGGGCCGTGTCACCAAAATAGATGATGTTTTCAAAAGGCAAACGCGCCATGAGCGCCCGAAAGACGCTGAGGCCCCCGATGCCCGAATCGAAAACCCCGATGGCATCAGCTGGTTTTGCACTCATGAGACCTGAAGGCCTCTCCTGATCAGGAACAAGAAGTCCAACAACGCTCTCTCCCAATCAAGGGCATGAGCAGGAGCGGTTGCTCGCCTTGGAGACAGCCCGAAACCCATGAAGAATTGCATGGTACCAGCCAGACACGCAACCCGCAACTCTTCAGATCATTCACGCTATTCATTGCTTCCCTCCCCCGCTGATTGCTTGCGTATCTCCAGCGCCTGCCGATAGACGGTGCGCCGCGGAAGCCCATGCCGGCGAACGATTTCCTCGGTAGCCTGCTTGACTGACAGACGGTCCTCTTCAAGCAAGGATGCCAACTCTTCCTGCCAATCCGGCGGCGGGAGGGTAGCCGCCTCCCCATTCGAACAGCCCGCCACCACCAAGGTCAGTTCGCCCCGGACTTTCCCGGGAAAGTGGCCAAGCGCTTCCGAGACCGTACCGCGAAAGAACTCCTCGAAATGCTTGGTCAATTCACGAGCAACGGCGAGGCGGCGGTCCCCCCAGGCGAGCAGGATCGCTTGCAGAGTCTCTTGAAGCCGCTGCGGGGCTTCGTAGAGAATGAGGGTCATGGGCAGGTTGGCATGGGCGGCAAAAAACCGCCTCCTTCCAGATCCCCTGGCCGGCGGAAAGCCCAGGAAGGCAAAGGGATGGGCAGGCAGTCCGGAAGCCGCCAGGGCCGTGATCAGCGCCGTTGGACCCGGGATGACGCCCACCGGCAGGTTTTCCGCCAAAACCTGTTGGACCAGGAGCGCGCCGGGATCGGAAATGCCTGGCGTACCGGCATCGGTCACCAGCGCAACCAGGGTTCCGGCACGAATCCTCGCAACCAGTTCAGGTCCTCGTTCCCGCAGATTCTGGCTGTGGTAGCTGATGAGCGGCTTGTGAATGGCGTAGAAGCTGAGGAGTTTCCGGGTGTGGCGCGTGTCTTCCGCGGCAATGAGGTCAACGGAGCGCAGGGTCTCGAGGGCCCTCAAGGTGATGTCGGCGAGATTGCCAATGGGAGTGGCGACCAGGAAGAGCGCCCCTGAGGAACGCGGCCCCCCCCCTTCAATCACAGGCTTCGAAGGCATTGGCAATCCACTTGATCTCGGGTCCGGCGTCGTGCCATCTGATGGCCACTACATCAAAGCGGGCGGGCTGGTGTTCCAACCGCTCCTGTTTCAGATACCAGCGGGCCAACCGGGTCAACCGTCGTTGTTTGGCATGCGAGACCAGTTCCTCAGGGGCGCCATAGCCCGTGGCGAACCGGGATTTCACCTCGACGAAGACGAGGGTCCTGCCGTCGCGGGCGATCAGGTCGATTTCACCCAGAGGACAATGAAAATTCCGGGCCACGACCTGGAAGCCCCGCTGTCTCAGGAAATCAGCGGCAAGGTCTTCCCCGAGCCTGCCCTTCTCCTTGCGATTTGGCATCGACTCTCCCCTGGCCGGGCTCAGGAAACCACCCGGCGGAAACTCAAGCGATGCAGCGGGCATGGACCGTGGCGGCGAAGCGCCTCAAGGTGGCGGGCGGTCCCGTAGCCCTTGTTCCGGGCGAAATCATAGGCGGGATAGCGGGCGTGATATTCGCACATCAGGCGATCCCGATGCACCTTGGCCACAATCGAGGCTGCGGCGATGGAGAGGCTGCGCTGGTCCCCCCGGGGAATCCCCTTTTGGGGAAGGGGGGACGGAAGGGCGTAGGGGCCGTCAATCAACAGAAAATCAGGTTGGACCTCGAGCTTGTCAACGGCCTGAAGCATGGCTTTGAAGGTCGCCTGCAGAATGTTGAGCCGGTCGATTACCGCCGGTTCGATGCAGCCAATGCCGATCGATACGGCACAGGCCAGGATTTTCCTGCAACAAGCTTCCCGTTCAGTCGCAGTGAGTTGTTTGGAGTCTTTGACCCCAGGCAAGTCCGCATGACGGGGCAAAATCACCGCCGCCGCCACCACCGGTCCCGCCAGAGGGCCGCGCCCCACTTCGTCGACTCCCGAAACCAGAGCGTAACCTCGGCGATAAGCCTCTCTCTCGAAAAAGAGGAGATCCGTCGCCTCGGGAGCCATGGTCTGCTGGCGCACTAACGCTTCTCTTTGATGCGGGCCGCCTTGCCGAGTCTCTGCCGCAGGTAGTAAAGTCGGGCGCGGCGCACACGGCCGCGGCGCAGCACTTCCACCTTATCGATCTGAGGCGAGTGCAGGGGGAAAATCCGTTCCACGCCCACCCCATACGAAACTTTCCGCACCGTAAAGGTGGCCGACAGGGCCCCCCGGTGATAACGAATGACTACCCCTTCAAAAACCTGAACCCGTTCCTTGTCGCCTTCCCGAATCTTGACGTGCACCCTTACGGTGTCGCCGGCTCGAAAGGCAGGGATGTCCATCCGCATGAATTCGCGCTGGATGCTTTCCGCTAACCTCATCCCCATTT
>CAZDKX010000393.1:0-4121 GCA_964505935.1 uncultured Syntrophobacteraceae bacterium
GTGATGCCCGGGATGACCAGGCGCAGCGCCTGCGGCAGGATGATCAGGCCCATGGTCTCCCAGTAGTGCAGTCCCAATGTTTCCGCCGCCTCGTACTGGCCTCGAGGGATCGCCTGCAGCCCGCCGCGCACCACTTCCGCCATGTAGGCGGCGTAGAACAGCGAGACGCCCACCAGGGCGCGCAGGAGCTTGTTGATGCTCATCCCTTCGGGCAGGGTCAGCGGGAGCATGACTGATACCATGAAGAGCACGGAGATGAGCGGTACACCCCGGATGAACTCGATGAAGCCGATGGAGGCCGCCTTGATCACGGGCATGTGGCTGCGTCGGCCGAGGGCGAGCAGGATGCCGATGGGAAAGGAGGTGCTGATGCCGACGCCGGCCAGGACCAGGGTGAGAAACATGCCGCCCCAAAGGTCCGTTTCCACCGGGCGCAACCCAAACGCTCCGCCGAGAAAACAAACACAGGCGATGCCCGGATAAATCAGGAGGAGCAGCAGGAAACGCCAGACCTGGGCCGACCTGCTTCGCACCACGATCAGAAGCGCGGCCAGCAGCCCAGCCGTAATCCCGAGCAGTTCCCCCAGCGAGCAATCCCAGCGGTCCGCCAGCAGGGCGGTGACGACCGCGCATAGAAGGGCCGCCCCTGCCGCGAGGAGCAGTCGAGCGGTAGTCAAGGCGGCGGCGGCTGACTGCCGGCCGATGCGGGACAGGACGGTCGGCGCCAGCAGGTAGACTGCGGCGACAGCGGCCGGCAGCAGCCCGTAGAGACCAAGCGCCAGCAGGCAGGAGATCAGCGTGCCGGCGGCGGCAGGCCAGGGTCGGGTGCGCCAGGAGGTGGGCAGCAGCGGCGCCGCCAGCAGCGGTCCGGCCGACGCTCCCAGCAGGATGAAAGCAAAGTCGATGCGCCAGCGTTCGCTTTCGGGATAGAAGCCATACATGAGCAGCCCGAGGCGCACCTTGACGAAAACCCAGCAGGCCCCGTCCGGATTCCCGTCCGGGAGCACGCAGGCGCTGCGTGAGTTCCCAAGCCAGTTGGCTTTAACAAGCGCCCATTCCAGGAAAGGGGGGACGGCCCACGCCAGGAACACCAGGCCGGCCGCCGTCATGGCGGCGTTGAGCCAGGAGGAAAAAAGATTGTAGCGCAGCCAGCCGATTATTCCCGCTTCGATGGGGGGCGCGGGCATGTCCGGGGTGCGCACGGTCTTGACATACATGGGTCAGCGCTCCCGGATGGCGATTTTGGCATTGTACCAGTTCATCCCCCCGGAGATGGTCAGGCTGATCAGGAGGTAGACGAGCATGGTAATGGCGATGATTTCCACGGCCTGGCCCGTCTGGTTCAAAGCGGTGCCGGCAAAGACCGAAACCAGGTCGGGGTAGCCGATGACCACGGCCAGAGAGGAATTCTTGACCAGGGTGAGGTGCTGACTGGTCAGGGGGGGAATGACCACGCGGAGGGCCTGGGGGATCACCACCAGGCGCAGGCTCTGGGTCGGCCGGAACCCGAGGGCATGCGAGGCTTCGATCTGGGCCCGGGGCACCGCCTGAATCCCGGCCCGCACATTCTCGGCAATGAACCCTGCGGTGTAAAGGGTGAGACCCAGCACCAGCGCCACGAATTCCGGCAGCAGGGTGATGCCGCCCGAAAAATTGAAACCCTGCAGCACCGGCACTTGCCAGTGAACAGGAAAATCGGCGGCGACCATCGCGAGCAGCGGGACCCCAATGAGCAATCCCAACGAACCCCAGAAAACCGGGAAACGATGGCCGGTTCGGCGCTGGCGCCGCCTCGCCCACACTGCGAGCGCCGCGGTCATGGCCACCCCGAAAGCCGCGCCGAGCAGTACCAGCCAAATGCCGGGCTCCAGGATGGGCCGGGGAACAATCAACCCCCGGTTGCACAGAAACAGGGTCTCGTATAAATCCATTGCCAGCTTGGGTCCGGGCAGGGGATTGAGGATGGCGATATACCAGAAAAGCAGCTGCAGAAGCAGCGGAACGTTGCGCACCACTTCGATGTAGGTGAGGGCCAGGCGGCTCACCAGCCAGTTGCCTGAGAGCCGCAGGATGCCGACGACAAAGCCGAGCAGCGTGGACAGGACAATGCTCACACCGGACACCAGGAGGGTGTTGACCAGTCCGACCCAGAAAGCCCGCCCGTAAGAGGAGGTGCGGCTATAATCGATGAGCGACTGGCTGATGTCAAACCCCGCCACCTGGGAGAGAAAACCGAAGCCCGAGGCGATGCCGGCCTTTCTGAGGTTGTGGGCGGTGTTGGCCACGGCCAGGGTGAGGACCAGGACCATGATGCCGAATACTGCCGTCTGGATGCAGAAAGAGCGGAACCGGGGATCGTGCAGCAATCCGGTTACCGGACGCCGCTGGGGTCCTTCACCCGGCAGCGGCGTGGCTCGCTGGTGAGCATCCGGCATGCATGGCCTCCTCACGACGGGCCCGGCACACGGCCTGGTGCCCGTCAGTGGACGACAGTTGTTCAACTAACGGATGGGAGGAGCGTACATCAACCCGCCCTTGGTCCAGAGGGCGTTCTGGCCGCGCTCGAGCTTGAGGGGCGTGTTGGGGCCGACGTTGCGGTCGTAGATTTCCCCGTAATTGCCCACGTGCTTGACGATCCGATAGACCCAGTCCTTGGTCAGGCCAATCTGTTCGCCGTAGTTGCCTTCGGTGCCCAGCAGGCGCATGACGTCGGGGTTCTTGGATTTGAGCATCTCGTCCACATTCTTGGAGGTGACCCCCAGTTCTTCGGCATTGATCAGGGCAAAGAGGGTCCACCGGACAATGTCGCTCCATTGCTGATCGCCCTGGCGCACCGCGGGTCCAAGGGGTTCCTTGGAGATGATTTCCGGCAGAATCATGTGATCCTCCTGTTTGGAGAGGGTCACCCGGCGCGCGGCCAAGCCGGAGCCATCGGTGGTATAGACATCGCAGCGGCCGGTATCGTACATGACGGCCGATTCATCAGCGCTTTCGAACACCACGGGCTTGAACTTCATATTGTTGGAGGCGAAATAGTCCGAAACATTCTTTTCCGTGGTCGTGCCGATCTGGATGCAGATGCTGGCGCCATTCAAGTCCTTGGCGCTCTTGACCCCGAGCTTCTTGTTCACCATGAAGCCCTGGCCGTCGTAGAAGAGGACCCCGGCAAAATCAAGGCCCTGTGCATCGCGCTCAAAGGTCCAGGTGGTGTTGCGGGACAGCACGTCAATTTCACCCGTTTGCAGGGCGGTGAAACGCTCCTTGGTGGTCGTCGGGACGAACTTGACCTTCTCCGGATCGTTGAAAATGGCAGCGGCCAGGGCTCGGCAGAAATCGACGTCCAACCCCCGCCAGACACCCTTGTCATCGGGTACGGAAAATCCCGGCACCTTACCGGCGACCCCGGCAACGAGCTGCCCCCTCCCTTTGACCGTGTCCAGCATGGCCGCCATGACCCCTGAAGTCCACATGAGCGACAGCACCAAGGCGATAATCAAGATTTTGGTCCGCATAGAACGACTCCTTTCTTTGACGTTACCGTGAAGGTCCAAAGCACTCCCCATCGACCAGCGTCCGCCCCCGGTGCGGTCACCGCCCTGTTGGCCATGCGGCAACCCGGCAGGCTCCACCCTTCGTGTAGCTCACCCGGCCGGCAATGTCAACGAAACGAAGCGCCGGCCAATGCCGGGTTTACGGATCGGGTGGGAGCAAGGGAGGGCGCGTGATGCGGGTCAAAGCAGCCCGTACATGAGGAAAGCGCCCATCAGGGCCAGGAAGACGAACATGATCCGCTTGTAGACCAGGTCACTGATGCGGCCGTAGAAAAAGGACCCGAAATAGGTCCCGAGCACGAGTGCCGGCACGGAAATGAGAAAATACCAGAGGACCGGCATCGTCGTCAGGCCGCTCAGGGCGTGCAGCAGGACCACGACCACCCCCGAAGCCACGAAAAAGCCTTGCAGGGTGGCCTTGATCAAGTCCTTGGTCCAGGGTTGCAGCGAGGTATAAACGATGACGGGAGGGCCGGCCGCCCCCAGGGCGCCTCCCAGACAACCGGCCAGAAAACCCACCACGGAGCCTCCCGCAGTCTTCAGCTCCCAGATCACCGGCCGGAAAGAGAG
>CAZDKX010000394.1:0-4102 GCA_964505935.1 uncultured Syntrophobacteraceae bacterium
GCCGGAATGGCGAGCGGTGCTGGATGAGGGCGCCCAGACCCTGATGAAGCGCCCCAACATGAAGGTCATGATCGAAGGCCATTGCGACGGCATCGGGACGGTACCATACAACCAGACCCTGTCGGAACGGCGTGCCAGGGCCGTGTTCGACTATTTCGCCGCCAAGGGCATCAGCTCGACCCGGATGCAGACCATTGGCTACGGCAAAATGAAACCCAAGGCGACCAACGACACCGAGGAAGGTCGGGCGATCAACCGCCGGGTGGAGCTCAAAGTCATGCCATAGCGGGACCGGCTGAGGAGAGTAGCAACGGAGAAGCCATAAGGATCAAAGTGATCCTTATGGCTTTTACTTTTTGCACGGGTGTGCTAGAAACGGCGTCGAGAGTTTGTCCGTTAACGCCAACAGAAACAGGAGTGCAAACCATGTCGCAGTCGCGGTTGGCAAAAGGCAAGTCATTGGGATTGCTATGTTCAGTTTTTGGTCTCATCCTCTTTATGATGGTGGCGATGCAGGTTTCGCTCTGTTCCGCCGCTGAGGACGAAGCGGTCAGGAAGGCCTTTGACGTTTTTCAGAACGACTGGATAGCTAAAATGATCCACCACGGCCAGTTCGGCGCCGACAAAATCAAAGTAGAAAAGGATCAGCAGGGCCTTTACTGCGCCACGTATCGGGTCATTGCCCAGAATCCTGAAAGTGAAGTGAAAGCCACCGGCGACAAGGGCTCCCCGTATATTGGCGTGTTGAAGTACGAAGAACACACCTATGCCTGCCGCGCGGACTCCCCCGAATTGTCCCAGCAGGGACCTTTCGAATGCGAGAAACAGGTGGTGGTTACCGAGATTTTTCGCTATTCCCGAGGGAAATGGCTCTACTAGCAGCCAGACTGACCAGCTCCGCCGTTTGTGGTTGTCGGGAAATGGGCCGTTGCCCGTATTTTGGAAAGACCTGGTGACAGCGGGTAGTTCCCTTGGGGAGCCGTCCATGCGAGCATTGATTTGGCTCCCCTTCACCGCTGTCGCCTCCATCCTTGTCAGGCCCTCCCTGATTCATGGCTCATTCCTCCTGATTGTCGTTCTATCACTGCCTGATCCACCATAGCTCCACGCCGGAAGCGGAAGGGGGCACGACGGGGTTCAGAGCTTATCACCCTAAAAGCCGGTCGGTAACGGGAAGGCTGCCAGGAGATGAAGCATTGAGGGCCCGTCACTCCCTGTGGTAGGATCGTCTTGGAACCGCAGTCGATCTCGGGGCAACGCCTGACCTTCCTGACGAGTGCTCAAGCGAGTATGAAATGGGGCGAAACAAGAAAAAAAATGCGGATCGGCAGCCAGAAGTTGAAGCTGTTCAGGTTGGCAAGGCTGACGAAAGTCTGGCTACGGGAAGCGGAAGAGCCCCTGTCGACACGCTGCGGCTGTGGTTTCTTCCCATGCTGTTTTATCTTTCCTGGTTCTGCCTGCTCACTTATCCTGCTATCCTGAACTTCTCCACCCATTACTTTGCCGACGATGGTGATGACTTCCAGAATGTTTGGAATATCTGGTGGGTCAACGAGGCCATTACTCAGCTTCACACCCATCCCTGGTATACCCACTATCTGCATTATCCCCATGGAACATCATTGCTTGCTCATACCCTCAATGTGTTCAACGGCTTCCTTGGGATTCCCCTTCAGTGGTTCCTGACCCTTGTTCAAACGCACAATGTAGTGGTGATTTTCAGTTTCGTGGTAGGGGGTCTCACCGCCTTTCGTCTGTCCCTGCATCTGACCGGCCATTTAGGGGGAAGTCTTCTGGCAGGCTGGATCTTCACCTTTTCGAACTATCATTTTGCCCATGCGGAAGGGCATCTCCAACTGGTATCGCTCGAGTGGATTCCCCTGTTTGTCCTGATGTGGTGGAAGCTCAATGAGGCGCCTTCGGTCCGCTTTGGCGTGCTTGCGGGGGTTTCCCTCTTCCTCGTTTTGCTGTGCGACTACTATTATTTTCTCTATTGCATTCTGATCGGGGCGCTGATTTTGCTGCGGGCTTTCCTCCACCACTACCAGGAGCATGGGAACTGGAGGCTCTGGAGAAACAGACAGTGGCTGCGATCCCTGTTGACCTTTACCGGAACTACCCTGGTGACTTCCGGTCCTCTGATTCTCGGGTTGCTGCTTCTTTCACGCGAAGGCCCGATGTTTGGAGCGCACGACCCGGTTGCCAGCTCGCTGGATCTGCTTGCGCCGTTTATACCGGGGGGCCACTGGAGGTTTCATTCCTGGACCGAAGGTTATTGGTCCCAACTGCCCTCCAATATTCATGAAACCAGTGTCCACTGGGGACTTTCAGTCTGCCTGCTGGCCCTCATTGCCTGGTTTGCCAGAAAGAGGCTGGCGTTGGAAGGGGTAGGATTCTGGGTTTTCTCGCTGGCTTTTTTCACACTGATGGCGTTGGGACCGAGGATCCATGTGGCGGGGCAAGCGCTTCCGCATCTTCCCGGACCATATTTGGTCCTGGAGATGCTGATTCCATTATTGAAGCTCTCTGGCATGCCTGGGCGGATGTCGGTTATGGTTTATTTGTCGCTGGGACTGCTCGCGGGCGCCGGTCTCAGTTATCTTTGGGAAACAAACAGGGGGCCGCCACGCGTCATTGCCGTGCTCTTGCTGGGAGCGATGGTCTTCGAATATTTTCCCAGGCCGATCCCAAACACTCCAAGCGCCGTACCAGAATTCATACAAAGGTTGAGTTCGCTATCACCTGAATATGGGCTCGTTGATGTGGAAAGAGTCTACGGCAGATCCGAATCACTGCACTATCAAACGACTCACAGGATTCCCGTATTTGTTGGCTATATTTCTAGAACACCCTACGTGGTAGCCGAGAAAAACAGAGCGATTCTGCAGCTTATGAGGAGAGGAGACTGGGAAGCGGTCTGC
Organism: uncultured Syntrophobacteraceae bacterium; assembly: GCA_964505935.1. Taxonomy (GTDB): domain Bacteria; phylum Desulfobacterota; class Syntrophobacteria; order Syntrophobacterales; family Syntrophobacteraceae; genus JADGQM01. The sequence continues at coordinate 2,922 of CAZDKX010000394.1, forward strand.
GAGGAAGTGGGCTTTCGGTACCTGCTGGCAAAGTCGAAAGGTCTGCTGGTGAATGTGGGTGGAGGCCACCAGATTGCCTTGCCGCCGCTTTTGTCTTCAGGCTCCCTCACAGTCTTTGATCTTCAGAACGATCAAACCGGCTGGCAGTGTAAACCGAGGAGTGAAGCAGAGAGATCACTTTGGTGAGGTAAACTGAGGGAGGACAAAATGGAATTCAAAGAAATACTCTTTCAAGTGGACGAGGGCATCGCCACGCTGACCCTCAATCGGGCCGACATTCGCAATGCGATCACCCACCCTGAGATCATCGCCGAGATCAAGTCGGTCTGCAGCCATGTCAATACCGATCTGGAGACGAGAGTGCTCATTGTCACCGCGGTTGACCCGGCGTTCTGTTCCGGGGGAAACGTGAAAGACATGAAAGAGCGCAAGGGAATGTTTGCCGGCACCCCTGCAGAAATCGTGGAACAGTACCGGCATAACATCCAGGAGGTCCTGCTGACGGTGCACAACGTGGAAATCCCCACCATTGCCGCCGTCAACGGCTCCGCGGTCGGCGCCGGCTGTGGCCTGGCGCTCATGTGCGACATCCGCGTGGCCTCGCGCAAAGCCACCTTCGGTGAGACTTTCCTGAATGTAGGACTGATCCCCGGGGACGGCAGTGCCTTCACCCTGCCCTGTGCCGTCGGTATGGCCAAGGCGTGCGAGCTGATTTTCACCTCCGAGACCATCGATGCGGACACCGCCCTCACCCTGGGCCTCATCAATCATGTGGTCGACCACGATCAACTGCTCACAAAGGCCCGCGAAATTGCCGCCAAAATCGCCGGCCGCCCCCCCCAGGCCCTGCGCCTGACCAAGCGCCTGCTGCGCCGCGGCGTCCATTCAACCCTGGAAGAAACCATGCAGAATGCCGCGGCCTATCAGTCCCTGTGTCATTTTACCGAAGACCATATGGAAGCCCTCTCGGCCATGTTTGAAAAGCGAAAACCGGCATTCAAGGGCAAGTAGGCTCCAAGACGTTTTGATAACCCGCCATGGTGGCCTCAATTCCCGCCGTCAGGGAGGCCATCAGGGGGTTCCTCGACGAACAGGGAGGCTCTTATGAAGGTGTTATTCATTATCTCGACCGACGACGCCGAGACGGCGTACAACGCCGTGAGGCTGGCCAACGTGGCCGT
>CAZDKX010000395.1:0-4096 GCA_964505935.1 uncultured Syntrophobacteraceae bacterium
GGCTTACCCATGGGGAATTTCATGCCGGCGCCTTCGAGGATGCCTCCGGCGGCCATGACAATGCCGAAGAGACCGGCCACGAAGAAGCCCCACCCGCTGACAGCAACGATCGTGCTGCCGGCAAACCCGAAATAGATGAGCGCCAGGGCCGCGATACCCACATCGGCCCCGATGACCGAGATGGAAGCCGCCGCCGGTGCGTACTTGAGAAAGATGGGGGTGGTCAGAATCAAGACGATACCGAGAATCGCCCATTCATACCCGAGAATACGGGCATCGACCTCCCAGTTGTAGACGCCTGCAAAATAGGTCGCGCCATAATTCAGAGCGGACGCAAAGGCAAAGAACGATCCAAAGTAGAGCCAGGTGACTCCTCCGGCCACGTTGCCCAGTTTGAGCTGGGTGATGGCCGCACCCAAATAAGGAATCGTACAGGCGAGCGAAACACACGCCATAAAGAGCAGGGCCTTACTGGTGACAAACCCGCATAAAAAGGCCCAGGCCATCCAGGTCGCAATGGCGTAGGCAATCCACCCCGCGGGCCCGGCATCAGCGATCTTCACACTTGTCGATTCTCCCATCGGATTATCCTCCTCATAGATTCGGCCATAACGGCCTGCCCGCAAAATGATCCGGACCGGCCTCCGCGTAGAGAGCGTCGATGAAGCCGGTATCCATGTCGCCGTTCAAGTATTTGGGGCTGCTCAGAATGAGCAGATTGGCCGGGATGGTGGTCTTGATCCCCGCCACCCGGAATTCGCCGAGCGCTTTCACCAGCCGCTCGGCCGCCTCCTGTCTGGTCTCGCCCCAGGCGATCACCTTGGCCAGCAAAGGATCGTAGTAAGGCGGGACGGCGGCACCGGCCTCGAGGGCGTGGTCAATGCGAAGACAGGTTGGGTCCGCAGCGGGGAACTGCAGATGGCTGATCGTCCCCGGCGACGGACAGAAAGAAACGGGATCTTCCGCATAGATCCGCGCTTCGATGGCATGCCCGCGGAACCAGACATCCCCCTGCTGCAACGCCAATGGCTCACCTGCCGCCAGGCGCAGTTGCTGTTCCACGATATCGATACCCGTCAGGAACTCGCTTACCGGATGCTCCACCTGGAGCCGGGCGTTGACCTCCATGAAATAGAACTGCCCATGCTCCGAGCGCAGAAATTCCATGGTCCCCGCCCCGACATAGCCCATGGCTCGCACCAGCTTGGCAGTCCAATCAAAGAGCATGGCCCGGTCGTCTCCAGCCACTATGGGCGACGGCGATTCTTCGATGATCTTCTGATAGCGCCGCTGAATCGAACATTCCCGCTCGCCCAGACACACGCAACTGCCGGCCCTGTCTGCCAGAAACTGGACTTCGATGTGTCTGGGATGAACGATCTCTTTTTCGAGGTAGCTTTCCGGATGGCCAAAGGCCAGCATCCCGATGCGAGACAGCCTCTCAAATGCTTCTTTAGCCTGCTGGTCATCACGGATCACCTCGATCCCTTTGCCCCCGCCGCCCTTATCCAATTTCAGCACCACGGGGTAGCCCTGTTCCGAAGCGTACCGACGAATATCCTCGACGCCGGAAATTGCCTCGATGGTTCCTGGTATCACCGGCACTCCCGCATTGGCAGCAATTCTGCGGCAGTAGCATTTGGAATCGATCGTTTTCAAAACGGCCGGCGGCGGCCCCACCCAAGTCAGGCCCGCAGCCGTCACGGCTTCCGCAAACAGGGAATTTTCCGAAAGAAAACCATACCCCGGATGAATGGCATCCGCCCCGGCCTGTTGCGCCGCACCCAGCAGGGCCTCGCTATTCAGATAGCTCTTGATTGGGTTCGAAGCACCTATGTGGCATGCCGCGTCCGCCTCTTTGAGATAAAACATGTGGCGGTCCGCATCGGAATAGACGGCAACGGTTTCGATGCCAAGCTTCCGGCAGGTTCGCATGACCCTGACCACGATTTCCCCACGGTTCGCAATGAGCAGTCTCTTGATCACAGTCGCAGCTTTCTGTTTTCAAACCTCCATCAACACCATGGGGTTGCCGATTTCCATTTCATCCCACTCTTTGACCAGAATGCCGGTAACCACGCCGGCCTCTTCGGCACGGACGGAAAGCTCCGTTTTCATGCAGTTGATCACGGCCACTTCCTGTCCCTTGGCGACCTTATCGCCTTCATTGACCACCACCCGGGCCACCAGTCCCGGCATATGCGCTTTAACCGCTACTTCCATGACGTCCTCCTTTTGATGATCCGTTCCTCCGGCACTACCTTTCCCCCAGTTTCCGCAATGGAATCCCCACTTTCTCAAGGGCCGCCTTGACCGTCTGGACCTCCTCGGCGGCATTGGGCGCATCCCCATGGCAGCAGATGGTGTCGGCCTCGGCCGGGACCTGTTTGCCACTGATGGTCGTGATGACCTTATCCTTTGCCACCATGACCGCCCGTTCGGCCACCTCCTCCGGTGACCGGGCTTTCTTGGTCCGCTCCAGGACCCAGTTGCCGTCGTCGTCGTAGCTGAGATCGATGAGGATCTCGGCCGCCATTTTCAGGCCCAACTCCTGACCGCGCTTCCAGATGAGGGTGTCCCGCGGAATCATGATGAAAAGCCCGCGATCGAACTGGACCACAGCTTCGAGAAAGGCCTCGGCGTATCGTGATTCGTCGGAAACCATCCGGTACAGGATGCCATGGGGCTTGACGTGCTGCATCCGCATGCCGTTCACCCGCAGCATGGCATCCAGGGCACCCAGTTGGTAGAGGGTATCGTTTTTTAGCTCCTCGGGCGTGACCTCCATGCGCCTTCGCCCGAATCCCCGCAGGTCCTGGAGCCCGGTGTGGGCGCCCACGGCCACCCCGTATTGTTTGGCGAGCCGGACGGTTTCCTGCATCACCAGGGGGTCCCCCGCATGGAAGCCGCAGGCAACATTGGCCGAGGTGATATGCTTCATCACCTCTTCATCGTTTCCCAGTTTGTATCTGCCAAAGCTTTCACCCATATCGACATTGAGGTCCATGGTCTCATCCTCCCTGTCACGGCTACGCCAGCGACTTTTCGCTCAACCACTCACGCTGCTGCTGCCGGGCGGCAATCGCTTCCTCCTGTGTGCAATAGGCGAAGCGGATGTAGTCCCTTCCCGGCGTCCCCTGACCGATCTTCCACAGATCGCTGTTGATGACCGAAAGGGCACACAGATAGCCGCCCAGGGTCGGTCCGTCGGCAATCAGCAGGATGGGGGTATTTCCGCAAACATTGAGGGCCCCCCGGATGGCATAAGCGTGATCCAGGACGTTGGACGGATGGCTTCCGGCAACCCCGCCGTCCTTCCTGGCAAAAGCGAGCTCCTTGGCTTCGGCCAGCCGGTAGGCGGACCGATTGGAGCTGTGCTGGATGCGGAAGGAGTTCGAGAAGAGGAAATCCATCCCCTCTTTCGTCAGGTAATCCGGCGACGCGTTGGGACCGGGAATCGCTCGCAGCACCCACTCGCGGCTGTATTCCGGCATGGCTTCGGTCTTCACCTTGCGGCCTTTGAGGACGGCCGGTTCCCGCGATGGCTTGCCGAATTTCAGGACGTCGCCGGCCTCGAGCTTGCGGCCTTCAAACCCGCCATAGCTTCCGAAAAGGCACGTGGATTTGCTTCCCAGGTAGACCGGCACATCGATGCCGCCGGCAACGCCGAGATAGGAACGAAATCCGAATTCCCCGAAGTGGGAAACCTTGATCACATCCCCCTTGCTCACCGCAACCGCCTGCCACAGAGGAAGCGGCTGGCCGTTGAGCGTGGGCTTCATATCCGTCCCGGTCATGCTGATGACCGCCTCGGCTTCGAATTCGGCTTCGAAATAGCCGCCCGCGATCTCGATCCCCGCCTCACCCGGCGGGTTGCCCACGAGCAGGTTGGCAAAGCCCAGGGCCACATTGTCAAAGGCCCCCGAAGAAGCCATGCCATTGTCCAGATAGCCGATTCTTCCCGGCCAGTCCTCAACGACCGTCTCGATCCCACCATTGATGACTTTCAACATAACGGTTTCCTCCTATCGGCACCGATCCCATTCAGGCAGGGTCCCTGCTCTGAAAAGTTGCGAGTTGCGGGTTGCGGGTTGCG
>CAZDKX010000396.1:0-4082 GCA_964505935.1 uncultured Syntrophobacteraceae bacterium
CCATCGTGCACGGCTGTATCATCGAAGATGAGTGCATGATCGGCATGGGCGCCATTGTTATGGATGGAGCCAAAATCGGCACCGGCTCGCTCATCGCTGCCGGCTCTCTCGTCCCGCAAGGCCTCGTCGTCCCCGCCGGGTCCCTGGTCGTGGGCTCACCCGGCAAGGTCGTCAAAACCCTCGATGAGGCCGCGCGGAAACGCATGCTGAGGAGCGTCACCAATTACTTGCACCTCATCTCTCTCTACCAGAATGAGCCTCTCTTTGATGACGCAAGAAAAGTCAAAGGCTTCCTGGGCTGACGCTTCAGCGCCATTGATCGCTGGGAGTGAGGTAGAGCGGCTGGCTCGGCTTGACGAGCGGCGCCTCTTCCAGCACTCCCCTCGCCATCAATTCCGCGGCACCCTTCAACAAACCCTCATCGGTCCCGTTCCATCGCCGGCTGGCGCGCTCCAGGGTGAGGAACTCGCTCTCTTCCGTCAGCGCGCAAAGCAGGATATAGAGCGACGTGGCCTCAACGCTGGCCCCCAGATTGAAGATACTTCGATCCATGGTCATGATTTTATCTCCGCGCTTGTTTGTCTTCCATCAGCATAATCCTTATCATACTGCCACCCATTATTCGCAAAAAAACAGCAAAGAGGAGCGGAATGATGTTGAGGAAAACCATGGTGCTCGTCGCAATGGCAGTCATCCTGCTTTTCGGTGGAAACACACCCGCGGCCACCGAGTCAAGCAAGGGCAATCCGCAGACCACCTGCCCCGTGATGGGAGGGAAGATCGACAAGAAGGTCTTCCTCGACTACCAGGGCAAGCGCATCTACTTTTGCTGCACCGGGTGCGTCGATGATTTCAAGAAAAACCCTGAACAGTACCTGAAGAAGCTTGAAGAACAGGGTGTCGTTGTGGAGAAATCGCCGGAATCCCAGTAAACCTCGTTGGGTGCGGGAGTCCGGGACTCCCGCACCCTCTCAAGCCTCCCCTTTCTTCACATGGCAATGCCAGCGCCACACCTCGTAGATGGCCGGATAGACGATGAGTTCCATGATGAACGAGGTGAAGATGCCTCCCACCATGGGGGCGGCGATGCGCTTCATGACATCCGACCCGGCGCCGGTAGACCACATGATGGGGACGAGACCCATGAACATGACCGCCACCGTCATGAATTTGGGGCGGAGGCGTTTCACCGCACCTTCGACAATTGCTTCGCGCAGGTGCTCCCTGGTCTTCATCCGCCCCTTGTCGCGCATGCCGTAGTAGGCCAGATCGAGATAGAGGAGCATGAAGACGCCCGTTTCGGCATCCACTCCCATGAGGGCGATCAAGCCCACCCAGACGGCGATGCTCATGTGGTAGTCCAGAAGGTAGAGGAGCCAGATTGCTCCCACCGCCGAAAAGGGCACGGCAAGAAAGATGATGAGAGTTTTGGCGGTCGACTGGGTATTGAAATAGATCAGCAGAAAAATAAGGAAAATGGTGATGGGGACCACGACCAGTAATCGTTCCTTGACGCGCTCCATGTATTCGTACTGACCGCTCCAGGCGAGGGTGTACCCGGCGGGAAGCTTTACCGACGCGATTACGGCCTTCTTGGCGTCAGCCACATAGCCGCCCAGATCGCGTCCGGCCACGTCCACGTACACATAGCCGCTGAGACGTCCATTCTCATCCCGAATCATCCCCGGTCCGGAGAGGAGCTTGATATCGGCGATCTGGGCCATGGGAATCTGCTGACCCTGACTATTCGCCACCAGGGTCCGCTGCAGCCGCTCAACCGTGCTCCGATAGTCCCGCAAGTAGCGGACATTGACGGGAAAGCGCTCGCGCCCCTGGACCGTGGTGGTGATGTTTTCCCCGCCGATCGCTGAAGTGATCGCCATTTGCGCCTGATCCACGGTCAGGCCGTAGCGCGCCAACTCCTCGCGCTTGAGCTCGAAGTCAAGGAAATAGCCTCCCGCCGTCCGCTCGGCGAAAACGCTGGCAGTCCCCGGCACGTCCCTGAGCGCCCTTTCGAGGTGCAGGCCGAGTTCCTGAATCCGGTTCAAGTCGGGGCCGAGGATCTTGATGCCGATGGGGGTTCGGACGCCGGTGGAGAGCATGTCGATCCGGGCCTTGATGGGCATGGTCCAGGCGTTGACCACCCCCGGGAATTGCATGGCCTCGTTTAAGCCGCCGGGGCCGTAGATGAAGTCCTCCGTCGTCTGGTAGTCCGGCCAGGCGCGGCGCAGGAGATTCTGCAGCCACTCCGGGGCCCACCCGGAATACCAGCGCGGCACTTTGGGCCATTGCTCGTGCGGCTTGAGCAGGATCACCGTTTCCATCATGGAAAAGGGGGCGGGATCCGTCGCTGTTTCCGCGCGTCCGGCTTTGCCGAAGACCCGTTCCACCTGAGGAAAACTCTTGATGATCTTATCCTGGAGTTGCAGCAGCCGTTGCGCTTCAGTCACCGAAATCCCGGGAACCGTGGTGGGCATATAGAGCAGGGCACCTTCATCCAGAGGCGGCATGAATTCGGATCCCAATCGAAAGAAGACCGGCACCGTGAGCATGACCACCAGGAGGGCTCCGACGATGGTTGCCCACTGATGGCGCAAGACGCTTTCCACAATGGGATGGTAGATCTTCATCAGGGGGCGGCTGATGGGATGCGTCTCCTCGCTGTGGATTTTCCCGACGAGCACGGCATTGGCGATCCGGCAGAGCCAGCGGGGACGGAAATTGTAAGCCTGCATGTGGGTGAACAGCAGCCGGACCGCCGGATCCAGGGTGATGGCCAAAAGCGCCGCAATGATCATGCAAAAGGTCTTGGTGAAAGCCAATGGTTTGAAGAGCCTTCCCTCCTGGGCTTCGAGGGTAAAAACGGGCAGGAAGGAAATGGCGATGACGAGGAGGGCAAAAAAGCTCGGCCCCCCCACTTCTTTGACAGCGCCGATGACCACGTCCCGAAAACTGCCCGGACGGCCTCCCTGGTCCCAGTGTTCGAGTTTCTTGTGGGTCTGCTCGACCACCACGATGGCCGCATCCACCATGGCCCCGACGGCAATGGCGATCCCGCCGAGGGACATGATATTGGCGGTGATCTTCAGGCCGTACATGGGGATGAAGGAGAGGATGACGGCAATGGGGATGGTCAGAATCGGGATGATGGCGCTCGGGATGTGCCACAGGAAGATGAGGATGACCAGGCTTACGATGATCAATTCTTCGATGAGCGTGCTCTTTAACGTCTCAATGGACCGCTCGATCAGGTCGGAACGATCATACGTGGTGACGATCCTGACCCCGGCGGGAAGGCCCCGTTCCAGTTCCGCCAGGCGGGCTTTGACCCTGCCGATCACCTGCAGCGCATTCTCACCGTAGCGCATGATGACAATGGCGCCGACCGTGTCACCCTGGCCGTCGAGGTCGGCAACCCCCCGGCGGATATCCGGCCCCAACACCACCCGGCCGAGATGCCGTACGAGGATCGGGATCCCGCCATTGGGGTTGGTCCCCACAACGATGTTTTCGATATCGACGGCCGATCGGAGGTAGCCCCGGCCTCGCACCATGTATTCGCGACCGGAGAATTCGAGCAGCCGACCGCCCACGTCGTTGTTGCTCGAACGGATCGTTTCCACCACGCGTTCGAGGGGAATGTTAAAAGCCAGCAGGGCGTTGGGATCGAGGTTGACCTGGTACTGCCGGACAAAGCCGCCGATGGCAGCCACTTCCGCCACCCCGGGGACCGACTGCAGTTCAAACCGCAGGTGCCAGTCCTGAAGCGCTCGCAGTTCCGCCAGGTTGCGCGTACCGGTGGTATCCACCAGGGCATATTGAAACACCCAGCCGATGGCGGTCTCATCCCGCCCCAGTTCCACCTGGACGCCCTGGGGCAGCTTGGGAATGATGGTACTGAGATATTCGATGGTGCGCGAGCGGGCCCAGTAGATGTCGGTACCGTCTTCAAAGATGATATAGACGTAGGAAAAGCCGAAATCGGAAAAGCCTCGAATGTCCTTGACCTTGGGCAACCCGAGCATGGCGGTGATGATGGGATAGGTCACCTGATCTTCGATGATGTCGGGACTGCGGTCCCA
>CAZDKX010000397.1:0-4081 GCA_964505935.1 uncultured Syntrophobacteraceae bacterium
CGCCTCGGAAGATGACTCAGGGCTACCACCACCGCATCCCGCGAAGAAATGCAGAGATATTCAGCCAGGTTCAGCAGTTCCCGGATATTGCCCGGCCAACGGTATTGCAGCAGGCACATCTTCGCAGGGTCACCAAGTTGTTTGTGAAGGCCGTAGCGGTCTTCCAGATAGCGGTTCAGAATGTAGAGGATGTCTTCCGGGTGTTCGCGCAGGGGAGGAATTTCCAGGGGCAGGGTCCCCAGCCGGTAATAGAGGTCCTTCCTGAACCGGTTCTCCTCCATCGCCTGGTGCAGGTTCGCGTTGGTGCCCGCCAGGATGCGGACGTCAATGGGGATGATCCTGCTGCTGCCCACCCGCATGATTTCCTGCTCCTGGAGCACGCGAAGCAGGCGTGCCTGGACGCTCAACGGGGCGTCGCCGATCTCGTCGAGGAAAATCGTCCCGCCGTGAGCCTCTTCGAAGAGCCCCATCTTGCCGCCCTTCCTGGCACCGGTGAAGGCGCCCGCGTCATACCCGAAGAGCTCACTTTCGATGAGGCCCTCGGGAATGCCCGCAAAATTGACCGCCACGAAAGGGCCGTCGCGCCGTGGGGAACTGCGGTGGATGGCGTGGGCAAAGAGCTCTTTGCCGGTGCCGCTCTCACCGGTGATGAGCAGGTTCTTTTCGGTGACCGCGAAGTCCTGGGCTTTTTCCTTCAGCGCGCTGATCGCCGGGCTCACCGTCCAGATGTCGTTAAAACCATACTTGGTGATATGGCCCTTTTGCGCCAGCCGTACCCGTACGTCCTTTTCGAGCCGCTGCATGCGCGCAATTTCCCGAAAGGTATAGATGTGCCTCACCCGCTCTTCATGAAGGATGGGGATCTTCTGGATCAGGACCTGTTTGCCGTCCAGCTCCGAAATCGATGACGAACGGGAACCGCTGCGGGTTTCATCGATAAGGTTGGCCTTGTGTTTGAAAGCCCGCAGAAACTCATCGATCCGTTGCGCAAGAATCGTGCTGCTGTCCGTCCCCGCCAAGCGCGCGACGGTCTTGTTGACCAGATCGATTTTCCCCAGCTCATTGACGGAAATCAGCCCGTCTTCAAACTGGTTCAGAATCACTTCCTGATATTTCCTCAACAATTCGGACTGTTCGAGCACCGAGGCCAGCTTGCGGCTCGATTCCATGAGGAAATTATGGTAGTAGATGGCGAAGTTTTCAATGTAGCTAAGATCAAGATCGAGCGCGAGGAGCAGTTCCAGGAACGAATGGATACTGATGATGCGCGGTCCGATGTCAATCAGCCGCGGCAATCCCTTGGGGCAAAGGTGACTCATCCCCGGGGAGATGGCGGTGGTCACGTCACTCAGGTCAGGTTTCGCTCCCTTCCAGTAGGGAACGTACTTGATGTGACTGATCCCGATATTTTTGAGGGAGTCGATGGTCTCCAGGGTGGCGGTGCGGGGATGGTTGACCAGCAGCACACGGGTGGCGCGAGGCAGCATGAGCACCTTCTCGAGGTTGTAGCCGGTGATGATGCGCTTTGGCGCAATGATCGGCTGGTTGGGATAAAGTTCCTTCACCCGCGACAGCAGGAAAGGCCCGGAACACATCACCACATCCGCTTCCAGGGGCCTCGCGCCTTCCTCGTCCAGCAACCGGCCGTAGATCCTCACTTTGGCACCGATGATGTTGTGAATGATGGTCCGAAGGAAGTTATTCACATTCCGGTCCTCGGACACGATCAGAAGGCTCTTCTCCTGCTGTCCCACGGCATCCCTCTCCCCAGGCTTTCAACTTGTTTTAGGATAATCTTGACGTCCCGACTCCTTTCCCAATCGTCCAGATAATCGCCCGAGAGGTTGTTTTCGGCAAGCGGAATCTGCCCTGAAAAGTTGCGAGTTACGAGTTACGAGTTGCGAGTTGCGAGTGGCAGTTGCCTGTCAACCACGGTCCTTTTTCTGGGTTTCCGGGTGTCCCCAATGGACATGAGCAAACGGTCTGAAGAGGGTTGCCCGTCTCTCTCAAGGTTGGCACGGCCCTTGCGAGGTTTCTGGAACAAAACAACAAATCGCTGCATCAACAAGATAGCAAAGCACCCGTGAAGGCGTTTTCGAGGGTTGGGTGAGAGGCAGGGTGTCATGTCCGGATTGCCAAAAAGGGTGTTCCGGCGGAGGGACGAGTAGCATGGGTGGATGGAGCGGTAGAGTCCTGCGGGTGGATTTGACGCGGGGGGAGATCCGCGAGGAATCTCTGGACCTTGGCGTTGCCAAAAACTTCATCGGCGGTAGGGGCTTTGGCATCCAGCGGCTGCTCGCCGAGGTTGACCCCAACTGCGATCCGTTGGGGCCGGAAAATGTTTTGATCATGGCCGCCGGGCCCCTGACCGGCACCAAGGCGCCGACGGGGGGGCGCTACATGGTCATGACCAAGTCGCCTTTGACCGGTTCCGTGACCTGCTCCAACTCGGGCGGGCAGTTTCCGGCGGAGCTGAAAAAGGCCGGACTGGACATGATCTCCTTTCACGGTCAGGCTGCCGAGCCCGTCTACCTCTGGGTTGACGGCGGGAAAGCCGAGCTTCGACCAGCCGCGCATCTTTGGGGCCGAACAACCCACGAAACCGATGTCGCGCTCCGGAAGGAAACCGTTCGCGGTGTCCGGGTCGCCTGCATTGGACCGGCGGGGGAACGGGGAGTGCTCTTTGCCTCGATCATGAACGATCGCGACCGCGCCGCGGGGCGCTCCGGCGTGGGGGCGGTCATGGGCTCTAAAAAGCTCAAGGCGGTGGCCGTCCGCGGCAAGGACGAAGTCCCCATCTACGACCCCAAGGCCTTCAGCGAGCTGGTCAAGAATTTCGCCAAACGCTTTCGCGACAATCTCAAGGGTGCCAAGCATCCCCTTAACCTTTACGGGACCGCGGTAACCGTGATGGGGACCCAGAACTTCGGCGTGCTGCCGACCCGGAATTTCCAGCAGGGAACGTTCGAAGGCTGGGAAGAGATCCACGGGGAAGCCTTGACCCGGAAATTCCTGGTACGCCCGAAAGCGTGTTTCAGCTGCCCCATCGGCTGCGGCCGCGTGACCCGGGTCGATGAACCCGAATTCCAGGGGCAAGGGGAAGGCCCCGAGTATGAAACGGTTTATTCCTTGGGCAGCAACTGCGGGGTGGCCAACCTGGCGGCGGTGACCAAGGCGAACTACATCTGCAACGAGATGGGGATGGATACCATCACCATGGGGTCGACCATTGCCTGCGCCATGGAGCTCTACGAACGCGGCTACCTGCCCGAAGCCGACGTAGGGCGACCGCTGCGCTTCGGTGATGCCGGAGCCATCGTCGAGCTCACGCGGCAGACCGCCCTCCGGGAAGGGTTTGGTGAGCTGCTGGCGCAGGGCAGTTTCCGCATGGCTGCTCACTACGGCCATCCGGAACTGGCCATGGTGGCCAAAAAGCAGGAGTTTGCGGGTTACGACCCGCGTGGCGAACAGGGCATGGGCCTGGCCTACGCCACCTCCCCGGTCGGCGCCTCCCACATGCGGGGAGATCCTGCCTATATCGAACTGCTCGGCGTTCCCATTCTCATCGACCCCCTCACGTGGGAGGGCAAGGCCGAGCTGGTCAAAGACTGGCAGGACGTTTTCACCATCACTGACGCCGCCGGTTTGTGCGTGTTCTTCACGGTAAGAAACCTGGTCACGCCCACTCGTGATATCCGGCCTCAGGGCATCATGGAATTGCTCAATGCCGCCACCGGCGCGGGTTACGACCTTGACGAACTGATCCGGGCCGGGGAACGCATCTTCAATGCGGAGCGCATTTTTATGGTCAAAGCCGGCTTCTCTCGCCGGGACGACTCACTGCCGCCGCGCATCCTCCAGGAACCCCTTCCCGACGGCCCGGGCCGGGGCAGCGTCTGCCACCTCGAGAAGATGCTCGATCCTTACTACCAGGCTCGCGGTTGGGATGAAAACGGAGTGCCGACGGAAGCGAAACTGCGGGAGTTGGGGCTGGCCTGAGGCCGAGCGGGCGTGGCGGTTCTTCGCGGAGGGTATCCAAGGACCGCGGTTGACGGGCAACTGCCACCGGTAACTCGCAACT
>CAZDKX010000398.1:0-4036 GCA_964505935.1 uncultured Syntrophobacteraceae bacterium
TGCGGCATGGGACCGTCATCGGCCGCCACCACCAGAATGGCGCCATCCATCTGAGCGGCTCCGGTGATCATGTTTTTGATGTAATCGGCATGACCCGGGCAGTCCACATGAGCATAGTGACGCTTGTCGGTCTCGTATTCCACGTGAGCCGTGGCAATGGTGATCCCCCGCTCGCGCTCCTCCGGAGCCTTGTCAATCTGATCGAAGGGCACAAACTGAGCTTTCCCGCTCTTGGCCAACTGCTTGGTAATGGCTGCCGTAAGCGTCGTCTTCCCATGATCGATGTGACCAATCGTCCCCACATTCACATGCGGCTTCGTCCGCTCAAACTTCTTCTTCGCCATCGTCGTTCCTCCTTGCCAAGACTCGAATTCGTTACTGCCGGGTGCGACGGAAAACCTTCACCAACGCCGTCCAGCTGCGAAAACCTTTGTACTCGGCCATCTACCTGTAAAAGCGTTTATTGCGACCCGTATGCCGGCCCCAGCAGCTACCAGCGGTAATGAGCGAAGGCCTTGTTGGCATCCGCCATGCGGTGGGTGTCCTCACGCTTCTTGACCGAACCACCGCGACTCTGGGCTGCGTCCTGGAGCTCTCCCGCAAGCTTCTGGACCATGGTTTTTTCGGAGCGTTGCTTGGAGTAGTTGATGATCCAGCGCATCGCCAGCGCATCACGGCGCTCATTGCGAACTTCCACAGGGACCTGGTAGGTTGCTCCCCCCACCCGCCTTGATTTGACTTCGATAATCGGTCTCACGTTGTCCAAAGCCTTATGAAAGACCTCAAGCGGGTCCTGCTTGGTGCGTTGTTCAATGAGATCCAGGGCGCCGTAAAAAATCTGCTCAGCCAGGCTTTTCTTGCCCCGCCGCATCACATTGTTCATGAACTTGGCAACCAGCTTGCTGTTGTATTTGGGATCCGGCAACACATCTCGTTTTGGAACTTCCCTTCTTCTTGGCATTGCTTTCCTCGACCCACAAGTCATGCAAAAGAAAAATAAGGCCATGACTGAATAGCTAAAGCCATGGCCCCAAATAGCTTGCCACCCTCGCTACTTCGGTTTCTTGGTCCCATATTTCGAGCGACCCTGTTTGCGGTCGGCAACCCCCAGCGCGTCCAGCGTACCGCGGATGATATGATACCGCACCCCCGGCAGGTCCTTGACACGACCACCGCGAATGAGAACCACCGAGTGTTCCTGCAGGTTATGACCGATGCCGGGAATATAGGATGTCACTTCAATACCGTTGGTCAGACGCACGCGGGCAATCTTGCGCAGAGCAGAGTTGGGTTTCTTGGGGGTTGTCGTATAGACCCTGACACAAACCCCTCGCTTTTGGGGGCAACTCTGGAGAGCAGGCGTACTCGATTTCTTCCTGATCTCCTCTCTGCCTTTTCGAACCAATTGACTGATCGTGGGCATTTCTCAATTACTCCGTATTGTTCGGAAATCCCTTACCGCAACCGCTAAGCTTCCCCGGCCTTTAGTTCCAAAGCCGCTTTTTTTACAAAGGAACGAGGACTTTGTCAAGACCTTTTAGAGGCAAAAGCACGAATCCCTTCATTTGCGCAGATCACGATATGATCGCAAACCCGTACCAGCCGGAATCAAACGGCCCATGATCACGTTTTCCTTGAGGCCGAGCAGATAGTCCACCTTGCCGGCGGTGGCGGCATCGGTCAGGACCTTGGTCGTTTCCTGAAAGGAGGCTGCCGAAATAAAGCTCTGCGTGCTCAAGGAAGCCTTCGTTATGCCGAGCAGCAGCGGTTCCGCCGCTGCCGGTCGCTTGCCTTCGGCAAGCAGACCCTGGTTCACTTCTTCGAAGATGATCTTCTCCACATGCTCTCCCATGAGGAACTCCGACTCCCCCGGGTCGGTGATTTTGAGGCGCTTGAGCATCTGGCGGACGATGACTTCGATATGCTTATCGTTAATCTTCACCCCCTGCAGGCGATAGACCTGCTGCACTTCATCCACCAGGTATTTGGCTACCTCTTTTTCGCCAAGAACGGTCAGGATGTCATGGGGATTGGGAGAGCCGTCCATAAGCGGTTCGCCGGCGCGAACGTAATCCCCTTCGTGAACGCTGATGTGTTTCCCCTTGGCGATGAGGTAGTCTCGAGGGTCCCCCACGTCCGGAGCCACGGTAACCTTGCGCTTGCCCTTCGTATCTTTCCCGAAGCTGACCGTCCCGTCAATTTCGGTAATGACCGCATTTTCCTTGGGCTTGCGCACCTCGAAAAGTTCGGCGACCCGCGGGAGGCCGCCGGTGATGTCCTTGGTCTTGGTGGTCTCGCGCGGGATTCTTGCCAGGACGTCGCCGGGGAAGATCGGGTCACCTTCGCTCACCATGAGGATCGCATTGACCGGCAGAAAATAGCGCGCAAAACCTCCGCCCTCGCCCACGCGGGCAGTCTTTCCCTTTTCATCTTTGATGGAAATGCGGGGCCGCACATCGGCTTCCCGGTACTCCACCACGACCTTGCTCGACTTGCCGGTGACCGGGTCGAGTTTCTCCTGCATGGTCTGGCCTTCAACGATATCCCCAAACTTCACCGAGCCGGATACGTCCGTGAGAATCGGCGTGGTAAAGGGGTCCCATTCGGCCACGAGGTTCTCAGCCTCCACTTGCTGACCATTCTCGACTTTCAGTTTCGCCCCGTAGTTGATGATGTACCGCTCCCGCTCACGGCCGGATTCGCTCACAATACTGATTTCGCCATTGCGGTTCATCGCCACGAGATCGCCTTCGCGATTGCGCACCGTATTCAAGTTGAGAAAGCGCACCGTTCCCGGATAGCGATTGTTGATGGACGTCCGCTCAATGCTCTTGCTGGCCGTGCCACCGATATGGAAGGTCCGCATGGTCAACTGCGTGCCCGGTTCCCCAATGGACTGAGCCGCAATGATGCCGATGGCTTCGCCGATTTGGGCCAGTTTGCCCCGGGCCAGATCACGCCCGTAACACATGGCGCAAATTCCCCGGAGGCTGCGGCAGGTGAGGGCCGAACGAATGGGTACCCGTTCGATGCCCGCTTCCTCGATGCGTTCTTTCGCCTGCTCATCGATTTCACAACCAGCGTGCAGCAAAATCTCTCCCGTTACGGGATCGACGATGTCCTCATGACAGATCCTGCCGAGAATTCTCTCCCCCAGGCGCTGAATCACTTCTCCCGCCTCCCTCAGGGCCTCCACCTCGATGCCGTCCATGGTGCCGCAGTCGTGCTCGGAAATGATGACGTCCTGAGAAACATCGACCAGGCGGCGGGTGAGATAACCGGAATTGGCGGTCTTGAGCGCGGTGTCCGCCAGACCCTTCCGGGCTCCGTGCGTGGAAATGAAGTACTGCAGCACGGTAAGGCCTTCGCGGAAGTTGGCCGTAATCGGGGTGGGGATGATCTCCCCCGATGGTTTGGCCATCAAGCCGCGCATGCCGGCCAGCTGCCGCATCTGGTCCTTGCTGCCTCGGGCCCCAGAATCGGCCATCATGTATATGGGATTGAAGGTTTCAATGTCTTTGGCCTGACCCTCTGGGTCAAGCACTCTGGCCATCTTGATTTCGTCCATCATTTGGGCGGCGACATCCTCGGTGGCCTTGGCCCAGATGTCTACAGCCTTGTTGTACTTCTCGCCCTCGGTGATCAGGCCTTCATTGTACTGACGGTCGATCTCCGCCACCGCCTCAAAGGCCTGATCGAGAATCTCCGGTTTGCGTTGCGGAATCACCATGTCGTTGATGGATATCGACAACCCTGACCGGGTGGCGAATTGATAACCCAGGTCCTTCAGGCGATCTGCCAGCAGCACCGTCGCCTTCACCCCGGCCTCGCGGTAGCAGCGATCGATCAACTGCGCCAGAGCGTTCTTGTTCATGACCTGATTGATCGCCTTGAAGGGCAGTTCCTCAGGCAGCACCTCCGAAAGCAGGACCCGGCCCACGGTCGTCGTTACCCGTTCCTTGCCGATGCGCACCTGAATTCGGGCATGCAGATCCACTTCCCCGAAATCATAGGCGCAGCGCACTTCTTCCCGGCT
>CAZDKX010000399.1:0-4034 GCA_964505935.1 uncultured Syntrophobacteraceae bacterium
GTGGTGGCCGCGCCGCTGCCATGGCCGGTGCTGCTCCCTTTGACCTTGATGGTTGGGGCCCTTGCCGGGGGGCTCTGGGCGCTGCCACCGGTCTGGTTGCGCCAGCAACGCGGCGTTCATGAAGTGATCAGTACCCTGCTGCTCAACTATCTGGCACTGTACCTGGCCGACTACCTGGTGCTTGGCCCGCTCGGCGATGGCACGGCCATGGGACGAACCCCCCCCATTTCACCCGGGACGGCCTTGGCTCCGTTGCTGATCGTGGGAACGCACGGGGTCACCACAGCGCCTTTGATAGCTCTGTTTCTCTGCCTTGCCGCGCAGATCTGGCTTGGAAGGACGGTCTGGGGCTTCGAAGTGATGGCGACGGGAAATAACCCGGCGGGAGCCCAGGCGGCGGGAATCGCGGCGAGCCGCTGGCAGCGGCGCGTCTTCATCATCAGCGGCGCTCTGGCCGGTCTAGCGGGTGCTCTCGAGGTGCTT
The DNA here is from genome assembly GCA_964505935.1 of uncultured Syntrophobacteraceae bacterium. Taxonomy (GTDB): domain Bacteria; phylum Desulfobacterota; class Syntrophobacteria; order Syntrophobacterales; family Syntrophobacteraceae; genus JADGQM01. Next base: position 484 of record CAZDKX010000399.1, read on the forward strand.
GCCGTCCATCATCGCTTTTATAGGGCCTTTTCGCCTGGCTACGGGTTCGATGGTATCACGGCTGCCTTTCTGGTGAAGGCGACCCCCGGCTGGCTCTGGTTGAGCAGTCTGCTACTCGCCAGCCTGCGCGCTGCCGACAAGTGGCTCCAACTCATGATCGGTATTTCTCCCAGCATCATCCTGGTGATCCAGGCGATCCTGCTCCTTGCCGTTGCCTGCCATTGGCGGTTGCCTGCCATCTGGCGCAGAAAGGAGCATCCCTGATGGGCTGGCAACTGCTCCCGCTGGCGCTGGCCAAAGCCACCCCCCTGCTCCTGGCAAGTCTCGGCGGGCTGCTCTCGGAGTTGAGCGGGGTCATCAATTTTGCCCTGGAAGGGATGATGCTCGCCGGGGCTTTCGGGGCGATGTGGGCGACCTTCGCCTTTGATTCTCCCTGGTTGGGCCTGCTCGGCGGTATGGCCGCAGGGGTGCTGATCGGCGTGCTCCACGGTGTGGCCAGTCTCAGACTGCGGGCTGACCAGATTGTCAGTTCCATTGCTCTCAACCTGCTCGCCGCCGGCGGGACGGGAACGCTCCTGAACCAAGTTTTCGGGGTCTATGGGACGTCACCGGCCGTTGCGCGGTTGCCTGACCTGGGGCAACTGCTGGCTGCAATGCTTCCGGGGAACGGAAAGGGGGTGAGTCCGTCCTGGGGGCATTTGTCGGTGCTGCTGCCGATGGCACTCATGGTGGGACTGGGAATCCTGGGATTCTTCCGGTGGACCACCTGGGGACTCCGTTTGCGGGCGTGTGGTGAAAACCCTGCCGCAGCCGAAGCGGCCGGCGTGGCGGTGGAACGCACCCGCTTCCTGGCGGTCTGTGCCAGCGGCGCCCTTGCAGGCCTTGGTGGCGCCTATCTGGCCATTGGAGAACTGTCACAGTTCGTCGAACACCTCACCCAGGGGCGGGGATACGTCGCGATTGCGGCGGTCATCCTGGGACGCTGGAGACCGATGGGGGTGCTCCTGGCGGCGCTCTTTTTCGGTTTGAGTGAAGCCTTTTCTGAATGGCTGGCGGTACAGGCGTCCACCTTGCCGAGCCAGATCTTCCTCGCTCTTCCCTATTTCCTTTGTTTCGTGATCCTGATGCTATACGTCGGCAAGCGGCCCCCTCCCTCTGCCTTAGGGAAAGTCTAAGGATTTCGCTTCTCTAATAGGTTGCGGGTGCTCCGACGTTGATCGTTTGACTCGCCTGCCGGGATTTGATAATTTGATATATGAAACACTGAACAGAATCGTCGAACTTTTTCCCTGCTCTTGCGTATCTCAGCGTACTGCTTGGCCCAACCGCGAAAGCTCCCCCACTCCGTTATCCTCATCGTGCCGATTTCCGGTCCCCAAAACAGGTGAGAGGATTTTCTTCCCAAAGGGTTCTTGGCTTGCTCCGCGATGCCTCCAGGAAAAAGGGGTGCTGAGGCGAAAAGAAGGTTTTATGAGGGGACTGCGGGGGAATTCGGAGGCCGCTCAGGGGACCGTGAAGAAGCCGAGAGAATGAGCAACGAAGACGATGGCCATGCCTTTTCGTGCTGGCGGGAGGAAGGATACGAAAAGGCGGTGGTCGAAACTGAGACGGTTTTTAACTCTCGACCGATTCACAGTTACTTCAACAGGAGGAAGAAACCATGGTGGAGACACACGATCAGATCCTGAAGGAAAAGAACTTGGCAAGAGTGGGACAAACGGTGCGGAGCAAGAAATATGGCTCGCTGTGGCGCGTAATTGAAAAGCGGGAGGTTTGGCAGAACATCTCGGATGATCCGAAAACGGGGCAGCCCCGCTTGGTCCCGGCTATTCAGCTGACTTTCTGGCAAATCGTAGAGGGGGTGACGCCGGGTATTGGGAAAATGTACGGTTACGCCTACACCCTCCATGACAATACCTTTGAAGCCAACTGGGAGATTGTCGAGGGCGAATAGCAGGCAGGCATTCGGGCAGTCTCTCTGGATCCCCGCATGCACGGGAATGACGCCTGCGGACGATGGTCACGTTGCCCTGTCGAGCGATACTCAAGTACTTGCCGGAGCGCTGGCCATAACGTGGGGCTGGCACTCCCCCCGGGGTCCAAAGGAGACTCTGAGATACTCGTCCAACAGGGATGAAATCAGCTCTTTTACGGAGACGATCCGGTCCACTTTGTAGGCGTTGTTGCCGGCGAAGGCGAAGCCCTTTTTCAGCTTGCCTTTCTTGGCATTGAGCAGTGCCAGGGCGATACAATACGGGCTGTCCGAACAGTTGCAGGAAATGATGCAGTGGTAGGGACAGGTGAAGGGCTTCCTTTTTCCCTCCTCCACATCCTGGATGAACTGGTTCCGAATGGCGCGCCCAGGAAGTCCCACGGGGCTCTTGATGATGACCAGATCTTCCTTCCGGGCCTCGAGATAGGACTGCTTGAAGCCGAGACTGGCGTCACACTCGTGAGTGGCGACAAAACGGGTGGCCATCTGGACCCCCGCCGCTCCGAGCTGCATGAAGTTGTGGATATCGGCGCCGGTGTAAACCCCCCCGGCGGCGATTACCGGAATCTCGACCTTATGCTCTTCAGCGAAGGGGGTGACCGCCTCCACGACCTCCGGGATGAGTTTCTCCAGGGCGAATTCAGGACGATCCAGCTGGTCGGCGCTGAAGCCCAGATGCCCCCCAGCGAGGGGTCCTTCGACCACAAAGGCGTCTGGAACGGTATTGAACCGCTGCAGCCACCTCTTACAGATGGCCTTGGCCGCCCTTGCCGAGGAGATGATCGGCACCAGCTTGGTGTTGAAACCCTCCTTCAGGTATTTGGGCAGGTCGAGGGGAAGGCCGGCACCGGAGAAGATGATGTCAATCCCTTCCTCGATGGAGGTCTTCACCATTTCCGCAAAATCGGTCAGGGCGACCATGATATTGACGCCAAGGATCCCTTTGGTTGCCTCTCTGGCCTTTCTGATCTCACGCCGTAAGACCCGGATGTTTGCGTCTCTGAAATTGGAGAGGGCATCGGGTTCATGGAAACCGATCCCCGCAGCGGCGATCACTCCAACCCCCCCCTCGTTGGCAACGGCTGAGGCCAATCCGGAAAGGGAGATGCCAATGCCCATTCCCCCCTGGATAATGGGAATCTTGGCTACGAGATCTTTGATAGTCAGTTTGGGAATAGTCAAGGCGGCAGCTCCAAACTTTAGAGTTATAGCGTCAACCGAGGCCTGGGACTCCTCTCACCCGCACGCGGGTCCCCCCGCGGACACAATCATCTCTTTAACCGGTTTTTCCGATCTTGCCAAGGATTTGGTGACGGGAGCGCCAAATATGACAGAATCCGGGGGAGGCGCCGACCTGACCGGATTTCCCGAAGTGCTCGGAGATCTTCCTTGACACAAGGCGCAACGCTGTGTTAGGGGTTCTTCACCAAATTTTTCGGTAAAGGGGTCAGCGTGGCGTTGACCCGGCGAGCGGTTTTGCACCTGTATTAGGGACCATGATGGCGTACAGAAGCTTGGTTATGAATTGCCTGTTTTGGTGCTGGCGGGCTTGATATGA
>CAZDKX010000400.1:0-4019 GCA_964505935.1 uncultured Syntrophobacteraceae bacterium
GGACCTGATCAAGGGCGCCTTTGCCCAGGCCCGCGACTGGGCCGGCGGCTTTTTCGCGACGCCGGGCTGAGCCCGGCGTTACCTGGTCAGGGGCTGCACGTCCCAGATCTCGCGGGCATACTCCATCACCGCCCGGTCGCTCGAAAACTTGCCCATGTTGGCAGTGTTGAGAATGGTTTTTCGAGTCCATTCGTCCGGGTTGCGGAAGAGCGCGTCCACTTGGTCCTGCGTGTCCACATAGCTGCGGTAGTCGGCCAGGAGCAGAAAATAGTCGCCGCGTCGCAGCAGGTTGTCGACGATGGGGGCAAAGAGAGTCGGTTCGCCGGGCGAGAAGCGGCCCGAGGCGATCTGGTCGACAGCCCGCTTGAGCTCCGGGTCGCTCTCGTAGTAGTGCGTGGGGTCATAGCCCCCCCGCCGGAGCTGCTCCACCTCTTCGGCCGTGAGCCCAAACAGGAAGAAATTCTCCGGCCCCACCTCCTCCCGGATTTCCACGTTGGCCCCATCGAGGGTGCCGATGGTGAGCGCCCCGTTCAGGGCAAACTTCATATTGCCTGTGCCTGAGGCTTCCATCCCGGCGGTCGAGATCTGCTCGGAAAGATCCGCGGCGGGGATCACCTTTTCAGCCTGCGAGATGCAGTAGTTGGGCAGGAAGAGCAGGCGCAGCCGGCCCCGCACGTCGGGATCGTTATTGATCACCTCGGCCACGGCATTGAAGAGCTTGATGATGAGCTTGGCCTGGAAATAGGCGGGAGCGGCCTTACCGCCGATCATCACGGTGCGGGCCACGAAGTCACCGTCGGGATGGTCCTTGATGCGGTGGTAGCGCGTAATCACGTGCAGGATGTTGAGGAGCTGCCGCTTGTATTCGTGCATCCGTTTGAACTGGCAGTCGAACAGGGTACGGGGGTTGATGCCCATCCCCATCTTCCGCAGCACGTAGCGGGCCAGGCGCTTCTTGTTTTCGGTCTTGGCTTCGGCGAAGGCCTCGCGGAACTGCTGGTCCCCGGCCAGTGGGATGAGGCCCTTCAGCTGGTCCAGATCGCACACCCAGTCAGGCCCGATCGCTTCGGTAATGAGCCGCGAAAGGGCCGGGTTGGCCTGCAAAAGCCAGCGGCGCGGGGTAACGCCGTTGGTGATGTTCTTGAACTTTCCGGGATAGAACTCGTGGAAATCTCGAAACAGGCTGCTCTTAAGGATTTCCGAATGCAGGGCGGCTACCCCGTTGACCGCATGGCTGCCCACGATCGCCAGATTGGCCATACGCACCCGCTGCTCCGCGCCTTCCTCGATGAGGGACATCCGCCGCAGGCGCTCCCCGTCGCCGGGGTACCGCGCCGCCACTTCCTGCAAGAAACGGTGGTTGATTTCGTAGATGATCTCGAGATGCCTCGGCAGCAGGCGCCCGATCAGGTCCACCGGCCAGGTTTCGAGGGCTTCGGGGAGCACCGTGTGGTTCGTATAGGCAAAGGTCTTGGTGCAGATGCTCCAGGCTTGATCCCAGGAGAGCCTTTCCACATCGAGCAAGAGTCGCATGAGTTCGGCGATGGCGATGGCGGGGTGGGTATCGTTCAACTGCACCGCCACCGATTCGGCAAAGTCATGCCAGGTCCCCTGCTTCTTGTGGCGGCGCATGATGTCCTGGAAGGTGGCGGAAACCAGGAAATACTGCTGCCGGAGGCGGAGCTCCTTGCCCTGCTCCTCCTTGTCGCTGGGATAGAGCACCTTTGAGATGTTTTCACTCATGACCTTGTCGTACACGGCGCCGGCATAATCGCCCTCGTTGAAGACCCCGAGATTGAAGTCCCGGCTCGACTGGGCGGCCCACAGCCGCATGTTGGTGACGTGGTCGGCGCCGTAGCCGGGGATCAGGATGTCGCAAGGCATGGCCATGACGTTCTGGGTATCCACCCAGCGGTAGCTCAGGGTGCCGTCCGCATCCCGGTACGCCTCGCTGCGGCCGTAGAAATTGACCTCGTAGAGGTTCTCCCGGCGAACGATCTCCCACGGGCTTCCATGACGGCGCCAGTTGTCGCAGCTCTCCTGCTGATAGCCGTTCACGATATTCTGGTAGAAGATGCCGTAATCGTAGAGAATGCCGTAGCCATAGCCGGGAATTCGCAAACTGGCAATGGAGTCCAGATAGCACGAAGCCAGCCGCCCGAGCCCGCCGTTGCCCAGCCCGGCATCCCATTCCACTTCTTCGAGGTCCTCCAGCGCCAGCCCCAGCTTTTCGATCACCTCGTGACAGCCCTGTTCCATGCGCATGTTGGTAAGATAGTTCATGAGAAACCGGCCGGGCAGGAATTCGAGGGAGAGGTAATAGACGCGTTTGACCATCCTGTCGTAGTAGTTGTGCTGGGTGTTGAGCCACATCCTGATGAGCCGGTCCCGGATGCTGTAAGCCAGTCCGTTGAAATAGCGGAACTTATTCCGCCCGTAGACTTCGTCGCCCAGGGTGGACTCGATGTGGCGGTGAATGTCCTCGGCCAGCGTGTCGAGACGCTGCACCTCATCCAGGGTCTGGAGTACTCTCTGATCCGGTAGGGGGCGGTTGCTGTCAAGCATGGAATGATCCTTTGCTTTTGGGTGAGAATACCAGTGACAGAAGACAGTATACAGAATACACGAGTCAGGAGTGAAGATGAAAGCAGGGGGTTTCCTGCCTTGTGCGCCCTTGAGCCTGCCCGCCCGTCTATTGCGGCTTCAGTGCCGCTCCGGTCAAGGCGAACCGGTCAAAGGCATGCGGACAAATGCGCCGGATTTTGAGTGACCCTCAACGCCGGCGGGGGATCAGCAGCATCGTCAGCAGTCCGGCGATGAAGAAGAATTCGAGCGAGAGGATGGCGATGCGGGGATTGTCGGTCTGTTTCGAAATGAATCCATAAAGCAGTGGCCCAAAGATGGCCGCCACCTTGGACCCGAAGGTCATGAAGCCGAAGAACTCCGCCTGCTTCTCCGCGGGGGCCTCCCGCGCCAGATAGCTCCGCGCCGTCGCCTGTGTCCCGCCCAGCACCACCCCCGCACAAACCGAGATCCCATAGAAGGCTTGCCGGCTTGAAAAGGCGAAGATCCCGAGGAGTGCCCCAATCCAAACCACGATGGTCCAGATGACCGTGGGCAGGGCGCCGATGCGCTTGGCGAGGATGCCGGTGGCAACGGACCCGGCGGCGGCCGAGAGCTGGATGAGCATGAGCAGCACCGTGTTTTCGCGGACGCTGAAATGGAGCGTGTGGACGGTGTAGGAGGAAAAGAACACAATCACCGTCGACATGGCATCGCTCACGAAGAAGTAGCCGAGTAGAAAGAGGAAGATAGGGCGATAGGAGCGGATTTCCTTGAAGGTGCCAAGAATCCGGGCAAAGCCGTCGGCAAGAGAAGCAGCCTCCGCGGTCCGGGTCTTTCCAGCGGGTTCTCTCAGCACCAGGAAGGAAGGCCCGGCAAAAACGGCATACACCACCCCCGCGAGCAGGAGGATGATCTTGCCGCCGGCAACGCTCGACACCACGGCAGCCATGCAGAGCAGTGCCGCGAGCCCTCCGATATAGCCGAGGCCCCAGCCAATGCCGGAAAGCTTCTCGATGGATGCCGGACCCGCAATTTCGGGCAGGAAGGCATTGTAGAAGGTCATGGCGACCGTGTAGCCGGCGTACCCGGTGATCACCAGCAACATGGCCGGAAGGACCTGGGATGGGCCGGTAAAATAGAGCAGGACCGTACTGGCGATGGCAATGATGGCCGCGGCGATGAAGAAGGTGCGCTTGTTCCCCTTCAGGTCGGCCAGCGCCCCCAGGATTGGTGAAAGCACCACGGCCAGCAACATCGCGGACGAAACGGCAAGGCCCCATAGAAAATCCCCGTAGCCCCGGTCGCCTCCCACCACCACTTCCTTGAAATAGAGGATGAAGTAGGCGGTGATGACCACCATGGAAAACCACGCCATGCCAAAATCATAGAGCATCCAGGAGACGATGGCCGCCGATGGCCGGGCTTTCCGCATGCCGTTCCCCATCTACCTTCCG
>CAZDKX010000401.1:0-4009 GCA_964505935.1 uncultured Syntrophobacteraceae bacterium
AGGAAGCTCGGGTAGTAGGCATTTCCGCCAATGTCTATCAAGAGGAGGGCTTTCGTTATTACGCGGCGATGGATGAACGGGTTCGCCAGAAAGCGCTTCCGGCACCGGGCAACTGGGATTTTGTCAACATCGAGAAGGTCGTCGCGTTAAAGCCTGATCTGGTCATCATTTGGGCCCATCAGGAAGAAGCCATCCAGGCCCTGGAGGAGCGGGGGATACCGGTCTTTGGCGTCTTCATCCGTACTTTTCAGGACGTTTCCCGGGAAATGCTCGCTCTCGGAGAACTGCTGGATAAAAAGGCAAGGGCCGGCCAGTTGGTGGCACAAACCGATGAAACCCTGGACCGGTTGGCGAAAATAACGGCTTCGCTTCCCCAGCAGGATCGGGTGCGCGTCTACTACATGTGGGCGCAAGGAGAGTTGGAAACCTCGGGACGGTTGAGCACGGTCAATGAATTGATCAATCTGGCAGGAGGCGTGAATATCTGCGAAGCCATCGAGCAGGAGCATCTGGTGGTCAACCTGGAAAAGGTCCTCAAAGGGGACCCGCAGGTAATCGTCATGTGGCACAATGCCCGCAAAGACCCGGCCGATATTCTGCAAAACCCCGCGTGGCAGACCCTCAGTGCCGTCAGGGAGCAGCGGGTTTTCGAGCTACCCGACGTTTTTTCTTGTGACCTGTGGACGCTGAAATATCAGTACGCCGTCATGATGGTTGCCAAATGGTGCTACCCGGAATGGTTTCGGGGGCTTGACCTGGCAGCGGAAAAGCGGGGACTTTTTCGAAGACTTTATGGTGAGCGGGGATCTTTTCTCGACCACCTTGCTCCTCACACGGACCAATAGCCGTCGGACTCGGCTTCGAGGACCGCTTCCAAAAGTTGCGGGTTGCGGGTTGGAGGTTGCCTGTCAACCGCGGTCCTTTTGATTGGTTCTCGGGTGTTCCCAAGGGACATGAGCAACTGCTCAGGACGACTCGCGAGACCGAGTCGATTTTGAAAACCGAGTCGGTCGGGTGTATCAGTCCTGACCTCCTGCAAAAGTCTTAAATTTCGTCACCCCTGCATGCTTCTAGCCGGGGTCCGGGGACCTTAAAGCCTGGATTCCGGCCCAATAACCCTGCCGGAATGACGCCCTGAGGGACTTTTGCAAGAGGTTCCGGAATATCTGACGATATCCCTTGCAAAGGAGGAAGAGCTTGCGTCCCGGGCTGGTGCTTGGCCTGATCTATCTGGTCCCTCTCCCACTCTTGATGGTCTCCTTGCTGGTCGGACCGGCCGATACCGTGACGACCGAGCAGGTCCTCGCATGGCTGGGCACAGCCTGGGGGTCGCAGGCGCCATCGGCGGGCAGTGATCCGGGCCTGGTGCAGACCATTCTCCTTGAAGTACGGCTGCCTCGCGTTGTCCTGGCCTTTCTGAGCGGGGCGGCGCTGTCGGCCTCGGGAAATGCGCTCCAAGCCCTCTTCCGCAACCCCCTGGTCGACCCCTACCTGCTCGGCCTCTCTTCAGGGTCGGCTTTCGGCGCGGCGCTGGCCCTGGCCACTTCATGGATGCCCCTGCAGCTTTCGGCCTTTTCCTTCGGCGTCACGGCGGTTGCTTCGAGCTACCTCCTGGCCCGCACGCGCCAGACGGTTACCATCATCTCGCTCATCCTTTCGGGAATCATTGTTTCGGGGACCTTCACGGCGCTCCTCACCATCGTCCAGTTCCTGACCGATCCTTTTCGGCTTCAGACCATCGTTCATTGGACCATGGGGAACCTCCACAACGCCGGCTGGGGCAAGGTGCGGTCCGCGGCACCCGGGATGGTTGCCGGGGTGGCATGGCTCGTGCTCTACCGCTGGCGGATGAATGTGCTCGCCCTGGGAGATGAGGAGACCCGAGCGGTGGGCTTGAACCCCGAACGTCAGAAGCTTTTCATCCTTATTCCGGCGACCCTGGCAGCGTCCGCGTCGGTGGCCGTGGCCGGGGTGATTGGCCTGGTGGGGCTGGTGGTGCCCCATATGACGCGCATGCTGATCGGCCCGGACAATACCAGAAGCCTGCCGGCATCCCTTGCCCTGGGCGGGTCTTTTCTGCTCCTCGTGGATGACTGCTCACGTGCTGCCTCGTCCTTCGAAATCCCCATCGGCATCTTCACGACCCTCATCGGCGGGCCCTTTTTTATCTTTCTGCTGCGGAGGTCGAAACTGGGGTGGGAGGTATGAGTAATATCCTCGAAGGGCGCGAGCTGAGTTTCCGCTTTGGCGACCGGGAAGTCCTGAAAGCGGTCTCCCTCGAGGTCCCACGAGGACTGTTCACCATCGTGCTGGGCAAGAACGGCAGCGGCAAGTCCACCCTTTTGAGAATCATGGCCGGCCTGCTCAAGCCCATGAGTGGTACGGTGACCGTCATGGGCCGGGAGCTTCTGCGGCTTCCCCTTGGCGAGCGGGCCAAGATCATCGGCTATCTGCCCCAGTTCCACCGCCCGGTCTTTCCCTTCGCCGTCGAGGATGTCGTGCTGACGGGACGGGCAAGCCATGTGAAGCTGCTGCCGGGGGCAACGGACCGCGACATTGCCCGGCAGGCCCTGGAGAAGGCAGGCATAAGCCATTTGAGGACGCGGCCCTTCACCGAGCTTTCCGGGGGAGAGCAGCAACTGGTGATGATCGCCAGGGTCCTCGCCCAGCAGCCGGAACTCATTTTGCTGGATGAACCCACGACCCATCTGGATTTCCTCAATCAGGCGCAACTGCTTCGTCTCATTAGAGAGTTTGTGGACTCGGGGCTGGCGGTGGTGGCCGTGCTGCACGACCCCAACCTGGCCTTTCTCTATGGGGACCGGTTCCTTTTCCTGCGCGGCGGTGAAGCGGAACTGCGGGACAGCTCGGAGAAGCCGTGGAACAGCGACATCTTGCGGCGAGTCTATGATGCCGAGGTCTCCTCGATCCCCTACCAGGACCGAGCGCTCATCATTCCGGGCTTTGCTCTGAGGTGACGAGTCTCAAAAATAGACAGCGGCCGTCCGAGTCTTCCCTGACGGCCTTTCGCTCATCCTTGTTGAGCAACGGTTCGAGAGGGCATGCACATCACCGCGTGAGTTGATATTCTTTTCACTTGCACAGCCTTTCAGCGGTATGGTAGTAGAAACTCACCCACAGCTATGAAGGCTGTGGCACAAACGGAATTTTAGTACTGTTTTATCCCCAATTGAAAGCCACGAAGGCTTTTCGCCCATGCGGGCTGGAGGTCGACGTGGCGTTTTCTTTTTCTCCCCCCTTCATCGCATTGGACTACCAAACGTTCCCTTGCAGCGCGTTGGGCTCTTCCAGCAAACGGCGAGTTACCGGCGGGCTTGATTCGCCACCAAGCCTTTTCGACTCATCACTAATTATTGAATCCGAAGGAGAGGAACCATGAGGATGAGATCATTGGCAGTCCTGACGATGTCTGTTTCCGTTATTTTCATCTGGGGGACCTTTGCCGAGTCCTTTTGGTCCTGCGTGCAGGCTCAGGAAACCAAGACTTCGGTAACGAGCGACAAGAGTGGTCCCCAGGAGGGAACCTACAAGCTCGAGGAAGTGCTCGTGGTGGCCCCGCCGGTCATCGAGGGCAATCAGGTTAACCGGTTTGGCAGTGAATCGACCGTGGTCAGTGAGAAGCAGATTCAGGACCTGAATGCCCAGGACCTTCCCCAGGCTCTGCGCATGGTCCCCGGGGTCGTCATTTCCCGTTTCAACCCGGTGGGCAGTTTCGGCGGCGGTGAGGGCGGTTCGATTTTCATCCGCGGTATGGGGGGCTCACGGCCGGGCGCCGAAATCCAAACCCTGATCGACGGCGTCCCGAAATTCGTGAGCGTCTGGACCCACCCCTTGATGGATGTTCTGAATGTGGACATCGCTCAGAACATTCAGGTCTTCAAGGGCGCCCAGCCGGTGCTCTACGGCAACATGGCCATCGGCGGCGCCGTGGATATCACCACCAAGCGGCAGCGGGAGGAGGGCTTCAGCGGCAGCCTTGAAGCTGCCG
>CAZDKX010000402.1:0-4001 GCA_964505935.1 uncultured Syntrophobacteraceae bacterium
GAGGAGATTTAACAAGTGCGGCCCTGGGGGCTCCATTGGCGCCATCAGCTGTTCCACTGGCGTTGGGGTTCGACTGCACGGTCAGATTGAGGACCAAGAGACGATAGATTGAGGAATCGAGGGCAGGATTTGAGCGAAAGCAGGCAGCATCGGCTCATTGTCTGGGTGTGTGAGGGCGTAGCTCTCCCTTGGTCGAATGGAGTGTGAAGAGCAGCGATCAGATCAGGGAAGCGTGTTGCCCGGGCAGTTACTCTCGCTGAATGAGATTGCGGATGGATTTGGGAATCTCAGGATGTTTCAGCCACCGTTCCAGTTTTGGATCTCTGGTTTGCCGAAATCGTCTCAACATATGAGTGACGCGGGCAATGAAGCCAAACCCGCGCTTACAGAGGAGGAAGATGGCGGCCAGAAGCACCAGGACAGCGGCTCTTCCGCTACCGATAACGCGAGGTTTATCGAGGATTTTGAGGTCCTCTTTCAAGGTGGAGTTGGCTCTCTCGGAGGCGGAACGGAGTTTCTTGATTTGCTTGTAGCGCTGGGTGCCTCTTGGGATTTCGTTGATGAGTCGCGGGTGATCCTGGAGGGCCATGTGTTTGACGAATCCGGTGCGGTTCCCGAGATGAGGGCATGAGGCGATATAAAAACGGTTTTGTAGGGTTTCCAGGGCCTTATGTTTGAGGTTGAGGCAATGTTTGAAACAGCAAAAGGTGAGCCTCTGTCGATCGTTGTCAAAACCGTTGGGTCTGCATAGAAGCCCACAAGGAGCAAAGGGCCAGCCATTTTGGTCGTAACCTCTTTTCAGGAGGGCCTCTTTTGAGAGGTTTTCGTTTCTGGGATTGTAGTCGATGATGGGGATGGAGCCTTTCCCCCGGATATATTCATAGTTTTTGGCAGCATCGAATTTGGAGTCGGCGATATCGATTTCAACTTTAACGACATGGTGGTGTCGAATCCGCTCCCGGTTGGCAACGAGCATGTCTCCTTCTTCAGCATTGCCGGCGATGCAACTGACGGCAACGGGAAGCTCCAGGCGCAATTGGAGTTCGAGGGACGTTGAGAGGACGGCATTGTAGCCGAAGATTTTTTCTTTCTTGTCGGGGTTTTGAGGATTCCTTCTCACCCCTATTCTGGCATCCCTATCCTTGGGAAGTTTTGGACAGGCAATGGTAACGGCTCCGGTTTCGGGGTTAATCTCCACCACATTGGAGCGGATGGTGTTGATAATGAGGTATTCTCTTTCCAATTCCGTCTTCACGCCAAAAAGGGCGGCGGTATTTTGCTGCTCGATTTTGGGTTCGCCATCGGAGAAAGCGAGGCGGAAGGCAAAGAGCTCGACTTTGGGCTTCGCGAGGTCTTCGGGAAATCTAGTGCTTGGGCACTCGGTATAGACCCGACATTCTGAACTCAGAGCATTTTCAGAGAGATGATTCAACCTATAGAGAATACGATTTCTCACCTTCCCGAGCACATCTTCTACAGTGATGCGGCTGCATTGGTCGCAGAAGTATGTGCAGCCTTTGTATCTGGCCCAAGTTGGGAAAAGGGTCCCATCATGAGCAAGGATCTTGGAGGTGATCATCTGGAGCTTCTGGAAGATCTCGACCAAGACATGAAAGACTTTCTGGTAGAGATTTTCGCCGAGGCGTGCTCTGAAATTGGAGAGCGTGGCCTCGCAGGGCAGGTTTTCCAAGCCGAAGCCGGCATAAGTGCGATAGGCTCTGCCTCGATCCTCGTCCCGGAGCAGGGCGAGGATATCGTTGCTGTTGAAACGACCTTCGAGATAGCGAAACAAGTCGATCAGGAAGAGGCTGGGGGGATCATAGCAGGGTGGTCCGATCTGGGAGTAGCAGTGGGCAACCAGGCTGCGAATGAAGGAGAAATCGACCAGCGAGGTGATCATTTTGGGATAGCCACCCTGGATGGAGCCATCCGGGAGGATTTCCACAAATCTTTTTTTGAACTGGTAGGTTGAGAGCAGAGGGCGATTCGGGAAAGGTTTTTGGTGGGCAAGAGCAACTTCGGCATTGATCTGGTTGAGCTTTTTGCTAACATGAGCAATGGTGAATCTTTCGAAGGGGCTCACCATAATGCACCACCCGGGCGGGAGTTGCCGCTCCCGCTCACCCCAAAAGGTTATGGACTCAAGCTGTTATCCGCACAGTTCTTTCCTGAAGTTTCTGCCCAAGGGATAGAGATAGACCTCCTTGATGCTGCCGTGAAACCGATGATCGTGCCCTCTTTTGGCCATTCCTTTGGTTTCACCTACATGGATCCAGTTGGCGGCCTGGTAGCAAGTTCCCCGGAAACGCTCCCTTTCCACAAAGGTTTCCAGCAGATGGATCGGGTGGTGATAGATTTTGATCCAGTCGCCAGAGATCCTTTTGGTATTGAGGGCGAGGATCCTGGATGCCAGGCATTTGACGGAGACCCAGGGCAGGATGAGGAAGCGGGTGTTGTTGGCCAGGAGGTGCAGGTTCTTAACCTTGGCAGCTCCATCCCATCCGATGAAAGCTTCCCGGGAACTCACGCGCCATGCGGCCGCCCCCCATCCCAGACACGCGACGGGTCTTTCCCCGATAAAAGCCATGTATTTGAGATGGCTGCCTACGATCTGCCTGTAGCCCAGATAGTGACAGCGAGCCATGAGGCTGTTGTAGAGGGGCTCATGGGAAGTGTTTCGAACCAGTTCGAGGACCGGTGTATCAAATTCGCTCAGACTTCCCCGCATGGGGGTCTGATCGATTTCCACCGGCGCCGGACGCCAGAGGCGTTTGTCGTTATGGGAAGTGCGGATTCTTGGAGGAAGTCGGATCAGTCCTTTTCGCTCAAGGGTAAGCATGAGCTCCCGGCAAGCCATTTCACGCAGTCCGCCGTTGGGCTGAACCCACTGCCACCGCCGGCACAGAATCCGGGAGATATGGGTCCGCCCCTTCCCCCAGTGTTGGTCAACCGTGGCCTGGATCTCGACGAGGAGGGCCTCTGTGATGTTCTTTTTTCTTATGGTTAGAGGTTCCACAACCATCGTATAGCAAAATGAAGCTTGCGACGCCACCCCAAAATGCATGCGGGAAACAATAATTTCGCTTAAAAATGAGAGATGAAGACTTACCGTTATCAAGAGCTGAAGTTACAGATTCCACAATGGATCCAACACGAATATCGGCACCACTCGTGGCAAGTTATCGTGAAAGAGGAGTTGTCTGATGAAGGAAAATACTTTGCGCACAGCGATCTTGAGGAGCCAGACACTCAAGGAGATCCTCGAGAGGGACATTCAAGCCCTGGTCAATTTGAAGCCGACGAATCTGATCGCCGAGAAGGAGATGACCTCGCTCATCCAGATGGCAAAAGACGAAAAAGCCGGAGTCGAGGTAAGGACGATCAATGAGAAGTGGAAAGTGTGGGCGGAGTCCTATTCCCGGGTATTGAACAAGTTTGCCATGCTTCAGGACAAGTATGGCGAGCAGGAAATCCAGGAGCTTTTTGAGGAAGTGGAGGGAAACTCCGAGACAGCGGCATCATCCGCCGGGACCGTTCCAGCTTGAGAGAACACCTTTACGCGTCCCGGTATCTCCTGGGAGTGATGCCGCTGAATGAAGTCCATTTCTTTATGGATGCTTCGGCCAAGCGCCACGGAGGAGGGCACCGTCTGATCCGGCACAATTTCAACACGGCCCGGTTCATGAGGGACTACTACGCCGGCCTCAGCGGCGATCTTGCCCGCCAGGCCTTTCTCGAAGTCATGGTGCACATCGCCTTCGACGCTGGTCTGATCCACCTCGGCGATGTCAGACTGATGAGCGAATACACCCGCACCCTCTCCTGCAAAGGCGGGCCTCGGAAGTTGCTCACTCAAAAACACGGGAACCCTGGGAGCAAAAATGCCCAGAAATCGATCGAGGGTCAGTCACAAATTGTCACCCAGAGACTGGGTTGAAATGAAAAAAGCGGGGTTGAAAATCGCCCATCCCATGGGCTTCGAGAGTTATTAAATCACCTCA
>CAZDKX010000403.1:0-3915 GCA_964505935.1 uncultured Syntrophobacteraceae bacterium
TCTGGAAACCAGGGGGGAGCGACCTTCCACCCGCGACGAGAGCGTCATTCGAGCAGGGAAAGCCGCTATCGGCAATGGAGCCTTTTATCCTCAACAGGTATAGCCGCCGAGCTCGCGGAAGCGGGCATGCAGGCTCTCTTTGCAGATTTCAGCCCGCGGAATTGCCGCCGCGAGCGACTCCCGGGAAGCACGCAAAAACAGCGTCGTAAGTCCTAAGATAACGGTCACTCAATGATATGGCGCCTGACCTGATGGGAACCAGGAGCCATATGAGCCGATGGGACCCGCCTCGGGCCGGGTTGGCTAATGGGCCGGTGTACCTTTCCCGACCCCTTTGGAAATAATCAGCATCACGATACAGAACAGGATGATCTCCCATACGATGACTGCGGTCCATTGCTCAAAAAAAGACCAGAAAAGCCCGCCGCCAATGATCCCCGGAACAATCGACAGAATCAAAATTCCTACCGCCCATGCCCAATTCATCGTTCCTTCTCCTCTCCGCTTGCGGTGATAATGTAGGTTGTCCTTTTTATCACGTGGTCTTCTCTCATGCAACAGATTACTCATGGGCGGGAGACCGTCAAACAGCATAAGGAGGCGACGCCGTCCCGGCCAACGCCTCGGCTGGCGCGTGCCAGCTGAACACGGCCGTCGAAGGTGCGGCCTGGCACGGGCGCTCACCACTGATGAGGCGCCGCCAGCGGGACAGGTAGCGGTTGAAAAGAGAGCATTTGGTGTTTAAAATAAATTCGTTTGGTCACCTATCAGTACCCCATGCCGAACTGGCGAATCAAGAGGAATGACGAATGGCGTTATTAGATATTTGCACCTATCCTGATCCCATCCTGCGGGTGAGGGCCGCTCCGGTGAAGGTATTTGACCGGGAGCTCAGCAAATTGGTGGCAGATATGGCCGAAACCATGTACCATGCGCCGGGTATTGGGTTGGCCGCCAATCAGGTGGGCCGGTCAGAACAGGTGTTGGTCATCGACCTTCAGAAACCCGATTATGAACAGGGGCTCATCGTCCTGATCAATCCTGAGATTGTCACTGCTGACGGAGAAGTCACCTATGAGGAAGGATGCCTCAGCGTTCCGGAGTTTTTTGCCACGGTAAAACGCTACCATGAGGTCACCGTGAGAGGGGTTGACGAACAACAGCACCCGGTGGAAATCCACGCTTCGGGTCTCCTGGCGATCGCTTTGCAGCATGAGATGGACCACCTGAACGGTAAGTTGTTTATCGACCGGATGGGCTCCATGTCCAAAGATATCTTCATCCGCAAATGGAAGAAAAAGCAGAGGGAGTCAAAGTAATCGACGGCGCCTTCCCCAGTATGATTTTCCTGGGCACCCCCGAGTTTGCGGTCCCCTCGTTGAAGAAGCTGGTGGGTGCGAAGGTCCCTCTGATCGCCGTGGTTACCCAGCCGGATCGTCCCAGCGGGCGAGGGAAAAAGCTCACCGCCCCGCCGGTCAAGGTGGCGGCCGAAGGGTTCGGGATCCCCGTCTATCAGCCCCCACGGATCAGAGCCAGTGAGGTCATTGACCGCATTCGTGCCTTTGGGGCAGAATGCGCCGTGGTCGTCGCCTATGGTCAGATCCTGCCGCAGGCCTTGCTGGATCTGTTTCCGCTGGGGACCCTGAACGTGCACGCCTCGTTGTTACCGGCTTACCGAGGTGCCGCTCCGTTGCAGCGATGCCTGCTGGCTGGTGAAACCCGGACCGGGGTGACCATCATGCTGCTCGATGCCGGAATGGATACGGGGCCGGTACTGTCGCAACGTGCGGTTCTTATCAGGGAAGATGCCACCTATGGGTCCCTGCATGATGAAATGGCCGAGGCGGGAGGTGAGCTCCTGCTGGAGACCCTGCGGGAATGGCGGGCGGGCCGGATCGTGCCGGTGCCTCAGGAAGACGATCTGGCAACCTACGCTCCTCCCCTCCTCAAGACCGAAGGTCGCGTCTTGTGGGAGGCTCCCGCAAATCACATTGTCAATACGATCCGGGCCTTTGATCCTTCGCCCGGAGCTTATGGGCTTTTCCTTGGGCAGCGGATGAAGTTATATCAGGGTGCCCTGCTGCCCTGGAAGAGTGCCGGCCGGCCCGGGGAAGTGGTCGGCTGTGGCGAAAAGGGCCTGGTGGTGTTGGGTGGAGACGGTCAGGCCTTGGCGATTGGCAAGCTGCAGCTGGAGGGGCAGCGTCGCTTGGCCGCCGCCGAGTTCCTTCGGGGACGGCCCATGCCGATCGGCTCTTTGCTCGAGTGAACGGTCGCTGTAGATGGTTGTCAGCCATGTCGACTAAGCCAGCAGATCAGTCAGGAACATCCCGGCCGCCGGGCAAATTAACCCTGGTGCTCCTGCTCGGATTGACGGCGCTCATCGTTTCGACGATTCTTGGCATCTTCTATGTGGTTCCATACTATGGGTTTGCGCGCATCAATGCGCAGCTACCCTGGATCATGGGCGTCGTCATGGCGGCGTTCGGCGGGATCATTCTGCTGTCGCTCACCCTGCTCATCCTGGTCGCCCTGCTGGGTCGGGATGTGCCTTTTTCGCGGCCGCTTCGCAGCCTCTGCACCCGGTTCCTGCTGCCGGCGCTGGTCCTTGTGGGACGCCTGGTCGGCTTGCGCCGGGAAGAAGTGCAGCATGCCTTTGTGGCGGTGAACAACGAACTGGTGATGGCTCAATGCCGCAACGGCCATCCCCCTCACAAGATTCTGCTGCTCATGCCGCACTGTCTGCAGAACAGCGAATGCAATGTGAAGATCACCCACCGGGTGGAAAACTGCAAGCAGTGCGGCAAATGCCCGATTAAAGACCTGCTGGAACTGTCCGTTTGCTACGGGGTGGACCTGGCCGTCGCCACCGGCGGTACCATCGCCCGCCGCATCGTCCTTGAACGGCGGCCGGACCTGATCATCGCGGTTGCCTGTGAACGGGACCTGACCAGCGGCATCCAGGATACGACCCCCCTCCCGGTCTACGGGATCTTCAATGAACGCCCGTTCGGGCCCTGCTTCAACACCCGCGTGGCGCTCGACCGGGTGGACGCGGTATTGAAGGAAATTGCCTCCATGAAACGGGAAGGAGCATGACCAACGCCAGAAGGTTGGCTTATCAGGTCCTGCTCAACCTCGAGAAACAGGCGTCCCATCCCGATCGTCTGCTGCGCGCCGCCCTTCAGCGGCATCCCGAGCTAAAGGATGAAGACCGAGCCCTGTCTACCGAACTGGTCTACGGGGTGTTGCGCTGGCGGGGGACCCTGGACTGGCACATCAACCAGTTGAGCAGCGTGAAGCCGCAGAAAATCGCCCCGGAAGTGCGCCTGCTGCTCCGCCTGGCGCTCCATCAAATCCTGCACCTCGACCGCATTCCCGACCATGCCGCGGTGAACGAAGCGGTCAAGATCGCCAAGGCTTCTCAGCCTCCTCATGTGGCAGGCTTCGTCAACGCCGTCCTGCGGGAAGCGATCCGCCGTGAGGGCCGGTGGGACTGGCCATCCCTCGAAAACGCCCCGGATGAGTTTCTGGCGGTCACGACCTCGCATCCACAGTGGTTTGTGCAAAGGTGTTTGAAGGAACTCGCTTTCGAGGAAACCCTCTCCCTATGCCGGGCCAACAACACCATTGCCCCCCTGGTTTTGCGGGTCAATCCCCGCAAGATGCCGGCGGCGGAAGTGGTTAGGCGTCTGTGTGAGGCAGGGGTCCACGCCGAACCTTCTCCCCGCCTGCCGGCTGCCGTGCGGCTGTCCGGACTCGGGCGGGACTTTGCCGGACTGCCCGGTTACCGGGAGGGTTGGTTCCAGGTGCAGGACGAAGCCTCGCAGCTTGTCTCCCTTATCCTCGCCCCCCGGCCGGGAGAGCGCATCCTCGATCTCTGCGCCGGTTTTGGGGGCAAGACCACGCATCTTGGCA
>CAZDKX010000404.1:0-3903 GCA_964505935.1 uncultured Syntrophobacteraceae bacterium
CGTTGACGTAACGGATAAAATTCTTGACCGTAATGGGTGCCTTGTCTTCCCACAGCTCGATACGGATCGTTCCCTCCGAAGTCTTCATCGTCACCATGCGTTTTCCCTTTGCTTCCATTTTCTCTCCTGCTGCCATGACAGAATTACCGGTTGAAAGAATAAAAGCACCCAAAACCAACAACAACAGACCTTTCCTGATCGACATGGTCGATCCTCCTCTTTCCGATCTATACTCGATATGGTTGAGGATTCTCATTTCGCTCGTCCCCTGTTTGTTGGGTTTCGTTGCCACTCAACCCAACAGTTCTACAGTTCAGCTCTCCTCAGCCCACGGGTTCCCTCATTTGAACTAACCCGCCTGCCCCTTTTCGCGCGCCGTCATGCGATGGAAGAGATAGGCTTCGATGAATTCATCAAGGTCACCATCAAGCACCCCTTCGATATTCCCCTTTTCATACCCGGTGCGGTGGTCCTTCACCAACCGGTACGGTTGCAGGACATAAGAACGGATCTGGTTGCCCCAGGCAATTTCATCCAGGTTGTCATGAAGCTCCTGCAGTTTCTCCTGCTGAGCACGCCGCTCCCGCTCGTACAGCCTGGCGCGAAGGATCTTCATGGCGATGTCGCGGTTGCGGTGCTGGGATTTTTCATTCTGGCACTGCACGACAATGCCCGTAGGCAGATGGGTAATACGCACGGCGGAACTGGTCTTATTCACGTGCTGCCCGCCGGCCCCACTGGCCCGATAGGTGTCAACGCGAAGGTCCGCCGGCTTGATATCGATTTCGATGCGATCGTCAACCTCCGGAAAAACCAGAACGGCCGCAAAGGAGGTGTGTCGCCGCCCACTGGCATCGAACGGTGAGATCCGCACCAGACGGTGAATCCCCGATTCGGCCTTCAACAGGCCATAGGCATTGGTGCCCGCTACCGTGATCGTGGCACTTTTGAGGCCGGCTTCATCCCCTCCCTGAACATCAACGAGTTCGACCTTGAGCTGTTTGGTCTCACACCAACGGAGATACATCCGCAGGAGCATCTCCGCCCAGTCCTGCGCCTCCGTGCCGCCGGCACCCGCATTGACGCTCAGAATGGCATTGCGCTGATCGTTCTCTTCACTGAGCAGTTCCTGCAATTCCAGGTCGCGCAGTCTGCTCCGCAGACTCTTGACCTCGCTCAGGACCTCGGTGAGGGTCGCTTCGTCGGCTTCCTCCAGGGCCATGTTCAGCAACAACCCGCATTCTTCAACATCCGTGGCCAGTTGCTGCCATTTTTGGATAATCTCAAGGAGATCGGATCGTTCCTTGAGCACATGCCGACCCTCTTCCGGCTTGTCCCAGAAATCGGGCTTCAGCAGGACTTTTTCCAACTCCGCCAGGCGGGCTTGTTTTCCCTGGATGTCAAAGATGGCCTCCGAGATTTTCCACACGCTGGGAAAGCTCTTTCAAGGCGCTCTTGACTTCGGCAAGGTCAATGGTGGTCATGTCCATACCCTCCTTCCAGGGACAGCCGGGGAGGATTTTCGCCGCAGCAGCGCGTAAAGCAACCCGCCGGCGGTGGCCAGGGTGCACAACCAGGCAAAGAGGTCTCCCCACTTGGCATAGAATGTTAAAGTGCGAAAAGGATGCACGGCACAAACCAGGAACCCTTCCTGGCTCAGCGGTACCACGCCACAGGATCGCCCCGTGGCCTCGAATATCGAACTGATGCCGGTATTAGCAGCCCGAATGAGCGGCACCCGAAACTCCACCGCCCGCCAGCGAGCCATTTCCAGATGCTGGTAGGGAGCGCTGCTGGTTCCATACCAGGCATCATTGGTGATATTGATGAGCGCCGTGGCCCCTCGCTCGACCGCGGCCCGCGCCAGCTCCGGGAAGATGTCCTCATAACAGATGAGGACCCCGAAGGGCTGACGCCCCAGGATCAGGGGCGACGGATCATCACCCGGCACAAAATCCCCCGCTGCCTGCACCAGGCGACTGACAAAAAACAGCAGTCTTTGCAGCGGCACATATTCCCCAAAGGGAACGAGATGCTGTTTGGCATAAACCCCTTCGAGAATAGCCGAACCGTTAACCAGATAGGCGCGGTTCTGGAAACGCGGTCCCCCGTTAACCAGGGTTACGCCCGGGCTTCCAAAAAGTAAGGGAGTCCCCGTCGCCCTGATGATCTCATTGAGCTGCGCGCTAAGCTTTTCCTCGCTCCGGTAGAAGAAGGGCGTCGCGGTTTCCGGCCACACCAGCAGCTCCGGGGCAGGATTGTTCCTGCTGGCCTGCAGCGACAGTCGCTCATACCGCTTGAGCGTTTCCTGCTGAAAGGCCGGGTCCCACTTCTGGCTTTGGTCAATATTACCCTGAACCACCCCCACCGTCCATGGGGTGGCCGCATTTTGTCGATCGTCCACCACCTCCAGCCGCCACGCGCCGTACAGCCAGGTCCCGAGGAGGCAGACCAGGAACACCAGCAGTCCGGTCACCCCGGCTTTGGAGCGCCTTGCCAGGGCCGTCAACACCGTGCTGCTGCAAACCACCAGCCAGCTCACGCCGTAGACTCCGGAAAGGTCGGCAACCTGAATGAGCGCATTCAGGGGCGTCTGCGTGTATCCGAGATTGGCCCAGGGGAAGCCGGTGATCAAGTGCGCCCGCACCAGCTCCAGCGCCACCCACGTCCCCGGCAGTCCCAGCACCCACAGGTACGGATGGCCTTCCCATAAACGCGCCACCAAAGCGAAGCAGGCGGGATAGACGGCCACGTAGGCGCAGAGCAGCACCAGCACCACGAGGGCAGGCACCAATGAAACCCCGCCGTAGTGATGGACGGCGTAGTGAATCCAGTATAGGGTACCCAGGTAATGCACCAGGCCGCAGCACCAGCCCAACCCCAAGGCTTCCCGCCGGCTCCGGCCTCGGACCGCCAGCAGCAGGGGCACCAGTGCCACCCAGCCAACACTGTACAGGCCGATCTTGGGAAACCCGAGCGTCAGCAGTACGCCACTCAACCCACTCAAAAGCAGACTCAGCCACATGTTTTTCAAATACTTGTCCTGATTTGGTCAGAGAATTGCTGCGGGAATAACCGATGTTGAAACTTGAAAATGCGAAATGGCGTCACCTCATGATGGTAAATCTCAATACCGGCAAAACATCTGTCAGGCTTCCAGTTTCCCCTCCCCTTCCGGTTCTTCGGGGCTGACTCTGCGAATGCGAATCCGTTCGATCTTGCGACTGCTCGCCGCTTCAATGGTCATCTGGAGGTTGTGATAGGAAACCTGTTCATTGGTACTGGGCACTCTCCCCAACAGACTGATCACAAATCCGCCCACTGATTCGAACTTGCCTTCCGGCAATTCCACGTTCAGAAAATCTTCCAGTTCTTCCACATCGAGCCGGGCGTTTACAGTGATCGACCCATCTTCATGTTCCACGAGCAGCTTCTGGTCGGCATCGTACTCATCCATCACATCGCCGATGATTTCCTCGATGATATCTTCCAGGGTCAGGATGCCTGCGGTGCCGCCATATTCATCGATTACGATCGCCAGATGGGACTTGTTGTCCCGCAGGTCCTGGAGGACATCGCTGATCTTCTTGGTCTCCGGAATAAAATACGGCGGTCTGACGAGTTCACGAACGTCAAGGTCGGCAACCCCGCAGTGACTGAGGAGGTCCTTGGCATGAACCGTGCCGATGATATTGTCAATATTCTCCTGGTAGATCGGAATGCGGGAATGGCCACTCTGAATGATGAGCTGAACGATATCGGGAACTCGGGTTTCGGCGCTGGCGAAAACGGCGTCGGTGCGCGGCACCATGATCTCGCGGGCGATGGTATCCCGGAAAGAGAAGATCCCCTGGATCATCTCCCCTTCGTCTTCCGATATCAGCCCCTGCTGCTCCCCTTCAT
>CAZDKX010000405.1:0-3900 GCA_964505935.1 uncultured Syntrophobacteraceae bacterium
ATGTCATCCAGCCCTGCATCACCTGGGGCAAGCGGCCCCTGAGCTGGTACCGGGAAAAGATTGACCGGCTGCCCGCCGATCATGATCCAACCGACCGCCGGGCCGCGCTCGAAAGGGCGCTCGAACCCGGGGAGCGGCTTTCCACCGGGGTCTTTTACCGCCATTCGGGGCGGCCGCTTTTTGCCGAACGGTTTCGTCGGGAGGTCAGCAACAAACCTCTGGCCGCGCTGCCCTGGCCGGATCGGAAACGCATCACGGATTACCTTGCGGAATTTCGGAGGAGATGAGCGTCCAGGTGTCAGGAACACCATTTCAACTCCTTCAGGTCCCTTTGGGGCAGGCAAGAACAGGGTCCCGTTCGGTCGAAACAGTCCATCGGCCACGATGGCATGAAGATGGGGTTGGAAGCCGGCGTAATCCTGGAGGGTCTGGATCACCATGATCATCCCCAGGATGCCGTCGGCAAGATCCAGCACCGTGCCGAAGAGCATTTGCAGGCTCTTACTTGCCCTCGCGGGCACAGGCTCTGGCGCAGTGGCAAAGCTTTGTCAGCAGCTTCCGGTCGTACTTGAAATAGATCCGCAACATGATCGAAATGCTGAAGACGAACTGTCAATGGGGCACGGGATAGAGAATGTTTTCGGGGACCTCTTCCCCGAGCTCAGTGCCAGCGTCGGACGGGCGATTGGCGTGATTGCTTCTTTCATGGAATCATGCGCGCCGCGGTCATCACTCTGCGCGGTACCTATTCATAGAGCCCATCACTGGGCTCTCCTTTTTGAATTCACTATCTTTTCTTATCACCTCACCCCCAACTCCAACTCTGGCGGCGGCTTCACCAATCCTCGAATCCAGCGCTCCGGAAACGCTTTCAGTCCGTTTGCCGCCCCCAGCAATGCTGCAAGCACGGCCCCTCGGTATGCGTTGTCTCCCCCCAAATTGGTGTTGACGATAAGGCCTTGCTCGGGTTGGTCGGCGTATTTGAGGGCAAGATAGATGGCGGCCGGGACTGAATCCTCCACGTAACATGCGGTGCTGAGATGGCCACCGACGACGGAGTCGTCTGATTGATTGAGCCATGCCTGGAATGGGTGACCCAGTAACGGGCTCCTCTGCTGCTGGATGCTATCCAGAATGACATGTTTCAGGGACTCACCTTTCAGTACCCGCAGGAGAAGGTGGATGATCAACGAGCCTGCGTCGACCATGTGAGGACCCTTGTGGGTTAGGGTGAGGTGGGTCATGGCTGCCTCATAGGCAGTCCCCGGATTTTTCTGATAGTAGACCACCAGGGGAACGATCCCCACCAGCCCACCGATGTGTTTTTCAAGGGCTCCGCACTTCTCTGGAGGAAAGCCCAGAGCATGGCGGGAAAAGAAATGCCGGTGACATTCCTCGATGTAGGTATCACGGTGCATGCCGAGAGTTGGCATGAAGCGGAGGTAACGCTGCAGGTAGTCAGCGGGGTCGTAAAGTCCATTTTCGTTGAGGGATTCGATGAGCAGCGAGCAAAGTTGCAGGTTGAGGGTGTTTTCCCCAGGCTGGAGGAACTGATGGTAGTGGATGCCCCTCTTGCCCCAATGGCGAGCCTGATCATGGAGAATTTCCCCCTTCTCATTGGGGGCTGTGTACGACGAACGCCAGAGGATGCTATCAGGATGGGGATTCTTGGGAGCAAGATGATCGGTGACCCAGCCGTAATCGCGCACGAGCGCCTGCCGATCATAATACCAGTGAACCGGCATGGCCAGCGCGTCAGCAATGTAGAGGCCATAAAGGGCACCGAGTGAGCGGGATGCTTGCTGGGGGGCTTGGTGACTTTCCATGGAGTGTCCTCCCTTCTTGCTGAACCCCAGATCTGCTGTAATTGCATCACTCAATTCCAGCTGCAGGTGTGTCAAGAATCCATGGGGCGACGAGTGGGGTTGCGGCGGTGGTCTTTTACGCCTATGCCCGCGTGACGGTCTTTTGCAGCACCTGCCCTGAAAAGTTGCGAGTTACGAGTTGCGAGTTACCAGTGGTAGTTGCCTGTCATCCGCGGTCCTTTTCATGTGTCTTCGGGTGTCCCAGGAGGACATGAGCACCTGCTCGGCACTCCACGGAATCTGCCCGAAGAACTCGGGGACCCTCTTCTTCATCCCAACCGGTTGGTTTTTCCCTGCAATACCTCATTCCTGGTCTGCATAGCGTATCGCGTTGCGCTATCTGTATGCGCTTTCCAACCGGGCCAGGAATTCCTGAGCCTGTTGGATGATCTGCCGCAGGCGCTCATCGGTCATGCGCGCAAGCGTCCGGTAAGGCATGGCCATCCGCGGATTGGATTTGAGACGCGCTTCGCTGGCGATCAGGAAGTGCCAGTAAAGGTAGTTGAAGGGACAGGTTTTGCGTCCGATTTTGACCTTTGGGTCATAGGCACAGCCTGAGCAATAGTCCGACATGTGATCGATGTAATTGCCTGAGGCCGCATAGGGCTTTGAACCCACTACGCCGCCATCGGCATGCAGTGCCATACCATGAGTATTCGGCAGTTCGACCCATTCGAAGGCATCGGCGTAGACACTGAGGTACCACTCCTCCACTTGAGTGGGCGCAATACCGGCCAGCAGGGCGAAGTTGCCGGTGAGCATCAGGCGCTGAATGTGATGCGCGTAAGCGTTGCGGCGGGTGGCCTCGATGGTCTCTCGCAAGCACTTCATATCGGTTTCACCCGTCCAATAAAACTCCGGGAGCGGGCGGCTGGCATTGAAGAAGTTGGTCTGCGCATAAGATGGCATCTGCAGCCAATAGATGCCACGCACATACTCGCGCCAGCCCAAGATTTGCCGGATAAATCCCTCGACCGCCGGCAGCGGCGCCGTGCCCTTATTGTAAGCGTCAAGCGCGGCTGCACAAACCTCCCCGGGCCTCAGTAAACCGATGTTGAGGTAAGGAGACAAGACCGCATGGAACAGCATATCTTCCCCGGATTTCATCGCATCCTGATAGTTCCCAAACTGAGGCAGACAGTTCGTGATGAAGTGTCGGAGCGCTTCAAGCGCGTCTTCCCTGGTCACGGCCCATCCAAAGGGCCTGAGGTCACCGAAGTTGTCGGTAAAACGCTGCTCGACAAGCATCATCACGTCTCGTGTAATGGTGTCTGGGGCGAAGCTTCGTCTGGGCGGCATGGCGAGATGCTTGGGCAGGGCGTTCCGGTTCCGGGAGTCATAGTTCCACTGACCGCCCTCAGGCTGGTCTCCGTTCATGAGCCACCCGGTCTTGCGGCGCATTTGCCGGTAGAAAAATTCCATGCGATAGCTCTTGCGCCCCTTCGCCCAGGTGGCGAATTCGGCCCGCGTGCAAAGGAACCGATCATCTTCACGGATCTCAACCGGCCGGCCGAACATCTTGGCCCAGGTCTGCATCATTTCCCGAACCCGCCACTCCCCGGGTTCCGTCATCACGATGCGGTCCACCCGGTGGCGTGAGAGCGCCCTACCCAGTTCACCCGTGAACGATCCTGAATTGCCTTCGTCGTCCAGGCGGACGTAATCGACGCAAAGGCCTTCGGCGCGAAGCGATTCGGCAAAGTGGCGCATGGCCGAGAGCACCAGCACAATTTTCTGCTTATGATGCCGCACGTAAGCGGTTTCCTCGTGCACCTCAACCATCAGCACGACATCTCGGGCGGGATCAAGCTCACGCAGCGCACCGGCTGTGCGGCTGAGTTGGTCCCCCAGGATGAACCTCAGACTTTTCATGACGAATGCATTCCGCCGATGGATGCCGCCATCTGCTCGCTCGATAGAATACCCTCGGCAAGCGGCGTGCGCTCTTCTTCTTTGTTCAAGCGCAATCCCGATGAACGGTCATGCTCAAGCGTTGTGAAGACGCAATACAGCGCTCATTCCACTGAGATCTTTG
>CAZDKX010000406.1:0-3875 GCA_964505935.1 uncultured Syntrophobacteraceae bacterium
TTACGGCGCAAAAGCACGCGCCTAACCCATCCTGCATGCTTTCTGCACAATGGATATTTTTACTGTGGGCCTGCACTCAGGGCTTTGGCCAGACAGATAAACTCTTGCGGACTCAAGGCTTCCGGGCGCCTCTTCGGGTCGATGCCGCTTGTCAGAAACGACTCCTCAAGCCGCGCCGCCATCGCTCCCCCCAAGCCCTTCAGGCTGTTGCCCAAGGTTTTGCGACGTTGTTGAAAGCTCGTGTTGACAACCTGCCTCAGCAACGCAAAGGATGGCTCGTCAGGCTCTGAACGGCCGACGAAATCGATTGAGACCACTTGGGAATCCACTTTGGGCGGAGGGTAGAACTGGGCCGGCCCCACCTCAAAAAGCGGCCGGACCTCCGCATAGATTCCCAGCAGCACCGAGAGGACCCCATAGTCTTTGCCGCCCGGGCCGGCAGTGAGGCGCGCGCCAACTTCTTTTTGCACCATCAGGACGGCCCGTTTGAGACATCCACGGGCCTCCAGCAGGCGAAAAACCAAAGGTGAGCTGATATTGTAGGGGAGATTGCCCAGGACAATCAGCGAGGTCTCTTCAGCGCGGGCGAGACCGCAAAAATCAAAGGCCAGAATATCCTGCCGGTAAAAGACGACCCGGGCTTCCGTTGCCGGCAAGTGCGCTTCCATAAAGACCGCGAGATCGCGATCCAGTTCCACCAGGTGCAGCTGCCTGACCCTGGGCAGGATGAATCGCGTGAGCGCCCCGAGACCAGGCCCCACCTCGACCACCACATCTGACGGGCAGAGACCGGCCGCTTCAACAATCCGCTCAGCAGTCCCCGATTGACTCAGAAAATGCTGCCCGAAGCGCTTCCTGGGCCTCAACCCGCTCTCGCGAAAATACTCCCGTGGAGAGACAAACATGGTGGCTCTTGGCTCTTGGTTCTTGGCTTTTTGCTCTTGGCTCAGCACCCAGCACTCCGCACCCATCACCTACCACCTATCACCCATCACCCATCACCTATTACCTATTACCTATTACCTATTACCTATCACCCATCACCCATCACCCCACCCTCACACCCACCGTGAAAACGCATCCAGTTCCAGCGGATGCCTGCAGAATCCCAACCGCTTCCAAACCGTGTAGGCAGCAGCGGCAATCATCACCGCGTTGTCCGTGCAGAAGCGAAGGGGAGGCAGATGTAGATTGAAGCGATGGTATGCGGTTTCCTCATGGAGGCGTTGACGCAACCGGCTGTTCGCGGCCACCCCTCCCACCACGGCTACCTCCCTCACCCCACAGAAGTCCGCAGCCTTCATGGTCTTGCTGACAAGGACCTCGACAATCGCTTCCTGAAAACTCGCCACCAGGTCCTCCAGGCGATAGGGTCCGGCTTCATCCGCTCGAACTGGAGCGCCGAAGCGCCGAAGAAAATTGGCTACCGAGGTCTTGATACCACTGAAACTGAACTCCAAAGAGTCTTGATCGAGAAAGGCCCTGGGAAATTGAAACGCTTGCGGCCTGCCTTGCGCGGCGAGGCGATCGATGACCACCCCGCCGGGATATCCCAGGTCCAGCAACTTGGCCACCTTGTCAAAAGCTTCTCCGGCAGCGTCGTCCCGGGTGGTGCCAAGAAGGAGATGTCGTCCATCCGGATCGATCCGGTAGAGCGCCGTATGACCGCCGGAGACCACGAGACACACAAACGGGACGGAAAGCGGCTCGCGTCCCAAGAAAGCCGCATGCATGTGGCCTTCCAGGTGATTCACCGCCAGGAGAGGCCGATCCAGGGCATAAGCCAGGGCCTTGGCAGCACTGAGCCCCACCAGCAGCGCACCCACCAAACCGGGCCCCTGAGTGACGGCAACGGCATCGAGCTCGCTGCCGACCATCCCGGCTTCCTCCAGGGCTTTACCAATGACGGGAAGAATCGCTTCCACATGTTTTCGGGAGGCAAGTTCCGGAACCACGCCACCGTAAGGACTGTGCACCGCTATCTGGCTGGCAACCACATCCGAGCAGATCCTTCGACCGTCTTCCACTACCGCCGCCGCCGTCTCATCGCAGGAAGTTTCAATACCCAGGATCAGCATCGATTTGTCAGACTCTTTCTTCCATGGTATTTGGTGACAGGTGCAATCGTAAGGGACGAGAGGAAGGCAATAGCGGAATTGATGGTCATCTGAATCGTTTTCATTTGCACCCTCCTCTGGTGGATTGCTATTTCGATACTAATCCATCCCCTCACTTTGATCAAGTTAACCACAACGCGGATGAAGCGTTGTTTTCTTCGCCGATAGTTGGTAAAAGGCGGTCCTGGACAGACATCGCCGGATGAATAGCTGAACAGCGCGAAGGTCAAGAAATGCCATGAAGAAGCGACGCCAGGTTTCAACTCCAAGAGCCAGGCAAACCCGACCATCGGAGCAAACCCCAGCTCCGTTGCCGGCTGCCGGTTTGCAGGAAGCCGCGCGGCAAGCCGGCACCGAGGAACCGCAGGGCCTCCTTCGCCGTCGTCTCTGGCTCCAGATTCTGGCGCTGGTCGGCGTGGTCGCCCTGGGTTTGTGGGTGCGTCTGGAAGATCTCGTTGCCTGGAATAAGGACCCGGGGAGGGCATTCTATGCGGGTGAGCCCCTGCTGACTGCCCTCGACGGCTTGTTCTACCTTACGCTCGCCCGTGATCTGGTAGAAGGCTCCTACCATCCGCTGGATGAAAAAAGATCGGTACCGGATTACCCGCCAAGACCGAACCCGCCGCCGCTCATCTCCGTGCTGACCGCCGTTGTTGCCCGCCTGTTTCCCGTTTCCATCAACTGGGCGGCGGTTCTGCTGCCGGCAATCCTCGGGGTTTTGCTCGTTTTGCCCCTGTACGGTCTCGGCAAGTATTTCGGGGGACCCGTGGCCGGCATCGTCGCCGCCCTGATGGGGCTGCTGCCTCCTTACTACGTCTATCGCAGCGGCCTGGGGTGGCTCGACACGGACGCCCTCAACGTCACTTTCGCGGCCGCAGCCGCTTACTTCTTCCTTAAGTTTGGCACCACCCCGGGGCACCGCCGCTATTACCATTTTGCCGCGGGGATGGTTACCTATGGTTTGTTCCTGTGGTGGTGGGACCAAACCCCCCATGTGGTGACCGCGATGTGCCTCGCCCCCCTGGCGGTGGCCCTCGTCTTCTTCTACCGACCGCAGGGCCGGGAGCGCTGGGTCTTTTGGGGGGCCTTCGGCACGGGGCTCCTGATCCTGATGCTGTGGAAAGGCACGGCCCTCATCTCCCAGTTCGTCGGCATCCTGCAATCCCAATTCAGCTACATTACCAAGGAATCCGCCGGGGCCTTCCCCAACATCGGCGTCTCCATCAGCGAACAGGTGAGACCCTCGTTCTCGGACATGGTCACCATATCCAGCGGCCATATCCTGACCTTCCTGAGCGCCGTGTGCGGTTTTGTCTGGCTGGTGTGGCGCCATTGGAAAGCAAGCCTCTTTCTGGGAGTGCTGGTCTGCCTCTCCGCCTTTGCGTTCCTCTATGCCCGGCGGTTCGCCATCTTTTGTGTGCCGCTCGTGGCCTTGGGCATCGGTTTTCTCATCAGTGAACTGTGGCAGCTGCGAAACCGGTTCAAGCCCTTGACCTATGCCATCCCTTTCTTCGTTATCCTCCTCCTCTGGCCGATGCTGGCCATCAACCACGCCCAAATTTACTGGCCCAAGGAACAGACCCCCATTGTCACCGGCCTCGCCCTGACGGAACAGAAAACCCCGCCGAACGCCGTCGTCTGGGCCTGGTGGGATCACGGCTACACCATTCCCTACTGGGCGCGACGCACTTCGGTCAACGACGGTTCGGTCCATTCCGGCGAACGGACCGCTCTCAACGGGATGCCCCTGGCTACCGA
>CAZDKX010000407.1:0-3856 GCA_964505935.1 uncultured Syntrophobacteraceae bacterium
AAGCCCGACCTCGGCCTGAGCGCGCGCAGTCTCGGTAATCTGATGCTGCTCGATTGCCGCCGAGGCCTCAGCCCGGCTCCCCTCAAACGCTTCGTCGAGACCCTGCGGCAGGGGGTGGCTCATGCTTGAATTCCGCGAAGTCACCGCACCGTATCCCGGGCTCCGCCCGTTCGAACCCCATGAGAGCGAAATCTTCTTCGGCCGCCAGGGCCATACCGACCGCCTGCTGGAAATTCTGCAGCGGGAGCGCTTCCTCGCCGTCATCGGCCCTTCCGGCTGCGGCAAATCCAGCCTGGTGCGGGCCGGTCTGCTGCCTGGCCTCGCCAGCGGGGCCCTGGGCACCGGCAGCAACTGGCGTCTCGCCCTCCTGCGGCCGGGGGGCCAGCCCATGCTCGCCCTGGCTCAGGCCCTTCTCGGCCGCAGCGCCCTGGGCGCCGACTTGGTCGACGATGCCCGCTTGCCCCGGGACGCCGAGGACGTCACCGCCGACGTCGCCCTGGTGGCCGCAGAATTGCGCCGCGGGGCCGAGGGACTGGCCGGCCTGCTGCAGACCGTCGCCGCCCGCCCGCCGAAAGGCTCGGCCCCCTTCAACCTGCTGGTGCTGGTGGACCAGTTCGAAGAGATCTTTACTTACGCCGGTACCGATGGCGCCGAAGCGGACGAGTCGGAGGCTTTCGTCGACCTGCTGCTGGCCGCCCGCACCGAGGCCGCCCTCCGCCTCTATGTGGTGCTCACCATGCGCACCGACTTCCTGGGGAATTGCGTGCGCTTCCTCGATCTGCCGGAAGCGATCAACCGGGCCCAGTACCTGACCCCCCGCCTCAGCGACGAAGAGCTCATGGGCGCCATCGTCGGGCCGGCAAAGGTTTTTGGGGGAGAGGTGAAGCCCGGCTTAGCCGCCGCGCTGATCGAGAACACCCAGAACGATCCCGACCAGCTGCCCATCCTTCAGCACGCCCTGGCACGCATGTGGCGGGTGGCGGAACAAATCAACCTTGAGCATGCGGTGATTGACGAGGAGTGCGCCCGCAGCGTGGGTGGGGTCGCCGGGGCGCTCAACCGCCATGCCGACGAAGTCTTTGCCTCGCTCGCGCCCGACCGGCAGGCCTTGGCGGAAAAGATGTTCCGCGCCCTCACCGACCGCCGCGAAAGCGGTCAGGAGGTGCGGCGTCCCCAGACCCTCAAGGCCGTCGCTGACTGGGCCGGGGTCTCGGCGGAAGAGCTCAAGCCGGTGATCGCCGGGTACGCCATGCCGGAGGTGAGTTTTCTCCATTACGGCCGCGAGCTGGTGGAGAAGAGCGTGATCGACCTGACCCACGAGGCCTTGATCCGCCAGTGGGTCAAGCTGCGGGACTGGGTGGCGAACGAAACCCAGCGCGGCGAGGGATACCGGCGCTGGGCGCAGCGTGCCGCCGAATACCGGGAGGGTGTCAGCGGCCTGCTCACCGGCGGCGATCTGGCCCGGGCTCTGGACTGGTGGAACCCGGGCGCGGACGAGTCGGCCTGGCAGCCCAACCCCTCCTGGGCGGAGCGCTACAGCGTGCTGCAAGGCGACGCCTTTGCTGATGAGTATGAGCAGACCCGACGGTTCATTATTGAGAGTCGCGATGCAGAACAGCGGACGCGGGAGGAGGAACAGCAACGGCTGCAGCAGGAAGCCGAAGCCGAGCGGCAACGAGCCGACACAGAGCGGCAACTGGGGGATAAAGCCCGCGCCAGCGCAAGGCGGGCCGAAAGGTGGACGATGTTTGCGGCGGCGGTGGCCCTGTTGGCGATCTGCATGGCAGCTGCTGCCATGCTCTTTTACTACAAGGCCCAAACAGCCGAAAAGCAGCGCACCAGCAGCCTGTTCGAGGCCCAGCTCACCCACGGCAGCCTGCTGGCGCGGCTCGAGGATTACGCCGAGGCGTATCGGGTGCTGGCCAGAACCATTCCTTTGGACCCGGATATCCCCGAAGCGCGCCGTCACGCCCGGAACCTGCTGGCGGGATACGTGGAGATGATGGGAGGTCGGGGGGAACAAGAGTATACCGGCGCCGGCGCGGCCCTTACCGGAGGGGTGGTGGTAAGCCCGGACGGCAAATTGCTCGCCGCCGCCGGGGAGGGGGGCACCCTGGTGCTGTTCGATGCCGCCGGCGGTCAGTTGCTAAAGCGGTTGGCAGGACATGACCCTATGGCCGGTGAGTGGGGCAGCGTGTGGTCCGTGGTATTCGACTCTCAAGGCCGCTGGCTGTTCAGCGGCGGTGAAGATGACCGCGTCATCCGTTGGTCGCTGCCGGAGGGGGAAAAGCTGAGCGAATGGCAAGCACCGGGTGCAGTCCGGGCGCTGGCCCTCAGCCCGGACGGCGAGACCCTCGCCGGCGGCGATAACAACGGTACCATCACCCTCTGGTCGACAGCCGACGGGAAGACAATAGGGAGTCTGGAAAGACATACCGGAGGCATCGCCTACCGCCGCGGGCTGGCCTTTTCCCCGGATGGCGATCGGTTGGCCAGCGCTTCCTCGGACGGGTCGGTCCGTATCTGGGACTGGCGAAAGGGTGAGTCTTCGTCCCCTCCTCTGAGGCACTACGCTGTGGTGCGCGCGGTAACCTTCAGCCCGGACGGCAGGCGGCTGGCGACGGCAAGCGATGGGCATCAAGTGGTCGCCTGGAGTGCCGAAAGCGGTGAATTCCTCGCCAATTTGCGCGGCCACCGGAACCTCGTCCTCGGTGTCGCCTTCAGCGAGGAGGGCAGCCAACTGATCTCTGCTTCCCGGGACAATACTCTGCGCTTGTGGGATGTCACCAGCGGCATTACGCGGCGCATTTACCAGGGGCACGATACTGGCATCTTGACGGTCACCCGGCACGGCAACCGCCTTTACACTGCCTCCAACGACGGCACGGTGCGGCGCTGGACTTTGGCCACCCCGGGGCAGTGGTTGTGGGAGACCGGGGGCTCCGCCGTTTCGGCGGTGATCTCACCGGATGGCCGCAGAGTGGCGGTGGGCATGGGAGACGGCTCTTTGCGCCTATATTCCTCACCCGACGGGAAAGAGCTCAGCACAATCGCCGATGCCCATAATAACGCGGTCGCACGCCTTGCCTTCAATAGTGACGGCAGCCTGCTGGCCACATCGAGTGACGATCAGACAGCAAAGCTTTGGCGATTGGAGGTGAAAGACGACAACATCACCCTGACTGTTCTGCATACCTTCACAGGCCATAGCAATTGGGTCAACGCGGTCACCTTCTCCCCTAACGGGCGCACTCTGGCCACCGCCGGTTATGACGGCCAGGTTGGCCTGTTCGACGTAGCCAGCGGCCAGCGACGCTTGTTCAAGGCTCATGAGGGCAGGATCGCCAGTGTCGCTTTCAACCCCGGCGGGGACCGACTACTCAGTGCCGGCACTGATGATTACCAGGTGAGCCTGTGGAACCTCAACTACCCCCAATGGCCGCCCCAGGAAATCGCCTGGGCTCAGGACGAGCTCTACTGGGCGAGTTTCAACCCCGACGGCCGTGAAGTCGCCGCCGTGGGACGGGAACAGACCGTCACGATTTATGAGCTGGCCAACCCCGATGCGCGCCGCCTCCTGGTGGGCCACGAAAACACCGTCTACCGCGCCATCTACAGCCCAGACGGCCGGCTGCTCGCCACAGTCAGTGAGGACATGACCGTCCGCCTGTGGGACCTGGACAGCCAGCGGCTGCTTTTCACCATGCGTCTGCCAACCGTGTGGCAAAACCCCACGCCGCTCTGGGACTTCGATTTCCGCTGCACCGCCACCGGCGAGTGCTGGATCGCCGTACCCCTCACCATGGGCCGTCTGGCGCTCTACCGCCTGCCCTACGAGCACCCGCCCGCCTCCCTC
>CAZDKX010000408.1:0-3848 GCA_964505935.1 uncultured Syntrophobacteraceae bacterium
CGGATTTTGCCTTCCTGGGTCAGCTCAACCTTGGCAATGGCGGAATCGGGAAGTCCCCGGCCGTAGCCCATGGCATTCCACCCCGCCGCCAGGCCGACGCCCCGGCGCGTGAACGGTCCGGCGGCCCGCTTCCAGGCTTCGCGTCCGGTCCAGAGAGGGTGTCGGCGCAGGGTCTCGAGGCAGGGGACCATCCCCGTGGAATGGACCATGGTGACGCCAACACCGTTCTTATCCCCTCGCTTCAGGCCGTTTTTGAGCCGCAGGTCGAGCGGGTCCAGGCCCAGTTTGGCCGCCAGCCGGTCCATCATGCATTCGACGGCAAAGGTCACCTGGCAGACGCCGAAGCCTCGCATGGCCCCGCCGATGGGGTTGTTGGTGTAGACGCACCACCCTTCGATGAGCGTATGAGGGACCCGATAGGGGCCGGCGGCATGCTCCATGCCCAGCTCCATCACCTCCCCCCCGAGATGGGCGTAGGCGCCGGTGTCATAGTAGAGGCGGCAGTGAAGGGCCTGCAGCGTGCCGTCGGCCGTTGCTCCCAACCGGTAGATCATATGGGTGGCATGGCGTTTGTAGCCGGCGACAAAACTCTCTTCCCGCTCCCACCACATCTTCACCGGCCGCCCTCGGGCATGGAGGGCGGCGAGGGCCAGCAGGCACTGGACCGTGGCGCCGTCCTTGCCGCCGAAGCCGCCGCCGAGATAGGGGCTGATGACGCGGAGGGAAGCGGGATCGAGGCCGAGAGCATGGCTGATCTCGAAACGGTCCCGGAAAGGCGCCTGCGTGGAAACGATGAGGGTGATCCCGCCGTTCGCCTCCTGCCACGCCACCCCGTTTTCGGTTTCGAGGAAGGCATGCTCCTGAAAGGGAACCAGGAACTCTCCCTCCACCACCACGTCGCATGCGGCAAGCGCCTCCGCGCCGCCGCCGCTCTTGATGGTTGCCTGCAGCAGGAGGTTCCCGCGCTCGTGAAGCAGCGGAGCTTCGGGCTGCAGCGCTGCCTCCGGGTTGAAGACGGCGGGCAGCGGTTCGAGGTCGACATGGACGAGGCGCAGCGCCTCCCTGAGGACCTCCCTGGTTTCCGCAAGCACCAGCGCCACGGGATCACCGCGATGCCGGACCTTCTCGTCGGCCAGTACCGGTTGGTCCTTGTGGACGATGCCCTGCCGGTTGGTGCCGGGCACCTCCTTCGCGGTCAGGACGCCCACCACGCCCGGCAGCGCCTCGGCGGTCGAGGTGTCGATGCCTCTGATCCGCCCGTGAGGAATGCCGGCCCGTTTCACCCCGGCCCACAGCAGATTTTCGGGATAGTGATCGACGGCGTATGTTTCCAGCCCGGTGACCTTGGCCTGAGCATCAAATCGCGGGACGGCACAGCCCACTCCAGGTATTGTTTTCCTCAATGGCCTTGCCCTTTCCGGCGGGACCGGTGGTCTCGTCCTCTGCTTGACCAGCACTTCAATGCGCCCGTATTGCGTGAGGCTTCTCTTTATATTGCTCCCCTGGCCGCCAAGGCCTCGATCTCGCCAGGCGCCAAGCCCAGTTCCTCTAAGATGGCATGGGTGTGTTCGCCGAGTTCCGGAGCGTGACTTCTGATCTTGCCCGGCGTCAACGAGAACTTTGCGGCAATTCCCAGTTGCCGATAGGCCCCCCAGCTCTCGTGCACCATATCGACAACCATCCGCCGGGCGCGCATCTCCGGGTCATTCATGACCTCGGCAAGATTCATGATGGGCTCGCAGCAACAGTCCCTGCCCGCGAAATGGTCTGCCCATTCGGCCAGCGTTTTCTGCTTGAAGAAGGAGGCAATTTCCTGCTGCAGGACCTGCTGGTGCGGTCCCGGTTGGAAGTATTGAGGCTGGTTCCAGTGCGGCTGCTCCGCGGCTTCACAGAAATTCTTCCAGAACTGGGGTTCAATGGCGCCCAGACTCATATGTCGACCATCCCGCGTTTCATAGATATTGTAGCAGGCAAAGCCATGATTGAGGAGGTCATCGCCGGGATAAGGGGTTTTACCGTCGCCGAGATATTTCCCCCAGCGCAGGCAATTCCAGGCAAGCGCTCCGTCCATCATGGGCACATCGATGAATTGCCCCTCGCCCAGGCGCTCGCGGGCCAGCAGGGCGGTGACGATACTGAAAGCCGCCAACAGGCCGCCACCTCCCAGATCGGCGATTTGCACGCCGCTCAGACTGGGTTGACCACTCCTGCCAGTATAGGAAAGGATGCCGCTGAGAGCAAGGTAGTTGATGTCATGGCCCGCTTCCTGGGAACGCTTGCCTTCCCAACCGTAGCCGTTGATGGAACAGTAGACCAGCCGGGGATTGACAAGCTTAAGGAGGTCGTATCCCAAGCCCAGCCGAGTCATGACGCCGGGTCGAAAACTCTCGAGGACGACATCTGCCTTGCTGACGAGTCGCTCGAAGAGTTCCTTGCCTTCCGGAAGCTTCAGATTGAGGGTGAGGGAGCGTTTATTCCGGTTTAGAACCACGTGAAAGCCGCTGTTTTTCCCAATGAGCGGCGGCCACTGCCGGATGTAGTCTCCCTGTTTCGGGTCTTCCACCTTAATCACGTCCGCGCCCATGTCGGCAAGCAGCATGGAGCAAAACGGCCCGGGAAGCAGACGCGACAAATCCAGTACAGTTATGCCGGAGAGAGCGCTTTTCATGGTCACCTTTGCCGTAGCGATACCAGTTTAAGATAGAAAGTTGCGTTTCTGTGGGAGCGGCTTTCCAGCCGCGAGTGACGCTCCCATCGCGGCAGCATGCCGCTCCCACAAAAGGGGGGGTTCCGGATGGGTGCCAGCGGGTCAACAGGTCTCTTGAAATCCTTGGCGGCACGCTCGTTCCCAGTCTTTTGTCACCATTTGCAGGATCTCACGGGCACGATCAGTATACAGCGAAAGAGACTCAAAACCGGGGCTGCACCGAACCTTCTGCATCAGCAGACCGTCCGTGTCGAACCATCGCGGCAGGACCCCGCCGAGGAAGTACCCCCTCGACCGCAAAGCATCCACCGCCGCGGCGACCCCCGGATTATCCAGTTTGAGCCAGACCTGCAGGACCAGAACATCTTTGCTGAGCGCCTCCCGCTCGAGTTCGGCCAAACGGGATGCCAGGTCCTGACCGGCGTGGGGTATGGCGATCCTTGCCACCTGGGCAGCATCAAAAATCTGCATCCGGAGTTCGGAGGGTGGGGCCTCAGGACGGACTTCCGCCGCCGGCACCAGGGTCCTTTCGTCGTCCAAAGCCGAGTAGAGGAAGCGCAGTCCGTCCTCATACACGCGGGGCAGGAAGACGGTATGGGGCCTTGGTTTGAAGCAGTGAAACTGCAGGAGCGTTGACATCCTCTCCGATGCAGGCTTCGTCCTGTCATACAGATTAGCAGGCACCAGGCACAACTCGAGGGCCGTGTCAATAAACCCGATGCCGGCGCACAGCTTCTGCATGGTGACATGGGCACAGGTTGGCTCCCCGAAAACCTCTTCGATGCCAAGCCCGGGGACCACCACCTGCATCAGGTGTCTTGCAATACTTTCCGTTATTCCCCGAGATCGGTATTCCGGCAGCACTAGGCCTGCGCCCCATTCATAGAGGAAATCACCGAGCCCCGATCTGATGAGATGATGGACTCCCACAATCTGACCGTCCGCGGTGCGGGCCACCACAGAGTGGCAGTCGCCGGTTCGGTTGGCCTCTGTAAGCTTTTCCGGGTTGTAGTAAATCTTGACCGGATAATCGTCCCCGTAAACCGCCTGGAAAAGGCGAACCACCCCCTGGGCGTCTTCGGGACGGAAGAGATCCACCGCATAAATGGCATCCTCAGGCGGGGTCTTATTCAGCATGCGG